>JAMPHT010000001.1 GCA_023663285.1 Bacillota bacterium
GGAGTAGATTTCCTTGAACCTCTAAATCCCAGACCACCGGCACTTGCCCAGCTCAGCGCATTGCCCTCGCTGTCAGTCAGTGTAACAATCGTGTTGTTAAAAGAGGACTGAATATGTGCCTGTCCGCGTTCAACGTTTTTCTTGACGCGCTTTTTAGTTACTTTTTTTGCAACCTGTTTCGCCATTTTTAAACTAACCTACTTTCTCGATAAATTATAGTTACTTACTTTTTCTTGTTAGCTACAGTACGCTTGGGTCCCTTACGGGTCCTCGCGTTGTTCTTGGTATTCTGACCGCGAACGGGCAGCCCCTTACGGTGACGGATGCCGCGATAGCAGCCGATTTCCTGAAGTCTCTTGATATTCAGAGCGATTTCACGTCTCAAATCACCCTCCACCATGACATTCAGCTTCTCGATCACTTCGCTGATCTTCTTTACTTCGTCATCGGTCACATCCCTGACTCTGGTATCGGGATTCACGCCTGCTTCCGCCAAGATCTTGTTGGAAGTAGCCCTTCCGATTCCATAAACATAGGTCAGGCCGATTTCGATTCGTTTTTCTCTGGGTAAGTCTACACCTGCGATACGAGCCATTTACATTTCCTCCATTTTCTGTTACTAATTGATTGGGGCTTTCACCCAACCGGACACGTTACAAATCATCCGATCTTTCCACAACACTTAAAAGCAACTACACCTCCGCCGGAAAAACGCTGTGCGTTTTTCCCGACGAAACTTAGATTTTCTTAAATCATGTCCTTTATGATTTTAGAAAATCTTTTCGTCGTGGTATCAAGAAGTAATCTCCCGCAAGCTCCATCCAGGTTCTATGATAATCGCCGCCTCTGCTTACGCATCCACGGCGACTCAGCCGCACATAAAAACCAGACAAGAACTCACTTTACCTGTATCAATTCCTTCCGGACCTGTTACAGACGGTGATTATCCCTGCCTTTGCTTGTGTTTCGGATTCTCACAGATAATTCTGATGCGTCCTTTTCTCTTGATGACTTTGCATTTTTCGCAAATCGGTTTTACTGATGATCTAACCTTCATCTTAAACCCTCCTTTCAAAAAAGACCGTTTTTTATTATAACATGAGGGCTGTCAATTGACAACCCCCATTTTGATTTTTATTTATCCGTTTTTATTTGTCTCTCCAGATGATACGTCCCTTGCTCAGGTCATAGGGCGACAGCTCCAGTGTCACCTTGTCTCCGGGCAGGATACGGATAAAATTCTGGCGCAGCTTACCGCTGATATGTGCCAGCACACGGTGTCCGTTCTCCAGTTCCACCTGAAACATGGTGTTGGGCAGCTTCTCTACCACTGTTCCTTCAATTTCGATCACATCACTTTTCGACATACATTTCCTCCACTGTTTTGTTTGTTCTGTTGCTCTCAAACTGCCTTATGGCGTATCTGACTTCCTCCGGCCTGACTGCTTCGCCTGTCAAAAGCCTTGCCTTCAGCTCCTTCGCTTCCGCATTGATAGGCTGAATATGCTTCCTGCGCTTTTTCTTAGGTCTGTCCGGCCCTTTTGATCTGCCGTCCGATAAATATACGAAATCTCCTTCCTCCGCCACAACTATATATAGGACGCCCTTGTCATGTCCGGCTTTGGAGGTCACAAATTGTCCCGTCATACTGATATTCCTGTTCGTCTTTAATAGAGAGTCAAGATCTCCGGCTCGCCATCTTCCGTGATCAGAATGGTGTTCTCGTAGTGGGCAGACAGAGAACCATCCTCCGTCACCACCGTCCAGTCGTCATCCAGCCATTCCACATCCGCCCTGCCCATATTGATCATGGGTTCAATGGCAAGAGTCATTCCCGGCCGCAGCCTGGGTCCCCGCTTGATCTGGGCAAAATTAGGTATCTGAGGATCCTCATGAAGCTTTGTCCCCACGCCGTGGCCCACCAGGTCGCGGACAATGCCATAGCCGTAAGGCTTCACATAGGCCGCGATAGCGTTGGATATATTATACAGATGATTTCCGGCCTTTGCCTCTTTTATTCCTGCAAAAAAGCTTTCTCTGGTCACCTGGATCAGCTTCTTTGCCTCAGGACTGATCTCCCCCACAGCGTGGGTCCTTGCGGCGTCAGAATGGTATCCCTTGTAGATCATACCCGCATCCAGGCTGACAATGTCGCCCTCCTGCAGGATCCGATGCTTACTGGGAATACCATGTACCACCTGGTCGTTGACCGACACACAGATGCTCGCCGGATAACCGTTATAATGAAGGAAATTCGGTATGCCTTCCAGCTTGCGGATCAGCTGATCCCCCAGGATGTCAATATCCTTCGTGGATATTCCGGGCCTTATGAACGCTTCCAGCTCCTTATGTACGATTGCCAGCCGTCTGCAGGACTCCCGGATCAATTCTATCTGATGTTCGTTCTTGATAATAATAGCCATGAGCCTTACCCCAGTATACCTGTAATGGCCGCAAATACGTCCTTCATGTCCACGGTGCCGTCCACAGTCTTAAGCACGCCCTTTGCCGTGTAAAAGTCGATCAGAGGCTGTGTCTGGTCGTGATATACCTTCAGGCGGTTCTGAACTGTCTCCGGCTTATCGTCATCCCGAAGCACCAGTTCGCTGCCGCAGGTATCGCAGACGCCTTCCTTTTTAGGCGGTATATGCTCAATATGGTAAGTTGCGCCGCACTTTAAGCAGGCACGTCTCCCCGACATTCTCCTGACGATATTCTCATCCGGCACATCAACGTTGATAGCATAATCGATCTTCTCACCCAGCTTGTTCAAAGCCTCATCCAGCACCTCCGCCTGGGGAATGGTCCTGGGAAAGCCATCCAGCACATAGCCCTTCGCACAGTCCGCCTGGGCCACTCTGTCCAGCAGGATCTTTACGGTCAGCTCGTCAGGAACCAGCAGCCCCTGATCCATGTACTTTTTTGCCTCCATTCCAAGCTCTGTGCCGTTCTTGATATTGGCACGGAAAATATCTCCCGTAGAGATATGAGGAATACCATACTTTTCCGCAATCATTTTGGCCTGGGTGCCTTTTCCGGCGCCGGGCGCACCTAACATTATAATCTTCATATCAATAACCATGCCTTTCCATTTACAGTCCAAAAGTCGCGCAGGATATGCCTGCGCGACAAAAAACTACTTTTCCAAAAATCCCTTGTAATTGCGGACAAGCATCTGGGACTCCACCTGCTTCATAGTCTCCAGCACAACGCTGACAATAATGATCAGGCTGGTGCCGCCAAAGGACACATTCGCCTTAAACACACCGCTGAAGAAATAAGGAAGTACCGCAATAACAGTCAGACCCACCGCGCCGATAAACACAATATAATTCAGCACCCTGTTCAGGTAATCGCTGGTGGGCTTGCCGGGTCTGATGCCGGGGATAAAGCCGCCCTGCTTTTTCATGTTGTCTGCCACCATCAACGGATTGAACGTGATGGAGGTATAGAAATATGCAAAGAAAATGATCAATGCAATATATACCAGCATTCCGATGGAATACTTTAACTGCTTGGGATCACACCAGTTGCCGGAATTCAGGTAATTTAAGATCTCACTCCACACACCTGTCCCCTTATAGCCCGCAAAGGAAGAAATAATAATGGGGAGCTGCATCAGGGACTGTGCAAAGATGACCGGAATAACGCCGGAGGTGTTCACCTTCAGCGGAATATTGGACATCTGTCCGCCCACCATCTTTCTGCCCTGTACCTTATTCGCATACTGCACGGGGATCTTGCGTGTGCCGTCATTTAAAATGATGACCAGGACTACCATTGCAACAATGACTGCAATAATGATCACCGCCGCAAGAATTGCCGTGGCGGGAGCCTTGCCCAGCACAAACTGGTCAAACAGTGCCTTCAGATCCTCCGGCAGCCTGGAAATGATATTGATGACCAGGACGATGGAGATACCGTTTCCGATACCCTTTTCCGTGATCCGCTCGCCTACCCACATCAAAAACGCGCTGCCTGCGGTGAGCGCAGCCACGGAACAGATGACGCTCAGAGCATTAAAGTTCGTCAGATATCCCTGTCTGCCGAATCCGATAGCCATGGCGGTCGACTGGATCAGTGCCAGCGCCACGGTAACATACCGGGTGATAGACACGATCTTTTTCCTTCCATCCTCGCCGTCACGCTGCATCTCCTCCAGCTTGGGGATAGCAATGGTAAGCAGCTGCATGATAATGGAAGATGTGATATAAGGGGTAATATTCAGCGCCAGGATCGACATACTGCTGAAAGAACCACCCGTGATCGCATCAAAAAAACTGAACGCACCGTTAGACTGTCCAGAGAACCACTGCCGGAAAACCTCTCCGTTTACCCCCGGCACCGGCAGCTGCGAACCGATACGAATCACAACCAGCATTGCAAAGGTAAACAAAATTTTATCTCTGACTTCTTTGATTTTAAATGCGTTTTTCAGCGTTGTAAACATTACATCACCTCTGCCGTTCCACCAAGAGCCTCAATCTTTGCTTTTGCGGATGCACTGAATGCGTCTACCTTGACATTGAGCTTTTTGGTAAGTTCTCCATTTCCGAGTATCTTAACGCCATCTCTGGGATTCTTTATTACGCCGGCCTCGATCAATGTATCCACATCCACTGTTGTCCCATTCTCAAAGCGCTCAAGCGCACTCACATTGATAGCCACGATCTCCTTTGCATTCGGATTCTTAAAGCCTCTCTTGGGGATACGTCTGTATAACGGCATCTGTCCGCCTTCAAAACCGATCCTGGGTGCTCCGGAACGTGCCTTCTGTCCCTTGTGGCCCTTTCCTGCAGTCTTGCCGTTTCCCGAACCATGTCCGCGGCCCCTTCTGAAATCGTTATGCTTGGAACCTTCAGCGGGTCTCAAATTGGATAATTCCATTTCTAACACCTCCTTCGATTTATACTTCTTCTACCTTCAGCAAATGACCAACCAGCCGGATCTGTCCTTTTGTCGCGTCATTGTCAGGCAGTACCACAGAACTGCCGATCTTGCGCAGTCCCATGGACTTAACGATTGCCCTGTTCTTCGGCACAGCCCCGATCGTGGACTTTACCAAAGTGATCTTTAACTTCTTGTCTGCCATAATTAACTCCTTTCATGCGGGAAAAACACCTGACGAGTCATTCCCCTCCTGCGGGAAGAATCGCAAGCGATTCTTCCGCCTGAGAAAGGTGCCGACAGGCACCGTAGAAAATCTTTGCGGATGTACCTTATCCGCTTAGATTTTCTTCTCAGGCTGTTACCTCTTCAACGGACTTGCCACGGCTCTTCGCCACTTCTTCAGGGCTCTTCAGCTGGCTTAAGCCGGTAATGGTTGCCAGAACAACATTCTGCTTGTTGTTGGAGCCAAGGGACTTGGTACGGATATTCCTGATGCCTGCAAGCTCGCAGACCACACGTGCAGGACCGCCTGCGATGATACCTGTACCTTCGGGAGCCTTCTTCAGCAGAACATTTGCGGAACCGTACTTGCCCACAAAATCATGGGTGATGGAATTGTTGGCGTCCAGCGCAACGGAAACGATGTGCTTCATCGCATCTTCCTTCCCCTTGCGGATCGCTTCAGGAATTTCCACTGCCTTTCCCAGACCGGCGCCCACATGGCCATTGCCGTCGCCAACCACTACCAGAGCGGTAAAACGCATATTGCGGCCGCCCTTTACGGTTTTTGCCACACGCTTGATGGTAACGACCTTATCATTCAACTCTAACTGGCTTGCATCTATGACTGTATGTTTCATGATGTATTCCTCTTCCTTTCCTAGAATTCCAGACCAGCTTCTCTGGCCGCATCAGCTAACGCTGCAACCTTGCCATGATATATAAAGCCGCCTCTGTCAAAAACAACCTCCTTGATACCCTTTTCAATTGCCCGCTTGGCAATGACGGTTCCCAGGTATGCCGCCGCATCAACGTTATTGGTCTTTTCCAGCTCGCCCTTGACGGATTTCTCCACCGTGGAAGCGGATACTAATGTATTCCCAACAGTATCATCGATAATTTGAGCATACATATGATTATTGCTTCTGAACACCGCCAGACGAGGTCTCTCAGCAGTGCCACTGAAGCGGTTACGAATTCTCATGTGCTTTTTCACACGTACATCTTTTCTTGATTTCTTGTTAACCATCTTCATACTCTCCTTATCCGTTATTTCTTACCGGTCTTACCAACTTTACGTCTGATAGTTTCATCAGCATACTTGATACCCTTGCCCTTGTAAGGTTCAGGCCTTCTCTTGTCTCTGATATCAGCTGCAAATTGACCTACTTTTTCTTTATCAATACCTTTGACGATAATGATATTCTGTCCCTCTAAGACAGTTTCGATTCCTTCGGGATCCTGCATCTCGACCGGATGGGAATAGCCCAGGTTCAGCGTCAGCTTCTTGCCGCTCTTTGCCGCCCTGTAACCGACACCGTTTACCTCCAGCTTCTTCTCATACCCTTCTGTCACTCCCACCACCATATTGTGGATCAGAGTTCTGGTCAGACCGTGAAGAGACTTCATCTTCTTCAGGTCATTGGGCCTGCTTACCAGCACCTCGGCGCCCTCGACCTTGATTTCCATTTCACTGGCCAATACTCTCTCAAGAGTACCCTTGGGACCCTTAACGGTCACCTTGTTATTTTCTGCAACCTCCACAGTAACGCCTGCGGGAATTGCGATTGGCATTCTACCTATACGTGACATGCCCGTACCTCCTATATTTTTGTTAGAACCATTGTTACCAGACGAACGCTAACACTTCTCCGCCCACCTTCAGCTCTCTTGCCTTCTTATCGGTGATGACGCCCTGGTTGGTGGAAAGGATCGCAATACCTAAGCCCCCCAAAACCCTGGGCAGTTCATCCTTGTTTGCATATACACGAAGCCCCGGCTTGGAGATCCTCTTGATACCGGAGATGATCTTCTCATTCTTATCCGCACCGTACTTCAGGGTGATGTGGATCGTCTTGAAGCTGCCGTCCTCGGTAACATTATATTTGCTTATATAACCCTCCTCCAGAAGTATCTGTGCGATGGACATTTTCATTCTGGAAGCGGGCACGTCAACTGTGTCATGCTTGGCAGTATTTGCGTTACGGATTCTTGTAAGCATATCTGCAATAGGATCACTCATTGTCATTTTGTGACTTCCTCCTTCTATTCCTGATTCTTACCAACTTGCCTTCTTCACGCCGGGAATCTCTCCCTTGTATGCCAGTTCGCGGAAGCAAACTCTGCAAATGCCATACTTTCTCAAATAAGCGTGGGGACGGCCACAAATTTTGCAACGGGTGTAAGCCTGAGTGGAAAACCTGGGCTTGCGCTGCTGCTTGATCTTCAATGATGTCTTAGCCATGAAAATTTACCTCCTTATTGTTTTGCGAAAGGCATATTGAACAGTGTCAACAGCTCTCTTGCTTCTTCATCGGTCTTTGCCGTAGTAACAAAGATAACGTCCATACCTCTGGTCTTGTCGATCTTGTCATACTCGATCTCCGGGAAGATGAACTGCTCCTTGATACCAAGAGCATAGTTGCCTCTGCCGTCAAAGGAGTTGGGATTGACGCCTCTGAAGTCACGCACACGGGGCAGCGCAAGATTCACAAGACGGTCAAGGAACTCATACATCTTCTCTCCGCGCAGGGTGGTCTTACAGCCAATGTTCATGCCTTCACGGATCTTGAAGTTTGCAATAGAATTCTTCGCCTTGGTCAGGACTGCCTTCTGTCCGGTGATGATCTCCATATCAGCCACCGCGTTTTCCAGGACCTTTGCATTGTCCTTTGCCTCGCCGACACCCATATTGACAACGATCTTATCAAGCTTGGGAACTTCCATACGGTTCTTGTATCCAAACTTCTTTGTCATAGCATCTACGATCTCGTCGTAGTACAAATCTTTTAATCTAGCCACTTTGTGTTCCTCCTTCCTATTGATCAGTCAATCACTTCGCCGGTTGCCTTTGCAAAACGAACCTTCTTGCCGTTTTCAAATTTAAATCCGACTCTTGTTGCCGTGCCCTTGTGGACCAGCATGACGTTTGAAATATCAATAGGAGCTTCTTTCTGGATAATACCGCCATTGGGGTTTGCCTGAGAAGGCTTTGCGTGCTTGGTAACCATATTTACGCCTTCCACGACTACCCTGTGCTTTTTTGCGTCCACGGAGAGTACCTTTCCCTCCAAACCGGTCAATGCGCCGTTTGCGCCTTCCTTTGCCTTACTGTCCTTACCGGCGATCACCCTTACGGTATCGCCCTTTTTGATCTTCAACATTGACATAATGGCACCTCCTTATAATACTTCGGGAGCCAGAGATACGATCTTCATGAACTGCTTTTCACGAAGCTCTCTTGCTACCGGCCCAAAAATACGGGTTCCTCTGGGAGTCTTATCTTCCTTGATGATCACCGCTGCGTTCTCGTCGAACTTGATGTAGGAGCCATCCTTACGGCGCGCCCCCTGTACGGTACGCACTACAACGGCTTTCACCACATCACCCTTCTTTACAACTCCGCCGGGTGTTGCATCTTTAACGGAAGCAACGATCACATCGCCAATATGCGCATATCTTCTTGTAGAGCCGCCCATAACGCGGATGCAGAGCAGTTCCTTTGCACCGGTGTTATCAGCAACCTTCAGTCTTGTTTCCTGCTGAACCATGATTCTCCTCCTTTGCCGCACCTACGGCTTTCATTACTTCGCTCTCTCTACGACCTCCACGAGCCTCCATCTCTTGTCCTTGGACAGAGGTCTGGTCTCCATGACCCTGACGGTGTCGCCGATGTTGCATGTGTTCTCCTCATCATGAGCCTTCAGCTTGTAGGTTCTCTTAACGACCTTCTTGTAAAGAGGATGCTTCACGTGCTCTTCGATTGCCACAACGATCGTCTTATCCATCTTATTACTGGTAACCTTACCAGTACGCACTTTTCTTAAATTTCTTTCTTCCACGACTTTACTCCTTTCCCTGTTGTCAGACAGTCAGTCCTTATGCCCTTGCCTTTTCGGTGATCGCTGTATTGATACGGGCAATGTTCTTTCTGACATCCTTGATCCTCGCCGTATTATCCAACTGATTGGTTGCGTTCTGGAATCTTAAATTGAAAAGCTCTTTCTTTGCAGCAACAAGCTCTGACTGAAGTTCCTCAACGGACTTAGTTCTCAGTTCTTCTACAAATTTACTGGATTTCATTATTCTACACCGCCTTCCAAATCTGCCTTAGAAACGATTTTACACTTGCAGGGAAGCTTATGCATTGCAAGACGCAGTGCCTCTCTTGCCTGTTCCTCAGGAACGCCGGCAATCTCAAACATAACACGTCCGGGCTTTACAACTGCAACCCAACTGTCCACAGCGCCCTTACCGGAACCCATACGAGTGCCGATAGGCTTTAAAGTAACGGGTTTGTCAGGGAAGATCTTGATCCACACCTGACCTGCACGCTTCGTGTAACGAGTAAGCGCGATACGGGCTGCCTCGATCTGATTTGACTTGATCCAGCAAGGCTCCAGCGATATCAAACCATATTCGCCATAAGCGAGGGTATTACCTCTCGTTGCCTTGCCCTTCATGGAGCCACGAAACTGTTTACGATATTTCACTCTCTTTGGCATTAACATGATTACTTATCGCTCCCTTCCGTCTGATTTCCCTTTGTAGGAAGTATTTCACCCTTATAGATCCAAACCTTGACTCCCACCTTGCCATAGGTAGTGTCAGCCTCCGCAAACCCATAGTCGATATCTGCTCTTAAGGTCTGAAGAGGAATGGTGCCCTCGCTGTAGAACTCGCTGCGGGCAATATCAGCTCCGCCGAGACGGCCTGCGCATGCAGCCTTGATGCCCAGCGCGCCTGCCTTCATGGTTCTGCCCATGCAGGACTTCATGGCACGTCTGTAAGATACACGGTTTTCAAGCTGCTGGGCAATATTTTCCGCCACCAGCTGTGCATCCCTGTCAGGTCTCTTGATCTCCTTGATGTCGATCAGAACCTTCTTGCCGGTCATCTTGGAAAGCTCGTTCTTGGTGACCTCGATCTCAGCGCCGCCCTTTCCGATGATAACGCCTGGCTTTGCGGTGTGAATGATGACTCTTACCCGGTCAGACGTCCTCTCGACCTCGATCTTGGAGACACCTGCGCTGTATAACTTCTTCTTCAGGTACTTTCTGATCTCGTAGTCCTCCACCAGATAATCGGAAAACTCTCCCTCAGCGTACCATTTGGAATCCCAATCCTTGATTACTCCCACTCTCAAACCGTGAGGATTAACTTTCTGTCCCATTTATTTGCTCCTTTCCTTACTTCTTCTCATCCAGCACAACGGTAATGTGGCTCATTCTCTTCTCGATTCTGTAAGCAGTGCCTCTTGCTCTGGGTTGAATGCGCTTCATGGTAGGTCCCTTGTTCGCATAGCACTCTGCCACATACAGGTTCTCCCTGTTCATTCCCTTGTTCTCTGCATTTGCAATAGCCGACTCAAGCAGCTTCTTGATAAGGCCGGAAGCATATCTGGGATTGTAATCCAGAATTCCTAAGGCAGTCTCAACGTCCTTGCCTCTGATAGCATCCAAAACGAAACATGCCTTCTGGACAGACACCCTGGCATAAGAAAGCTTAGCTGAGGGTCTTGTGTCCTTATTGGCGTTTCTCTCTCTCTTGATTTGACTTCTATGTCCTTTAGCCATAGATAAATATCCTCCTTCTTAAGAATCAAAGCCATATCCAAGGGGCACTGTCTTACCTCACCTTAGATTTCTTTTCATCCTTGCCATGTCCGCGATAAGTCCTCGTCGCCACGAACTCACCCAGCTTATGGCCCACCATGTCCTCGGTCACATATACGGGAACGTGCTTCCTGCCGTCATGAACCGCAATAGTAAGTCCCACAAAGGAAGGGAAAATCGTAGAACGGCGGGACCAGGTCTTGATGACCTGCTTCTGTCCTGATGCGTTCATAGCGTCAACTTTCTTTAACAGGCTTGCGTCTGCGAAAGGTCCTTTTTTCAGTGATCTAGCCATTGTCTTTCCTCCTG
This sequence comes from Bacillota bacterium, assembly GCA_023663285.1. Classification (GTDB taxonomy): domain Bacteria; phylum Bacillota; class Clostridia; order Lachnospirales; family Lachnospiraceae; genus Acetatifactor. Next base: position 11,034 of record JAMPHT010000001.1, read on the forward strand.
TTTTAATTTACTTCATCGCTCTGCCGTCGCGTCTTCTTACGATCAGTCTGTTGGAAGCCTTCTTGGATTTACGGGTCTTTAATCCGAGAGCAGGCTTGCCCCAGGGAGTGCTGGGACCGGGACGACCGATACCGGTCTTGCCTTCACCACCGCCGTGAGGGTGATCGTTAGGGTTCATGACTGAACCGCGGACTGTAGGACGAATGCCCATGTGGCGCTTGCGTCCCGCCTTACCGATATTGACAAGGTTGTGATCCGCATTGCCAACAATGCCAATCGTCGCGCGGCATACCAGAGGAACCATTCTCATCTCACCTGAAGGGAGACGAAGCGTAGCATACTTTCCTTCCTTTGCCATCAGCTGCGCACTGTTTCCGGCTGCCCGAACCATCTGGCCGCCCTTTCCGGGATGCAGTTCAATGTTGTGTACCTGAGTACCTACAGGAATCTCCGACAGAGGCAGGCAGTTGCCCACTCTGACCTCCGCTTCGGGACCGTTCATGACCTTCATGCCGTCCGTCAGTCCTGTGGGCGCCAGGATATATGCCTTCTCGCCGTCTGCATAGCAAATCAATGCAATGTTTGCGCTTCTGTTAGGGTCATACTCGATACCTGCTACAGTAGCCGGGATGCCATCCTTATTTCTCTTAAAATCAATAACTCTGTACTTTCTTCTGGAGCCGCCGCCACGGTGTCTCACCGTGATCTTACCCTGATTATTGCGACCGGCATTCTTTTTCAGAGAGGTACACAGGCTCTTTTCGGGAGTTGTCTTGGTGATCTCGGAAAAGTCAGAACCGGTCATATTCCTTCTGGAGGGTGTATAGGGATTATATGTCTTGATACCCATCGTTTTTATCTCCTTATCTTAATCATTTTATAGGCCCGCAAAGATTTCAATATCCTTGCTGTCCTGGGTCAGAGTGACGATTGCCTTTTTGGTCTTTGCAGTCTTTCCAAGAACCGGTCCGCGCCTTCTGCTCTTGTTCTTCACCTTTCCCTTATAATTCATCGTGTTGACATTCTTGACCTTGGTGCCCTCGAACATTTTCTCAACAGCTTCCTTGATCTGAGCCTTGTTTGCCTCTGTATGAACCAGGAATGTATATTTCTTCTCGCCCATACCAGCCATACTTTTCTCGGTAATAACCGGTTTGAGGATTACATCATAATATTTAATATCTGCCATTATGCGTACACCTCCTCGATCTTTGCAACGGCATCCTTTGTCAGGACCAGCGTCTTTGCTTTCATGATGTCATAGGTATTGATGGTATTTACCAGGGCAGTGTCAACTGTCTCAATGTTTCTTGCGGAGTAATATACATTGTCATCCTTCTCTGCAAGGACCACCAATCCCTTTTCAACCTTCAGGTTGTTCATCACCTTTACAAAATTCTTTGTCTTGATCTCATCAAACTTCAGTTCATCCACAACGATCAGGCTGTTCTTCTGAACCTTGTCGGTCAGCGCTGACTTCAGCGCCGCTCTCTTTTCCTTCTTGTTGAGCTTGAATGAATAATCTCTGGGAACAGGTGCAAATACCACGCCGCCGCCTGTCCACTGGGGAGCTCTGGTAGAACCCTGTCTTGCATGACCGGTTCCCTTCTGCCTCCAGGGCTTTCTTCCACCGCCGGACACCTCGGAACGGGTCTTTGCCTTCTGGGTCCCCTGACGCTTGTTTGCAAGCTGTTGTACCACCGCCATGTGTACCAGATGTTCGTTGATTTCTACACCAAATACGGCATCATTTAATTCGATTGTACCAACTTCCTTGCCTTCCATATTTAAAACTGATACGTTTGCCATCTGAATTGGTCCTCCTTTCACGGCGTGCCGCCGGCACGCTCTTATGCCTCGGCCCTCGTTGTCTCTTTGATGGTTACTAATGCTTTCTTAGGTCCGGGTACGGAACCCTTTACCAGCAGCAGATTCTTCTCTGCGTCTACTCTTACGACCTCAAGGTTCTGGACAGTCACCTTCACGCAGCCCATATGTCCGGGCATTCCCTTGCCCTTAAACACACGGCTGGGAGATGAGCAGGCGCCGTTGGAGCCCTGGTGGCGATGGAACTTGGATCCGTGCTTCATGGGACCTCTGTGCTGTCCCAGTCTCTTGATCGCGCCCTGGAAGCCTTTTCCCTTGGAGATCGCAGAAGCGTCGATCCTGTCGCCCTGTGCGAAAATGTCTGCCTTGATTTCCGCGCCCATGGTATATTCATCAGCGTTCTCAAATCTGAACTCCCGGATATATCTCTTTGCGCTTACGCCTGCCTTTTTGAAGTGGCCTGCCTGCGCTTTGGTCACACCGTGCCTGTGGATGACTTCCTTTCTGCCGCCGGCGTCCTTGTTCACGATTCTTTCTTTCTTGTCCACAAAGCCGACCTGCACTGCGCTGTAACCGTCATTTTCCTGTGTCTTGACCTGGGTCACCACGCAGGGACCTGCCTGAAGAACGGTCACGGGAAGTAGTGTGCCGTCATCGCTGAAGATCTGTGTCATTCCGACCTTGGTTGCCAAAATTGCTTTCTTCATTTTTCCTCTCTTTCTGCCTTTTAAGGCTTTCTACATAGCGGACCACGCGGTTACCGTTGCGTCATAACCACAGGGATCTCTCCCTTTTCCCAACTCGGCATGGGAAGTGTTCTTACGTCTGTAGAGGTTTTGATTATTTTGTTTTCATCTTAATGTCAATGTAAACACCTGCAGGCATTTCCAGTCTCTGCAGCGCATCCACCGTCTTCTGGGTGGGTGCAATAATGTCGATCAGCCTCTTGTGGGTCCTCTGCTCGAACTGCTCTCTGGAGTCCTTGTACTTGTGTACGGCTCTTAAGATCGTGATGACCTCTTTCTTGGTGGGAAGGGGCACGGGGCCGCTCACCTCAGAACCTGTTTTCTTTACAGTTTCAATGATCTTGCTTGCAGATGCGTCCACCAGCTGATGCTCGTATGCCTTCAGGGTGATTCTCATTACTTGACTTGCCATAAAAAAAGTCGCCTCCTTTTCGCACTTTCAGTCTCAAGTACGACAAGCGGTGACTGTACACTCTCCCGTGTGTGTCCTGATCCCTTACGCAACATTCTACGGATATCCGGCCTATCACACGTCGTTTCTGCCTGATGCAGACTTTCCAAAACTTTGAAAAGTTTTTTCTGTACAGTGACTTGTCGTCAGTTTTCTAACTTGACATTCGCTCCACGTAAAAACCTGTTTACCATTGCTGATAAACAGCAACCTCACGTTTCACAGCTATCATGCCACAGCAATAGATAGTATAATGGGTATTTCCTTTTTTTGCAAGGACTTTTTTTTAATTTTTGTATTTTTTCCCGTACAATTTTTTCCGGGTGCTTTACAGGCTTCTGCTCTTTACCTTATAATAATAACAACGAGACGCTTCCGGCAGAGATCGTTCCCGGCCGGACACGCTTTCGCTCGGAATGAACAGCGTAGCAGCGCTAAGTTCGTGCCGAATTTCATTCGGCATAGTACCTCACTAAGCGCTGACGTGTTCATACGGTCCGGTCAGAAACGATTTCTGACGGAAGCTGGTCATCGGTATGACTGTAAAGTAAGTATGCTGTCAAAAATTATATATTTATATATATAATATAATAAAATAAGAAAGGGAAGATGCTGGCGTTATGTGGGTTGCGGATAAGTGGAGGGATTATGAGGTGCTGGATAGCTCCGGCGGAGAAAAGCTGGAGCGGTGGGGGGATTATATTCTGGTGAGGCCGGATCCTCAGGTCATATGGAATACTCCCCGGAAGCATAAAGGCTGGGACAGGCCAAACGCCCATTATCACCGCAGCGCCAGGGGCGGCGGTGAATGGGAGTTTTTCAGCCTGCCGGATGAGTGGACCGTCTCCTACGCACTGTCCTGTCCGGACGCGCCCGGCCGTCCTCTCACCTTTCGCCTGAAGCCTTTCAGTTTTAAGCATACCGGTCTTTTCCCGGAGCAGGCGGCCAACTGGGACTGGTTCTCCTGCCTGATAGGGGATTCTCTGAAGCGCGCTCCGAACCGACAGCCGAAGATCCTGAATCTCTTTGCCTATACCGGCGGAGCTACACTGGCGGCTGCCGCCGCAGGCGCCGCAGTCACCCATGTGGACGCCTCAAAGGGAATGGTAGGCTGGGCAAAGGAAAATGCCGTAAGCTCCGGCCTGGGAGATGCACCCATCCGCTGGCTGGTGGACGATTGTGTCAAATTTGTGGAGCGTGAGATCCGCAGAGGCAGCCGCTATGACGGTATTATCATGGATCCGCCCTCCTACGGAAGAGGGCCGAAGGGAGAGATCTGGAAGATCGAGGAAAGCCTCTGGCCGCTCCTGCAGTCCGCCGCCCGGCTGCTCTCCGAAAACGCCCTGTTCTTTTTGATCAACTCCTATACCACCGGGCTTCAGCCCGCCGTATTATCCTATATGCTTAAATGTACTCTGACCCGGCAGCTTGAGGGGTATGTGGAGGCTGAAGAGATCGGACTGCCTGTGGGTGGATCAGAACTGATCCTGCCCTGCGGCGCATCCGGACGCTGGACGGGGAATTACCTCTCCCGGAGAGGATAACGCCCTGGGAAGGAAACTCCCCCGGAGAAGATAGTTTCCCGAAAAGATGATTTCCGAAAAAAATAATTCTCTCAATACTTGTGCAAAGTGGGATAAATATTATAACATATTAATACGGTGTTGTAATAATTTATATTTCAAGGAGTTTACCCTATGCGCAAGAAAGTACAAGCCTTCTCCGAACTCCAGAAACATCTGTTCAGCATCCTGGTCTGCATTCTCTGCATGGCAGCCGCCGCTGGCATCTCCTTCACCTGCTCTCACATATTCAGCCGTCTCTCGCCCAACTGTACACTGGTGTTCGTCCTCTTTGTGTTCCTTGCCTCCTGCAGTTGCGCCGACCGGCTGTATGGCATCCTCTGCTCCCTGTTTGCAGTGATATGGCTGAATGTCAGACTCCGCTCTCCTGCAGCTTTTTCAGCCGACTATCTGGCAGATATATTGTGCGCTTCCTCTCTTCTGATAATTTTAAGCCTTCTGACCTTCCGCCTTGCAGCTATGGCTGACCTTGCAGCCATGGCAGAAAAACAGCTGGAGGAGGCGAAAACAGAAAAGATGCGCGCCAATCTGCTGCGGGCTATCTCTCACGATCTGCGGAGCCCTCTCACAGGCATCATCGGTAACAGCCTCACTTACCTGGAACAGCAGGAAGCTCTGACGGATGCGGAAAAGGAGACCCTTGTGCGCAATATCCATGAATCCTCTTCCCGGCTTGTAAATATGGTGGAAAATCTTCTGACTGTCACCCACATCAGAAACCATGACCTGACCATCACCACCAGGGAAGAGCCCGTAGAAGAAATCGTGGCGGAGGCCCTGCAAAGAACGGAAAAACGGCATCCTGGCTGCACCATCCGCGCTTCTGTACCTGAAGATCTCCTTATGCTTCCCATGGATTCTGTCCTGATCGGGCAGGTCACTGTCAATCTGCTGGAAAACGCTCTGCTTCACTCCGGCGCCGGCGGACCCATAGATTTCATTGTGGAGGACCATCCGGACTGCGTCTCCTTTACCGTCCGGGACTACGGAAACGGCATTCCGAAGCATAGACTGAAGCATCTTTTTGAGGCTTCAGATCACGCCCCGCCCCCTGCAGGCGCCCGGAAAGGAATGGGCGTCGGCCTGGTCATCTGTAAAACCATCATCACCGCCCACCACGGAACCATTACGGGCCATAACCACTCAGACGGCGCGGAGTTTACTTTTACATTGCCAAAGAGAAAGGAGTAACGACATGAATTCCAGGATCAACATCCTTTTGATTGAAGATGAGAAAAACACAGCTTCCTTTATCACCACTCTCCTCACCAAAAACGGCTATCATGTGACCCCCGCTCTCTCCGGCAGGGAAGGCTTGAGCCTTGCCGCCGCAAACTGCCCTGACGTGATCCTCTTAGATCTGTGCCTTCCCGATATAGACGGCTGTGAAGTCATAACAAGCCTGCGGCACTGGAGCCACAGCCCTGTCATCGTCCTTTCCGCCAGAGAGACGGAACACGACAAGGTGCAGGCCCTGGATCTGGGCGCAGACGATTACCTCACCAAGCCCTTCGGCACGGAGGAACTCATGGCCCGCATCCGCGCCTGTATGCGCCACCATTACACCACAGCTTCCGGTAGGGTCTACCGCGCCCTCGATCTGAAAATCGATCTGGAGACGGGGACGGTTTCCCTGGACGGTGAAGCCATCCACCTGACCCATGTGGAATATCGGCTCCTGGCGCTTCTCGCTCAACACTCCGGCCGGGTTCTGTCCTACCATGAGATCATGAACGCCCTCTGGGGGCCATATGCGAACGACAGCAATCAGATCCTCCGTGTCAATATGGCAAACATCCGACACAAGATCGAAAAGAATCCTGCCAGGCCCCAGTATGTCTTTACAGAGGTGGGCGTAGGCTACCGGATGCGGGAAAATGAATGTACCTAAGCAGGCTCAAAAACTCTGCCATGTAAGAGTTTCCAGCAGCCTGATGAGCTCTTCCCTTTCCAGGACGCCCCGATACTCCACCAGCATCCCGTTTTCATAAAGCAGCCCAAACTGTACATACCCGTCGGCTCCGGCGTCCGGGATCAGCTCCCTCCACGCCTCCTGCACCGTATAAACGGGAGGCTCGGCGTCGATCCGCATATCTGCCGTCAGCTCCGTATCTGTCACTCTCAGCCAAAGCCCGTGTTCTCCATCCGACCACTCGTACACCATGCTGCCCTGCGTCTCCCCGGCCAGATCGGCAAGCTTCGTCTCGACCGGCCTGTAACCCTCCGGCACGTTCACACTCACTTCCTGCATCTCTTTTTCAGGCGCATTTTGTACCGCGGTTCCGGAAGAAGTCCCTGCTTCCTCTGCAGCCTCCATCTGCCGTTCCTGATCTATCAGGGCCTCCGCTTTTTCCTGTATCAGCTCATCAGTCAGCGCCACAAGCCGGTCCACATCCATCCATTCCGGCTCCCCCAGGGCAGCCGTCTCTTCATCGAAAAAGGGATTCCCCGCCGCTTCCGGCGCGCCATCTGCCATTTCCTCCGGCGCCCCGCCGTCTCCGGCATACACCGCCATAGGGGCGGCATTATCCTCCATCCCTCCGCCACTCATCTCCCCTGCGGATTGTGAATAACCGCCCATTTTCATACGGCTCATGCTAAAATATGCCGCTCCCACCGCCAGCAGACAGAGACAGGCGGCGCAGGCGGCTCCATATCTTTGTACAAAACGGCGGGGCTTTTTTTCACTGCGCTCCAGCAGCTCCTCATCTACGGCGGACAGCGCCTCCATCACTCTCATTGCGCCGGGCTCTTTCTCTGTCCTCAAAGCACGATCCCCTCCTTCTCCAGATACTCCCTTAATTTGTTCCGGGTGCGGAAAAGACTGGTCTTTACCGTATTCAGGTTCATGCCGTACCGCCTTGCGATCTCAGCATATTCCTCCACGTACCAGTATCTCCTTAAGAATACGTTGCAGTCTTTCTCAGGAAGCCTGTGCAGAAATTCGTTTATCAGCCTTTCCAGCTCGGCAGCCGCCACCGCAGCTTCCGTGTCATTGGTATCCGGCACACACTCCGCCAGTTCATCCAGCGCTACCGTCAACTCACCGCCTCCGCGTTTCATGGTTCGACGCTCCTTCCATCTGTCCAGAGAAAGATTCCTTGTGATGGTTCCCAAAAACAAGGCTAATTTACCCGGCCTGCCCGGCGGGATAGCATTCCACGCCCGAAACCAGGTGTCGTTGACGCATTCGTCGGCGTCCTCCTTTGTGTACAGGATATGCCAGGCAATGCTGTAACAATAGCTTCCGTATGCGCTTTGCGTCTCTGCTATGGCCCGCTCGTTCCGCGCCCAGTACAGGTCTAAAATTTCTGCGTCCTTCAAGGCTTCTCCTCCCCGTCACCCTCTTTGTCCTTATAGACGGCATCTGTGCCGAAAAGTTTCACATCAGAGGTGCAATGATTCTCATCACCCATCCGAAGGCCCTCTCCCAAAGCTTCCGTTTTTTCAGTTCCTCCTGCGTCTGCTCGATACATTTTGCAAGGGTGTCCTGTATATCCTGCTCTATGGCGGCGATCCGGGAATTGCGGTACAGGACGATCCCGCACTCAAAATGATGGTACAGGCTGCGGTAATCCAGATTCACTGTGCCCACCACCGCCTTCTCATCGTCCGCCACAAACACCTTTGCGTGGACAAAGCCCGGCTCATACTCGCAGATGCGCACGCCCGCCTCCAGAAGCTCGTCGTAATAGGTCTTTGCCAGCAAAAAGGCATATTTCTTGTCCGGGATATGGGGCATGACGATCACCACCTCCACCCCCCTCTTTGCCGCGTAGATCAGCGCCATCAGCATTTCATGATCAGGGATCAGGTAGGGCGTCATAATGTGTACATAGGAGTGGGCGGAATTGATGATATCCAGATATACCTGCACTCCCACCCGCTCAGGTCCCAGAGGACAGACACTGTAGGGAATGGCATATCCGTCGGAGAGCAGGGAGCTGTCCGCCGGACAGGCATACCTCTCAAAGCTTTCCGTCTGCCGCTCCGACTCGTTCCACATTTCCAGGAACATATAGGTGAACCGCTCCACCGCATCCCCCCTCACCAGAATGCCTGCATCCTTCCAATGCCCGAAGCGCTGTTTTCTGTTGATATATTCATCCGCCAGATTGATACCGCCGGTAAAAGCCAGCTTTCCGTCCACCACCAGTATCTTCCGATGGTCCCGATTATTGTAGTGAGGGGAAAACAGGGGCTTTATGGGTGCAAACATCTTGCAGTGGATGCCTTCCTCCTCCAGTATTTCAGGGTAATAGCTGGGCAGATTGAACAGCACATCCGTGCCGTCGTACATGAATCGGACCTCAACGCCCTGCTCCGCCTTCTCCTTCAGGATCTTATGGATCACATCCCACATATATCCTTCGCTGACAATAAAGAATTCTACAAAGATAAACTTTTCCGCCTTCTTCAGCTCCTCCACGATGGCCGGAAACTGCTCGTCACCCAGTGAAAAATAAGTCACCTGGGTCCTGTCGTAGACCGGACTTGCATCGCGTTCGTACAGATAATGCGCAAACCGGCCCATATGGGGATCCTCCGCGCAGAGTCTCTCCCATGTGTCCCGGTTTGCCGTCACATACAGCTTTGTCTGTTTTTGAAGCTCCTTCAGCCGGCCGTACATGACCTTTGTGCCCGGCTGCATGATAATAGCGGCGTAAAAGACCGCCCCGAATATGGGAAAAATTGCAATGGGAAACATCCAGGACAGCTTCATGTCCGGAATCCCCCTTGCATTAAAGATATGAAGCACCACTATGGCGCTGGTCGCCACAAACAGCCCGTAAAACCAGAAGCTGTAGCTTCTCAGCCAGAAATACCCCACCGCCAGCATCGCCAGCTGCATTCCAAAGCCCAGGATCAGTATGGCGGTCCTGCCGTAAATTATGGTCTTGATATTTCCGAATTTTCTCCTGCTCCTGTCCCCGGTACTCATATTGCCTCTCATTCTGCCGCCCTGCGGCCCCAATGCAGCTCACGCGGTCTCCCGCGACCGCCCGCCGTCCCCGGCCCCGCCACAGCTCACACAGCCTTCCATGACCGCCCGCCGTCCCATAGCGTGTCCTGATACTACGATTGGTGCGAGGACTCCAGAAAGCCGGTGAGATTCAACAGACAGCGGTAAAGGATCTCCATCTCTTCCTCACTCAGATCTTTCATGATGGCCTTTATCATTTTCTTATGAAAATCCCGATGATGGTAAAAAGCCTTTTTCCCTTTTTCCGTCAGAACCACATACACCACACGCTTGTCCTCCAGGCTGCGCTCTCTGACGATATACCCCTTCTTTTCCAGCCCGTTCATGTTGGTGGTCAGAGTGCTTACCGTAACGGAAAGGTCATGGGCAATGGCCGACATATTCCGGTGTTCGCTCACGCCGATCGCCTCTATGATGTGCATATCATTGTTTGTAATGTCGCTGAATTCTTCCGTGATGACCGCTTTTGCCTCCATGTCCATGACATGGTTGAAAAGCTTTGCCAGCAATTCGCTCATAGACCTGTTTCTCGTCCGAACCATTTCCTGCCCCCATCTTTAACTTACCACTTTATAACACAGGCACCCCAGGTAAGCCCGGCCCCGAAGCCGGACAACACCAGGTTCATCCCACCTTTAAGCCTTCCTTTTCCTTTAAGCTCATCCAGAAGCACCGGAATCGCGGCGGAGGACATATTTCCCACCCGGTCAAGGTTCACCGGAAATTTTCCGATATCCTGTTTCAGACGCTTTGCAATGCCCTCGATGATGCGGTAATTGGCCTGGTGCAGCACAAACAGGTCCACATCCTCCGCGGACAGCCCTGCCAGGGACAGCGCTTCCTCGATGCACTCCGGCACCCGCCGCACCGCAAAGGAAAAGATCTCTCTGCCATCCATCTGTATCCAGGGGGTCTGCATCGCCGCCTCCACATAAGGATTCTTCAGCTGCCGGGCGTCGCACTGCAGCGCGCCGCCTTTGCTTCCGTCCGAATGCTGTATAAAATAAAACCCATCCTTTTGCCCGCTGTGCTCCGCCAGAACAGCTCCCGCACCATCGCCGAACAGAATACAGGTGCCCCTGTCCGTCCAGTCCACCAGCTTGGACAGCACCTCCGCCCCCACTATCAGGGCTTTCCTGTAAATACCCGCCTCCATATACGCCCAAGCGGTGTGCAGTGCAAACAGGAAGCCGGAGCAGGCGGCATTCAGATCAAAGGCCACAGCCCCTGATGCGCCGATAAGCCCCTGCACCTGGCAGGCCACGCAGGGGACGCCGCTTTCCGGCGAGCAGGTAGCTACCAGGAGAAGGTCTATCTCCTCCGCTGCGCAGCCTGCGTCCGCCAGCGCCTTTTCACAGGCGGCGGCAGACAGCGCAGCCACCGTCTCCCCGGTGGATATGTGTCTGCTGCCGATGCCTGTCCGCTCCCGTATCCACTGGTCAGAGGTTTCCACCAGCTGAGCCAGATCTTCATTTGTCACATTCTTTTCGGGGAGCGCACTCCCTGTTCCGATGATTTTTATGGACATACCCTTTTTCTTAAATCCTCCAAATGTATGCGCACGGATTTGCTGTGTGTCAGAACTTCCGAAACCGTTCATACCGTTCTGCGGCGATGGCCTCGCCGTCCATGCCCCGGTAACGCTCCAGAAATGCCTTCATATGCTCCTTGATATACCCCGCAATGGCTTCCGTGGTGCTTTCGTCCGCGCCGCCGAACTCAGGGATGATCTCCTCCGCCACCTGCAGCTGCTTCAGATCCTGGGCGGTAATGTGCATTACCTCGCTTGCCTCCTTCGCCTTGGAGGAATCCTTCCAGAGAATGGAAGCAAACCCTTCCGGCGAAAGAATGGAATAAGTGGCGTTCTCCAGCATCCATACCTCATTGCCCACTGCGGTGGCAAGGGCGCCGCCGCTGCCGCCTTCTCCGATAAAGATGCACAGTATGGGCACTTTCAGCGCAGACATCTCACAGAGGTTCCTGGCAATGGCTTCCCCCTGGCCTCTCTCCTCCGCCTCAATGCCGCAGAAAGCCCCGGAGGTATTGATAAAGCTCACAATAGGACGGTTGAATTTCTCCGCTTGCTTCATAAGGCGAAGGGCCTTGCGGTATCCTTCCGGCATGGGCATACCGAAATTCCGCTCCTGGCACTCTTTGATATCTTTCCCCTTATGCTCCGCGATCACCGTCACCGGCTGGCCGTCCAGGAAAGCAATCCCCCCCACGATGGCAGGGTCGTCTCTGAAAGCCCTGTCCCCGTGGGCCTCCACAAAATAATCAAAAATATGCTCCATATAATCCAGCGCCTGGGGACGCTCCACCCTCCGGGCGGCCTTCACCTTCTCCCATGCTCCCTTGGGACGCACCTTCCACTCCTGCTCCTTAAGGATCTCGCTGAGGACAAACCTTTCGTCTTTCCCCGCCGTAAAGCCTGCATATTCCCCTTCCTTACACTGATGGGACTTTATCAGGAAATAAATAGTCTTTTTCAGATTTTCCCGCTTTACGATGCCGTCGATGATGCCGTGGGCCTCCAGGAACTCCGCCGTCTGAAAACCTTCCGGCAGCTCCTGCCCGATGGTCTGCTTGATGACTCTGGGACCTGCGAAGCCGATCAGGGCTCCCGGCTCCGCCATGATCACATCCCCCAGCATGGCAAAGCTTGCGGTCACCCCTCCCGTAGTAGGGTCCGTCAATACGGTACAGTAAAGCAGTCCCGCCTCACCCAGCTTTTTGATCGCCGCGGCGGTCTTTGCCATCTGCATCAGGGAGATGATGCCCTCCTGCATCCTGGCTCCGCCGGAGCAGCAGAACAGGAATACCGGCAGCTTTTCCTCTGCCGCCCGCTCAATGGCGGCGGTGATCTTTTCCCCCACCACATGGCCCATGCTGGCCATGAGGAATCGGGCGTCACAGACGCCCAGCATGATATCCTCGCCGAACACCTTACAACGTCCCACCGTCACCGCCTCGTCCAGACCGGTCTTTTCCCTTGCCTCCGCCAGCTTCTCCTCATAGCCTTCGTAGCCCAGGGGATTCTGAACGGGAAGGTCCGTAAACCAGGGCTCAAAGGTATGGGGGTCCGCAACCATACGTATCCTGTTGTGTATCCTTACCCGGAAGTAAGCTCCGCACTCATAGCATATATATTTTTTCTTCACGACCCGTTCCCTGTCCACGCTCTTTCCGCACTTGGGACACCGGATCATGACGACCTCCTTCACCTGTTCGGTATTTTCCAGGGATGCTCCCTTTTCCTGTGACGATCCGTTTTCCCGTGACAGGGCGCTTTCATTTGCCTTAAGGGAGACTGCCTCCCGGCCTCCGGGTTCTCCCTCCGCCTCTCCCAGCCCCGTCTGGCCGGAATCGGACTTATTGATCTTGCTTAAGGTCTTTGAGAAAAAATCCGCTCTCTTCTGCTTCAGATTCCAATTCATATGTCTGCCTCCTTAACCGATAGCAAAAGTCAGTTCTCCCCTGGCAGCGATCTTGCCGTCCACTGTGGCAACAGCCTTACCCACGCCCACAGGCCCTTTTACCTTGACGATCTCCATCTCCAGCCTCAGAATATCCCCCGGCACTACCTTCTGTTTGAACTTTGCACCGTCGATGCCTGCAAAATAGGCAGTGCGTCCCTTCCACTCAGGCTGGGACAGAATCGCCACCGCCCCCACCTGGGCCAGCGCTTCTATGATAAGCACGCCCGGCATCACCGGATTCCCCGGAAAATGCCCCTGAAAATAGGGCTCATTCATGCTGACGCACTTTTTCCCCACAGCCCGGACGCCGGGCTCCAGCTCCTCTATGGTATCTATCAGCAGAAACGGATAACGATGGGGAATGATTTCCATGATCTCCTTTGCCGTATACAATGACATATCTGTGTTCTCCTTATCTGTTGCCGTCCGATGATTGTTGTCACACTTCCAGTCATGCCGCCAGCGGCACAAACCAATCCATGAACCAGTGCAAATCCGGAAGAATCCGCCTGCGGATTCTTCCCGGAATGATTAGATTTTCTTGGGTTGGATCCAAAGAGGTGGGCTATGCCCCCTCTTGGGCACATACAATTGGTGAGAAGAACGCTGTCCTTGCGTTCTTCAGTGTGAGACTAGAATTTCTCCGCGAAACAGCCTATGCTGTGAGCGGTTAGAAATTCTTCTCACGCTTCCTATCAGTATGCTGGCATTGTGACCGCCAAAGCCCAGGGAATTGCTGAGGGCATAGGGTACCTCCTCCTGATAGCTCTCCTTACAGTAGTTCAGATCCATCTCCTCCTCGGACTCCCGCAGCCCCACGGTCCTGTGGATAAAGCCCTCCTGTATCTCCTTGACGCAGGCAATGAATTCCACGGCTCCCGCAGCCCCAAGAAGATGTCCTATCATGGACTTGGTTGAATTGATCTTAAGCTTCTTTGAATGTTCCCCAAAGGCAAGCTTGATAGCTCTGCTCTCAAACAGGTCGTTGTGATGGGTCCCGGTGCCATGGGCATTGATATAAGTAAGAGCCTCCGGCGCAACGCCCCCGTCCTCCAGCGCGTTTTGCATGGCCCTTGCCGCTCCCGCTCCGTCCTCCGCAGGGGATGTGATGTGATAGGCATCCGATGAGCAGCCGTAGCCCAGTACCTCCGCATAGACATGAGCTCCTCTGCTTCTGGCGTGCTCCAGCTCTTCCAGGACCACCACACCTGCCCCTTCACCCATGACAAAGCCGCTTCTGTCCTTATCAAAGGGAATAGAACATCTCTCCGGATCTGTGCTGTCCGAGAGAGCCGTAAGCGCTGTGAAGCCCGCTATTCCCACGGGGGTCACCGCGCCCTCCGTACCGCCGGCCACCATCACGTCCGCGTCGCCGTACTGAATGGCCCGGAATGCCTCGCCGATGGAGTTGGTTCCCGTAGCGCAGGCTGTCACCACGTTCAGGCTCTTGCCCTTTAAGCCAAACATAATGCTCACGTTGCCTGCCGCCATGTTGGAGATCATCAAGGGCACAAACAGAGGTCCCACCCTGGAAGGACCCTTCTCCAAAAGTCTGGCGTGTTCCCGTTCTATGGCCTGCAGGCTTCCGGTCCCGCTGCCGATGGAGCAGCCCACCTTCCAGGGGTCCTCCTTCTCCATGTCCAGCCCTGCGTCCCCGATCGCCTCCCCGGCAGCCGCCACGGCATACTGGCAGAACAGCTCCATACGCCTTGCCGCTTTCTTATCCATATATTTCTCAGGGTCAAAGTCCTTCACCTCCGCCGCCAGCTTACATTTGTAATCTGCGGCGTCAAATTTGGTGATGGGCGCAAACCCGATTTTTTCCTGCTTTACACTGTTCCAAAATTCATCTACACTGTTACCGATAGGCGTCACTGCTCCCATGCCTGTCACAACTACTCTCCTTGTATTCATCCACAGTCTCCTCACTTTTCTGTATCCAATGCCGTATGTTACATCCGTGCTGTTCAGATAGTTTCAGCCGTCCGGGTCATCCCATGGCATATATCTCTTCTTCGGCAGACGCGATATTCGTTCCGATGAGCCCCGATACAGGTGCAATGCTCACCAGTGGGTTCACATTGCACCGGGTCTCATCTCCACATCGCTTTAATGCCTCATAAGAGATATATGCCATGAGATGACCTGGGCTGCCGATCCTGATTTGAATCATTCCCCATGACCTGTGGCCTTATATGGCCATGCCGCCGTCCACGCAGATCACCTGGCCCGTGATATAATCGGAGCCCTTGCCTGCCAAAAAGCCCACAGTCTCCGCGATTTCCTCCGGCAGTCCCATTCTTCCCATGGGAATGGTTCCCACGGCAGTTTCCCTGGTTTTCTCCGGCATGGCCTTCGTCATCTCCGTGTCGATAAATCCGGGGGCCACCGCATTGACGCAGACGCCGCGGCTTGCAAGCTCTCTGGCAACGCTCTTGGTCAATCCTATCAGGCCCGCCTTGGAAGCGGAATAGTTTGCCTGTCCCCCATTGCCCAGAACGCCGGAGACAGAAGAGATATTGATGATCTTTCCGCTGCGCTGCTTCAGAAAATAGCGGGAAAGATGCCTGATGGTATTGAATGCGCCCTTCAGGTTCGTATCCAGTACGCTGTCATACTCCTCCTCGGACATACGCATGATCAGGTTATCCCTGGCGATCCCTGCATTGTTCACCAGAATGTCCATCCTTTTATACTTTCCAATCACCTCTTCCGCCATCCGTCCGCAGGCTTCAAAATCCGCCACGTTGCAGCAAATCGCTTCGGCGCTTCCGCCCATGGCCTCTATCTGCTCCACCACCTCTTTAGCTCTGTCCGCGGAACCGTTATAATTCACCAGCACCACAGCTCCCATGGAACCCAGCTTCAATGCAATGGCTCTCCCTATTCCCCGGCCGGCGCCGGTGACCAGCGCAACCTTTCCATTCAACTCTTTTTCTGCTGTCTCCATATTCATCCTCGCTTCACTGATCATCCAGAAGTCTGTTCAAATCTTCCACCGTGGCAACATTCTTCATCGTCACAGCGCTGTTGATCTTCCGCACAAAGCCGCTTAAGGTCTTGCCCGGTCCGATCTCGATAAAGGTGTCCACGCCTGATTCTATCATCCGCTCCACGGTCTCGCGCCATCTCACTGTGCCGGATACCTGCTTTGCCAGCAGTTCCCTGACTCTTCCTCCATCCGTCACCGGAGCCGCCTCCACATTACACAGATAAGGGATCTTCGGGTCGCTCACCGCCACCTGTTTCAGTTCCTCCGCCAGCTTTTCTCCTGCGCCCGTAAGCAGTTCAGAGTGAAAAGGCCCGCTGACCTTTAAGGGAACACATCTTTTTGCCCCTGCCGCCGTAAGCTTTTCCGACGCCTGCTGTACCGCCTTTTCCTCCCCGGTGATCACGATCTGTCCGGGGCAGTTGTCGTTGGCAATGGAGACAATGCCCGGCGTCTCCCGGCAGATCCGCCCGATGGTATCCGCATCCAGTCCCAGCACCGCCGTCATTGCGCCGCCTGTGGGATAGGCTTCCTGCATATAAATGCCCCTGCTCCGGATCAGCCGGAACAGATCCTTCAGCTCCATGACGCCCGCCGCAGCCAGCGCCCCGTATTCGCCAAGGCTCAAGCCTGCGCAGCAGTCCGCCTTTACTCCCTTTTCCTCCAGCACCTTTAAGATAGCTGCCTCGGTAGTCAGCATGGCGATCTGTGTGTATTCGGTGATGTTCAGCTGCTCGTTCTCCGTAAAGCAAAGCTCCGCCACATTTAGTCCCGTAGCTTCCTGTGCCAGCTCATACACCTTTTTCGCTGTCGGGAAGGCGTCATAGAAATCCTTTCCCATGCCGGGGTACTGCGCACCCTGACCGGGAAAAACAAATGCCGTCTTACTCATAGCTCTTTCCTTTCCCCAGCAGTTCCTCCGCCTGCGCCATGATCTCCCGGATCATTTCCCGGCAGGTCTGCTCTCTGTTTACCATGCCTGCGATCTGGCCCGCCATGACGGTCCCGTTTGTCACGTCGCCCTCCATGACCGCCCTGCGGAGCGCTCCCAGACCCAGCTTTTCCAGTTCCTCAAAGCTTGCGCCTTCCTTCTCCAGACGCAGATATTCTCTGGTCATATGATTCCGAAGGGAACGCACCGGATGGCCCGTGCTCATCCCGGTGACCTCTGAATCAATGTCTTTGGCCTTGATCAGCTTTTCCTTATAGTTGGGATGTACAATGGATTCCTTTGCCACCACGAACCGGGTTCCCATCTGGACGCCCTCGGCGCCCAGCATCAGCGCTGCGGCAAGGCCGCGCCCGTCTCCGATCCCTCCTGCTGCGATCACGGGTATGTTCACTGCATCCACCACCTGAGGCACCAGCGCCATGGTGGTAAGGGAACCGATATGTCCGCCGCTCTCCATGCCTTCCGCCACTACCGCGTCCGCGCCTGCCCGCTCCATCATCTTCGCCATGGCGGAGCTTGCCACTACAGGGATCACTCTGATCCCGGCTTCTTTCCACATCGCCATATACTTTGCGGGATTTCCGGCGCCGGTAGTCACCACCTTTACGCCCTCCTTCGCAATGATCCCGGCGATTTCATCCGCCTCCGGATTCATCAGCATAAGGTTCACGCCAAAGGGTCTGTCTGTCTGTTCCTTCGCCTTTCGGATCTCCTCTCTGACAAAAGCTGCAGGCGCTCCGCCGGCGCCAATCAGTCCCATGCCTCCCGCCTCGGAGACTGCAGACGCCAGCTTATGCTCCGCCACCCAGGCCATACCGCCCTGGATAATGGGATATTCGATTCCAAGAAGCTCTGTGATCCTCGTTTTCATTATGCAACACCCTTATCGCTCAGATACTTCAGTACATCTCCCACAGTAACCAGCTTCTCCAGATCCTCAGAGGGGATCTCAATGTCGAATTCCTCCTCAAGAGCCATAACCAACTCGAACAGATCCAGGGAATCCGCATTCAGATCATCCTTAAAGCTGGTGCTCTCCGTGATCTCAACACCATCCGCATTCAGCTTTTCCTCGATTACTTCCTTTACCTTTTCAAACATATTTTTCTCCTCTTTCCTTTCATAGTTTTGTTTACTACATCAAATAGTTTGATTGTCTATTTATTTGATAATCAAGTTATTTGACTTTCAAACTATTTATATGGATAATACTACCGGAAGATTACTTTGTCAACAACAGAATTGCAAAAAAATACCACAGCCTTTTGAAAGGCCATGGTATTCTATCGTTCGCCATTTAGGCACACTTCCCTATACTCAGATTTTAAATTTCCTTACGATCTCCTCCAGCTGCATAGCGCATTTCGCATTTTCCTCCGCCTTGTCGCCGGTATCGTTTGCATAGCCCACCATATCCGTGGCCTTGTTGGCCACTTCGTTGATGCTGACGGTAGCCTCGTTTACGGTGGAGTTGATATCCTGTATGGATTTTGTGATGTCTGCGATGCTCTCCTCCAGCTCGGCGATGGAGCTGTTGATGGTCTGCATACTTCCGGAGAAATCTCTGGCGTCCGAGCTGTACTCCTCACTGACACGGATGAAATTCTCATAATCCCCGATAACAGTCTCTTCCATAAAGGAAATCATCTGGCGCAGACAGGTCTCCATGCTCTCCGCCGCGTTCTTGACCCCCGACACGATGCTGGTGATATTGTTTGCCGTCTCCGTGGACTGGGAAGCCAGACTTCCGATCTCGCCTGCCACCACTGCGAAGCCTCTTCCCGCTTCGCCGGCTCTGGCCGCTTCGATGGAGGCATTCAGGGAAAGCAGCTCCGTCTGGCTGGCAATGGAGGTAATGGCCTCTGTCAGCGCGTTGATCTGTTCGATATCCTTTGCCTTCTCAATGGCAATATCGGACTCCTGCTTTACCTTTGAATATATCTCCCTGGTCTTGTCGTTTGCGTCCTGGGTGCTGGCTTTCAGCTTCTCCGCCTTTGTGATGATCCCCTCTGCATTCTCCTCGCCTTCCTTGGTCAGATTGCCGATCTTCCTTGCATTTTCGTTGATATTGGACATCCTCTCATCGATCAGCTGGGTGGTGGCGGAGGTCTCCTCCATGCTGGCCGCCAGCTGCTGGCTGGTAGCGGAGTTGTCACAGGAATTGCTGTTCAGCTTTTCCACGATCTCCTTCAGGCCGCTGGCGTTTTCCGACAGCTTTGTGCCCGTTGCGATCAGCTTATTTACCATACTCACCAGATTCGCCCGCATTGCCTCCAGGGAGGCGCTCATGACCGCCGTCTCGCCTTTGCCCTTGGAAAGCAGCCTGCTGGCCCTGTTCTCCGTAAAGTCAAATTCCGCATTCTGATCCACCACCCCTGTCAGCAGCTTGATGGGCTTCGCAATGCTTCTGGAGACCAGAGCACCGCCCACAGCTATCACCACCAGAATGATAGTGGACACTATTGAACACCGAAATATAAAATCATTGACGGCATCAAAGGCGTCGTCTCTGTCCGCCGACAGCACCAGAATCGCCTTGCCGTTCCGCATCACATAGTATCCTGCCAGCTTCTCGGTTCCCTCATCAGTGTATTCCAGCATTCCGGATTCCGGTATAATGCCCTGCTTAAGCTGCTTCACAATGCCGGTAACCAAATCATTCTTCACAGGCTGTCCTACCTTTGACGCCGTAGGATGCATCAGCATGATCCCCTCTGCATCCACCACATATATGTAACTGGAAGGCATCCCGTCCAGCTTCACGCTACCGTACATACTCCGCAGCCCCTCCTCCGCAGGAACCTCATTTCCCGAAGCGTAGGCCGCCGTCTCCAGGTTTACCCCGTAGGCGTCCACCATTGTCTGCATATCGCTCAGAACACGCTTTTTCAGCGACGCCTTGGACTGTTCCACAGCCATCAACATCACCAGCGCCACACAGACGATCGCCGTCAGCATCATGGCAGTCATCACTCTGGTCTGGATGCCTCGGAACATCCCCACCTTTTTCTTTTCCACCACTTTCTCCAGGAGCTCGTCCGCCTTTTCCTCCAAGGCGGCTCTGTCAATGTTGAAATTCTGCTCTACCGCGCTTCCCACTCTGCTCAATAACTCATTTTTCTGTTCCTTCGCCATATTGCCCCTCCTGTAAAAAAGTGGACGTTGTCCGCATTTTCATACGGAGATCCCATCGGAATCTCCTATTTAATAAACATTTAATAAACAAAACAATAAGATCCGCGCTTTGCGAAAATTATATTGCCATATACTAAAGTGACAGAAACATTATACAATATTTCCGCAGACGTTTCACTATTTTTTTGAAAAATTTTTAAAAAATTGTACCAGCGCGATTCTTTTGACTTGTAAATTCTGCCATTTTATGCAATAATGTACGATAACTCTCAAAAATATCGGTAATACTTATAAGGACAACGCTTTGGGACAGGAAAAATTTGCGGAAAGGCATGGTCATTGATATGAACAGGGATATGAATAAGGACATGAGTTTTAAAACGTTATGCGATATTGCAAAATTATTTGCAGCCTGCATGGATGATTACCTTTATGTTATCGATTTGACCCAGGACGAGTTTTTCATTACGGAAAACGCTCTGAAGCGTTTTGCGCTGCCGGACAACACCTTCCACGACATCCGGAAAGGCTTCCTGTCCTTCGTCCATTCCGACGACCTTTCCATGCTGCTGGCGGATCTGGACGAGATCGTGTCCGGTAAAAAGGACGATCACAATCTGAAGTACCGCTGGATCGGCCTGGACGGGTATCCGGTTTGGATCAACTGCAGAGGACGCCTTCTGCGCACGGCGGGAGTCATCCCCAATTTGCTGGTGGGCTGCATCAACGAGATCGGGAACAGCCGGATGACGGCGGACAATGTCAGCGGCCTGCTGGGTGAATCCTCTCTGCATGAGCAGATGAAGCAGATGATGCCCTCCCTGCAGAATGCCATGTTCATGCGGCTGGGTATCGACGATTTCAAGCTGGTCAATGAAAGGCACGGTTCCGACTACGGCGATTATGTGCTGCGGGAGGTGGCGGACTGCATCCAGCGCACCCTGGGGCCCGGACAGTATGCCTATAGGATCGTCTCAGATGAATTTATGGTATTGGATCTGAACGGCTCCGGCTACAATGAAATGAAACGCCTTTATCACCGCATCCGCTCCCAGGTGGACGAGCTGGTGGCACGGGAAAGCTACAAGGCCATCTACACGATTTCCGCCGGCCTTGTGTCCCTGTCAAACCTGGAAAACAAGCAGTACGATTACACCAGCTACAGCGAGACCATGAAGCTTTCCGAGTTCGCCATGTCCGAGGCAAAGGCAAGGGGCCGGAACCAGCTTTATTTCTTCCGTCAGGAGGATTACTCCGCTTTCCTGCGCAGGCGATACTTAAACAGCTGTCTGCGCCAGGCCGTGTCTGACAATTTCCAGGGCTTTGAACTGAATTTCCAGCCTCTGGTGGCAACGGACGGCGAGCTTCTCTACGCGGCGGAAGCGCTTCTTCGCTTCCGCACCCGGACGAACGAGCTGATCTCACCGGCGGAATTCATTCCCCTTCTGGAGGAAAGCAGCCTGATCATCCCGGTGGGCAGATGGGTCATCCGCAACGCCCTGACCTTCTGCAAAAAAATGCGTGAAAGACACTCTGAGTTCCGCGTGTCCATCAACCTGTCCTACATCCAGCTTCTGAAAACCTCGCTGTTTGACGATATCAAGGGAGCGCTGGACGAGCTGCAGCTGCCCCCGGAATGCCTCATTGCGGAGCTGACGGAGAGCGGACATCTGGAGGACAGCGCCGCCGTCAGAAGCGTGTGGTCCAAGCTGAAGGGCATCGGCGTGGGCATTGCCCTGGACGACTTCGGCAAGGGCTACTCCAACCTGACCAACATCGGGAACCTGCGCCCCAGCATCATCAAGATCGACCGCAGCTTCACCCTGAAGGCGCTGGAAAATTCCTATGAATTCGACCTGCTGCTCCACATTATCAAAATGGTACACAGCTTAGGCTTAGGTCTGGTGGTGGAAGGGATCGAGACCTCGGACGAGCTGGCGCGTATCACCCTGTTAGAGCCCGACTACATCCAGGGCTATTATTACAGTAAACCCTGCACTCAAAAGGAATTTATCAAAAAGTACAGGGGAAAATAGCTCACAGCATCATTTTTCCCTCTATGCCTTCAAATAAGAGCTGCTTTTCAGTCCCGTCCTTCAGCCTGAGAATGACGGGGCCATAGCCGCCGCGCCGCTCCGGGTCTGTATAGACCAGCTCCTTTACAGGAAACAGCTCATCCTCCGTAAAGTCCTGATGGCTCTCCTTTGTGAGCACCTGGGAAATGAGAATGTAGGGCTCATAGCCGTACTGCTTTTCTTTGTCCGTCTGAGCATAAAGGACAATGGACCTTTCCGAATCCGGGTTGGTGCCGGTACTGCGAAGCAGCTTCAGCTCCTTCCAGCCGTCGTAATAGATCGTCATGGCCATCTGTTTTTCGCAGCCCTGAGAATCTCTTCCTTTCAAAATGATCGCCCTGCCGTAGGGGCGCGTCTCTTCGATGACTTCCGTTCCATTATCCGGAAACCCATAGGACCCCAGCGTCAGCTCCACCGGGCATCTGTGCAGCCGCAGCTTATCCGCCCGCAGCACTCCGCAGGGAACCGCAAAGTCCGCCAGATTGATCGCCTGTATCCAATGACACTCCGTATCCAGACGATAGTCAAAAAACTGCCTGCGGTACAGCACTCCCTTTTCCTCTCCGTGCCAGAAAGTCACGTTTGCACGGGAGACCTGCCCCGTAGTGCTGTCCAATAAAACGTACTGCTGCGCCTCCACGGGACACACCTTTTCTTCCGCTCCTGCGGCGCTGGGAACGGATTCCCTGGGAACGGATTCCCATGGAACGGATTCCCATGGAACGGATTCCCATGGGTACTTTGTATTATAGCAAAGCTTGGAGTAATTCCACATACCATGGACATCCCCCACATTTTTAACTACCTTTCCCGTTCTCAATATGGTCTCGCCGCTGGCTTCATGATTGGAGAAGCAGAGGGCGGGGCCGTCCAGAGTAGTCACCTTCACCTGATCCTTCTGCAGGCTCTCCCAGCTTCCGTTGTTTTCCTTTGCCGTCCAGAAAGGATGCTCCGCAGGCAGATGCAGGCACAGGAACGCCTTGCCCAGCCAGAAGGGTGATTCTGCGCAGGAATACCCCTGCACCAGGGGAGAAAACTGCCCGTAAAAGCCCAGAGTCGGGATACCCTCCCACAGGAAATCCTCCCTCCCCAGGAACTGCATCAGGGAGCCGGATGAGATCCGCCTTGCCAGTCCGGGGTCCCCCTTGCTGTTCTTAAGCAGCATATTGCCGTCGAAGGCGCTGGTGGCGGCGTTGCGGTAAATATTGCTTCTGCCCCACATATTGGTCCAGCCGTCCCTGTCGAAGAAATCCCCATAGGTCTCCATGAGCCTGTTGGAATGCTCTTCAAACTGCTTTGCCAGCCAGGGGGCGTTCTCATAGCCGTACCAGAGATTCCAGATGGGCGCATACACATTGAAGGCCCAGCAGGAATAATAGTCGAAGGAATGACCGTCCCGATACCAGCCGTCCCCCGCATAATAGTTCAGGATAGCCTGGGCGTGATCCAGCATCACGTCCTTTTGAATGGGATACCCCTCCATGTGCAGGAACGCCATGTCCAGCATATTGAACAGCCTCCAGTTCTGGGGCACCGTGTTTTCATGGGCATAGGACTCCAGGAAGTCCGCTATAATGTCCTTCTCCTCTTTTGTGTAGGTGTCCCATATCTGCGCCCTGCTGACCCAGAGGCAGATGACCAGCGCACAGGTCTCCACGGTCTGCTGAAAGGCCCGGAAAGGGTCCGCATGGCCGGTGATGTCCTGCTGATCCTCGTAAGTTCCTATGTAAAGCGCATCTGACTTTGTACAGCAGCGCAGTACCTGGTTTTTATAGTATTTCGCCATGGAATAACCGCAGATCTCCAGCTCCGGAATATTCTGTATCATAGGCGCGGCGATAAAGAAGGAACGGGTCAGCCCCTCAAAGACCTCCGCAAGCCGCTGGGTGTGCTGTGCCTCCTCCGGATCCTGAAGATGAGGGTATGTGATCTGAGTCTCCTTCCTCGGCATCACCACAGGCTTCTCAAAATCCTCAATATGCCGGAAGATCCCCTCCAGCATATATTTTCCCGCTTCCAGCCAGCTCTCTCTTGTCAGCCCGGTATAAGGGCTCAGGTCATGATCCAGAGATTTCGGTTCAAATTTCATATATCACATATCCCCTTTCCTACTACAATATCATTCTGTCCGTTGTCCTTCTACTGCAATATCCTTCTGTCTGCTGCCCTTCCGTCCGGGCCGCTCATGGTACATCTGCCTTGTTCGGCAGACGCGACAGACGTTCCGATGAGCCCGTTGCGTGGACAGCGTTCGCCAGAGGGCTCTCGCTGTCCCGGTCTCATCTTCACGTCGCTTTAATGCGCTCACAAGACAGATATACCATGAGCGGCCGCCACACCGGCAGGACTCATAGAAAAGCATTGTCACGCAATGTCCTCCATCTGCGCCGTGTACAGCCGATAATAGTATCCCCTCTCCGCCATCAGCTCCTCATGGGTGCCGCACTCTAAAATGCCTCCCTGGTCCACGTACATGATCTTGTCACAGTTCTTGATGGTGGAAAGCCTGTGGGCTATGATGAAGGAGGTACGTCCCTGAAGCATGGCGTTCAAACCCTGCTGCAGAGCTCTTTCCGTCTGCACATCTATGCTGGAGGTAGCCTCATCCAGCACCAGGATGGAAGGGGCGGAAAGCAGAGTCCTGGCAAAGGAGATCAACTGCTTCTGTCCCTGTGAAAGCAGGGAGCCCCGCTCCTTCACCTCCGTCTGATAGCCCTCCTGAAACCTGCGGATAAATTCATCCGCACACACCGTCTCGCTGGCTTTTACGATCTCCTCCCCGGTGGCGTCCAGTTTGCCGTAGCGGATATTATCCTCAATGGTCCCTGAAAAGATAAAGCTGTCCTGCAGCATAATGCCCATCTGGGAACGCAGGGAATGCAGAGTCACCTTGGAAATGTCCTGCCCGTCGATGAGTACCCGCCCGCTGTTCACATTGTAGAATCTGGAAATCAGGTTTACGATGGTACTCTTTCCCGCGCCGGTAGGTCCCACCAGAGCCACGCTCTCGCCGGGCTTCACGGTGAAGGACAAATCGTTTAAGACCACTTTATCTGCCTCATACCCGAAGGTCACGTTCTCAAAGGTCACTTCTCCTTTGATGGGCGGCATTTCCACTGCATCCTCGGCGTCATCCACCGTCACAGGCTCGTCCAGCGTCTCAAAGATACGCTCCAGATAAGCAATGTTGTTGATAAAATTGTTGAAGATATTGCCCAGGTTCATAATGGGCTGCCAGAATCTGGAGGCGTAGGATGAGATCGCCACGATCACCCCCAGACTGGTATTCCCCTGTCCGAAAATGATCAGACCGAAGATAAAAATTGCCGCTCTGACCCAGACGGAGATATTATCGATCCCAGGCCACACCAGATTGCTGTACTTTACCGCATTCATCCAGGCTCCCCTGCACCTGTCGGACAGCAGGGCAAAGGTCTCCGCGTTTTCCTGCTCCCTGGCAAATATCTGAGTGATCTTCGCCCCCACAATGTTCTCCTGTAGATAAGCGTTCAGGTTGGAATTCTTGTTGGATACCTGCTGCCATGCCTTGCGCTGCCTGCGCTTTATCCAGAACAGAAACACCATGAGGACGGGGACCCCCGCCAGCACCACCAGGGAAAGCTTTACGTCCACACAGAACATAAACACCACAATAAAAATCAGATTCAATATCTCCAGCACCACATTGATCAGCCCGTTGGAAAGCATATCCGACACAGAGTTCACATAGTTGACCACACGGATCAGTATCTTGCCGTGGGGCCTGTCGTCATAATACTGGAAGGGCAGCTTTTGCAGATGGGCAAACAGATCCTTCCGGATGTCATATATAATGCTCTGGCTCACATTTACCATGATGCGGGAGCGGATGGTGGTAAAGATCACACTGACAAAATAAGTAAAGATCAATATTCCCACCAGCAGGAAAAGCATCCTTGTATCCCTGTCCGGTATCGCCTCATCCAGGGCGCGCTGGGTCAGCATGGGGCCAAACAGCGCCGCAATGCCGCCCACAGCGCTGAGCGCCAGAGCCAGTATCATTTTATTCAGATATTTTTTGATATAGACGGAGGCCCGGAGCAGATGGTGAAAGTCAAAGGGCGTCTCCAGCACTTCGTCCTCCCTGTATGTATTCCTTCTCGCCATGATTATTTCCTCCCGCTGCTAAAATACAGCTTTCCTTTCCATGGGAAGAATTGCCCTGGCAATTCTTCCGGACGGGATATAGAATTTCTTGGGCAGGTTCCCTGCCCTAGTAATTCTTCCCGTCCTCATCTCCCCCTGTCTGCAGCTTCACCAGACTGTAATAATACCCCTTCTTCGCCACCAGCTCCTCATGGGTGCCGCTCTCCGTGATGCGTCCATCCTGAAGCACCAGAATCTTATCCGCGGATTTGGTGGTGGATATCCTCTGGGCAATGACGATCTTGGTACAGGGAAAATCCAGTTCCTTCAGACTGTGCTGTATCTGCTTTTCCGTCTCCATATCCACTGCCGAGGTAGTGTCGTCCAGGATCAGGATGGCGGGTCTTACCGCCAGGGCCCTTGCCAGGGAGATCCTCTGCTTCTGTCCCCCGGACAGCCCCACGCCCCGCTCTCCTACAATGGTATCATAGCCCTCAGGCATCTTTGCGATAAAATCCGACGCCGCCGAATATCTGGCGAACTTTACCACCTCCTCCGGCTTGATATGGGTATCTCCGTAGGCAATGTTGCCGTCAATGGTATCGGAGTACAGCAGCACATCCTGGGTGGCAAGGCCGATATTTTTTCTCAGCTGGGTCAGCTTCATGTCCTGCACCTTGACGCCGTCCACCAGCACCTCCCCCTCCGTGGGCTCGTAAAACCGGGGGATCAGCTGGATCAGCGAGGTCTTTCCGCAGCCGGTCTCGCCCATGATCGCCACCGTCTCGCCGGGCTCGACGGTAAAGGACACATTATGAAGCACCGGCAGATTGCCGTCTGCGTACTGAAAGCTGACGTTTTTGAATTCCACCCTGCCCTCAAAGCGTTCCGGCCTGTCAAGGGCGTCAGGCTTATCCACGATCTCCGGCTCGGAATAATAGATCTCCATCACCTTGTCCGCCGCTGCGGAGAACCGCTGAAATTCGTTCATAATGTTTCCCAACTGGCGCATGGGGTTTGCAATGGCCCATATCAAACCGGAAAACGCCACATACTCGCCCATGGTAAGCGACCCGCCTATGATAAAGACACCCCCCACCGCCAGCAGCACCACCGGCATCAGGTTTGCAAAGGATTCCACATAAGGGTAATAGGTCAGCCAGGTCATGGCCGTCCGCTTGTTGGTCTGGGAATACTCCGTATTGCAATGGTCAAACCGCTCCATCTCATAAGCTTCCCTTGCAAAAGCCTTCACCACCCGATTCCCGGAAATATTTTCCTGGGCAGCCGTGTTCATCTGGGCAAGCTTTTCCCGCAGGGCCTTATGCCTGGGCGCCACTTTATTTTTAAACAAAATGATGATCAGGAAAATAAAAGGAGAAATGCCCAGCAGGCAAATGGCCAGCCGCCAGTCCATGTACAGGAAATAGACTGCCGTTGCGCAGATCAGCGCAAGGGACTCCGTAATGGTGCGCAGGACCCACGCGATCATATGGCGCACCGCATCCAGGTCTCCCGTCAGCCTCGTCATCAGATCCCCTGTCCGAAAGGTGCTGTAAAACTTCATATCCTGACGCTCTATCTTCTCAAAAAGATAATTTCTGATACGGTACAGCGCTTTCTGGGATACGTGCTCCACACTCATGCAGGTCAGGTATACAATCAATGTCCTCAGGAAGGTAAGCGCCACCATGGCAATGATCAACTGGTAAAACAGATTTCGCCTATTTACCAGATTTGCCGCTGCATACTCCCCCGTCAGAAACAGATCGATCAGGTTCTGGGTGGCAAAGGGAACTATCATCTGCATCATGCTGTAAAGTACCGTTCCCAGGAGACCAACGATGTACAGGACTCTGTAGCCCTTCATGTTTTCCCAGAGCCATCCCATTTTAGATTTCTGTGCCTTTTTCACTTTTTCTCCCATAAGCCTCCGCATTTTTCCTTTGACTTTGCCCTCATTTTAGTCCTGTTGAAAAATGGTGTAAATGTAGAAAATTGCAATTTCCATGTTTTATTTTGCAATGGTCAATCCGCATATTTCATCAGCGCGGCGACAATATCGGGATAGAGGAATCTTCCGCTGCGCCTGTAATACAGCCCGAAGTTTTCACCGTTTCCCGTAAAGGCATTATTGTCCCACCAGAGACAACTCATGCCCCTGGCCCTTGCCGCCGCCACATAATAGACGGCATGGTCGATGCGCGCCTGTATGTTCTGCCCCTTATCCCTGGAGCCGAATTCTCCGATGATGACCGGAACGCCGTTGCTGATGAACTTCTTATAAAGCCTGTCCATAAAGCTGTTTATGTCCGCCACGGAGCTTGCGCTGTCAGAGTCAAACTCAGCCGTGCTGCCGCTCTCCCCGTCGGCCTGCAGTGCAAAATTATAAGGGGTATATGCGTGTACGGATACGATCAGCTTATCCTCCACCCCTTCCGCATCTGTGGGCAGTACAAAGCCGTTGTTCAGGGCTCCGTCCGGGGAAGCGTCATAGCCCGGCACCATCAGATAGCGGTTCAGGTTGTTGCCGCCGCTGGCCCGGACAGTATTTACAAATTCCTGATTGATCTGATTGATGCAGGCTATGGCGTCCTTACATTCCTCCGCCCCGGCGTTGATCCACCACTCATACTGGGAACCCACCAGCCTGGGTTCGTTCATGCACTCAAAGATCAGATGCTGATCGTACTCTCCAAAACGCTGACAGAGCTGTTCCCAGACAGTGGTGATATACCTGACGGACTGCTCCAGATGGGCGCTGTCCGGGTACATGAATTCCTCACTGTTGTCATGGTGGATATTCAAAATGACATACATTCCGTTGTCATAGGCATAATCCACCACCTCCTGCACCCGGTCCAGCCAGGCTTCGGAGATCTGATAAGCCTCATCCACATGGTTGTGCCAGCTCACCGGTATGCGCACACTGTTGAAGCCCGCCGCCTTGATATCGTCAAACATTTCTTTTGTGGTGGCGACGCCGCACCAGGCGGTCTCAATATCCAGCTCGTCTTTTACGATCCCGTCATTGTAAGCATCAAAGGTATTTCCCAGGATCCAGCCTATCTTCATATCCCGCACAAACTGAAATGCCTCCGTATCCGGCACCTCAAAGGGGTCGATATCCACCTCCGGGATCTGATACTCGGCTACTCCCTGGCCGGGATCCCCTTCACTGTCTGCAGCGCCTAAGCTGCTCTCCGCCTCCGCACCGGTGCCAGTGTCACCCCTGACAGTATCATCCTTAATGCCGTCATTCGCGCTGTCCATGGACGTTCCGTCCAGGGATGTTCCATCCCCTGCAGATCCCTCCACGCCCCGGCTGCCGCAGCCGGTAAATGCGCCCGCCAGCAATGCGCCGCATAACAATGCCGTTATCAGTTTTTTAACGTTTCTCATTGCTCCTTCCTCCTATGCCGCTTTATTATACTAGCTTGCCGTCGGAAAATAAATAGGAAAATAGATGCTTTTTGTGTGCAAATATGATATACTGATAAGAACAGGGGAAACAAGCGCGGCAACGCCGGCCTGTGATAGGATATGCTGTACGAAGTGTAGGACGATTTCCCGCCACGATGCGGAACAACAAACCGGAAAAGAGGGTCACACATGAAGAAAAAAACATCACAGCAACTGTTGAATGCTGACAAGGCCGCCCTTCTCGCCTGCATGGACAAGATCATGGAAGGAGATTGTTCCCTGTCCTCGCCTGTTCCCTTTCAGGACGCAGAGCTGGAGCAGAAGTGGAAACGGTTTATGTTGTATATTTTAAACGCCAACAACAAATCCGCCATGCAGCTCAACGATTCCATGACAGTCATAGGCGACAGCTCCTGTGTCAAGGTGATGCTGGAGCAGGTATCCAGCCAGTCTCTCGCCATCGAAGAGATGAATCACTCCAGCCAGGAGCTGGGAGACTCCATCCTGAATATCCAGGAGTCCGCTTCCAGCATCCGCGACAGTTCAAGAGATCTGACAGACACCACCAACACCTGTATCCGCCAGCTGGACGACAGTATTCATATAATAGATGATTCTTCCGGACAGATCCAGCAGATCAACGGACAGATATCCGACTTTAAGGAAAAGGCTGTTCAAATCACGGATATAGTGGACATGGTGAAAAAGCTTGCCAGCAAAAGCAGTCTGCTGGCCCTGAACGCATCCATAGAGGCTGCCCGCGCCGGACAGGCGGGAAAGGGCTTTTCCGTGGTGGCAGGGCAGATGCAGGATCTTGCCGCAAACACCTCCGCTTCCGCCGACGATATCAACCGGTATGTGGGAGAGCTGATGTCCGGCATTGATACTCTGGCCAGCTCCGTTCAGTCCGCTACTGCCTGTCTGCAGAGCGGCAACGAGGCGATCCACCACTCTGTTGAGAGCGTGGATACCATGGGGCAGAAGATCTCCTTTATTGCGGAAAAGATCGATCTTATCAATGAAGAAATACGCACTCAGTCCGGACTGACCCAGTCCTTCGTCAAAGCGGTGGAATCCCTTGACGCCAACTACGAGACCCTCTCCAAAGAGTGTCTGGATACCGGCGTGCATCTCTATCGCATCTCCCGGAGCATCGATACTATCAGAACCGCTGTGGCAAAGGGCACCTCCCGGCTCTTCCCCCAGGACTGGCTCACCGTCTATGCAGTGGATCATCTTATATTTACCTGGCGCCTGTATAACAACCTGGCGGGATTTGAAACCCTGAAAATAACCCAGCTCAACAATCCAAAGGGCTGCAAATTCGGCAAATGGGCGGCTTCTCAGACTGACAGGCGCATCACCGACAGCCGGGAGTTCAAACAGGCCGTCAGCTGCCACGAGGAGCTGCACCGCTGCGCCTGCGATTCCTGGAATGCCAAGGACGGCGGCGACAAGGAAGAGGCCCTTCGCCATTTCCATAAAGCCCTTGAGATCTACGGACGGTTTTCCTCCGCTATCGACAGCCTGAAAAAGCTTCTGGCTGCAAACGGCGATAAAGAGTATACGGATATCAATGCCTGAGGCGGCGCTTTTTTATCAGCACCACCGCCACATCGTTTACATTGGTGCCGGTAGGGCCTGTGAAAATCAGCCCGTTACATTTGGACAGGGCGGTATATGCATCATTCTGCCGCAGGTTCTCACTGATATCCACTCCCTGCGCCGCAAGGACCGCCTGGGTCCCGCCGTCGCAGAAGCCGCCTGCCGCATCTGTAGGTCCGTCCGTTCCGTCGCTTCCCACGCTGAAAACCGCCGTATCCTCCATGCCTGCAATCCCCCTGGCGGCGCTTAAGGCCAGTTCCTGATTTCTGCCCCCCTTTCCCTTTCCGGTCAGTCGAACCACCGTTTCTCCCCCCGCAATAAACGCCAGGCTCCTGTCTGTATTCTCATGGCTTTTTGCAATAGCCGCCAGAAATGACCCTGCCTCTTTTGCCTCGCAGCACAGCCTGTCCGTCAACAGAACCGTCTCATATCCAAGCCGCCGGCATTCCTCTGCGGCCGCTTCGCAAAGCCTCCCCACGCTCCCGGCAAGCACCGTCTCCACATTGGAAAGCTCTTTGGGCGTCTCCCTGCCCATACATTCAAGAGCCTTTTCACTCAACCGCAGACCGTACTTGCGTATAACAGCCATGGCGTCGCTGCAGGTGCTGCTGTCCGGACTGACCGGGCCGGATGCGATCATGTCAGGACGATCTTCAAGAACGTCACTGAGCACAATGCCAAAGACGCCTGCAGGCTTGCAAAGATGAGCAAACCTGCCTCCCTTCACTGCGGAAAGGCGTTTGCGAACGGTGTTTATCTCTACGATATCCGCTCCGCAGGCAAGAAGCTGTCCTGTGATATCGGAAAGCTCCTCCCCTGGGATAAGGGGTTTCTCGAACAGCGCCGAGCCTCCGCCGGACAACAGGAACAGAACGGTGTCCTCCGGGCTTAGATCCCTTACCAGCTCCAGCGCCGCCTGTGTGCCCCGAAAGGAATTTTCATCCGGCACTGGATGACCCCCTTCATAGCAGGCCATTCCGGGGATCTCCGCCTCCGCGTGTCCATACTTTGTCACCACCACACCGCCGCTGATCCTGTTGCCCAATATGCGGGCCGCCGCGGCTGCCATACGCCAGGCGGCCTTTCCCGCTGCCACCACAAGGATCCTTCCCTGCCCGAAGCTTCTGTCCTGCAGCGCCCGTGCAACCGCCTCGTCCGGCAGGACCCGCCTGATGGATTCCCGAATGATCTGTTCCGCGTCTTTCCTGATGTCCATTCCTACACCCCCTGCACGCTTTAGCGCTTATAAAAAACCGCTCCTCATTTGATAGTACCAAATCTATTGCCCCTTTTCAATTGCTTCTTATGCGCTGCTGTATTGCCTGGCTGTTTCCGTTTTGATTCTTGACACCAAAACGAGAATGATGTATATTCTATATTATAAGTTTGTAAACTTACATACAGACAGGAGATTTTCAATGGAGGCAGAACAAAGCAAAAATATCTTGCATACGATACAAAACGGCAATTACAGCTTTGGCCAGTCTATGCGCTACATTCGTCAGGCACAGGGAATCTCCCTGCGCAAAGTAGCCAGCGCGGTAAGCAAAACACCCACCTATATCAGTGATATTGAACGCGGAAACAACAGACCTCCGGAACCGGCACTTCTGAGAAACCTCATGAAGGCATTATCCATGGAGCAGGCACCCGCCGATATTCAAGATTACCTGTTTGATCTGGCCGCCAGCGAAAGAGGCGAGGTATCCGGTGATATTACCGAATATATCATGTCACAAACCAAACTGCGCAAGCTTATTCGATTGGCGCAGCAGAAAAAGAATGTGGAGGACTTATGGCAGGAGTGCATCCGTCGGCTGGAATAGCAGTGAAACGCTGAAAATCCACTATATTTATGCTCTGAGCGGCTATATGTAGCGATTGAACCACTGCATGAGATATGCTAAAATAATAAAACAAATAATTGTGAAAAATTTATTGTCATGAATAAAAGTATTCGGCACATAATAATAACCGACAGTAATTCTACGACAGGAGGACGGCAATGAGTGAAGAAGGCAGGATCTTCGGCAACAATATACAGGTATTTCTGAAAGAAAAGAATATACAGCCCGAATGCTTCGCAGAGCAGCTGGGATATTCCGTGCAGGAAATACGCCGCATACTGGATGCCCGCCTATTTCTTACCATGGAAGAAAGGAAAGCTATTGCTGATTTTCTGGACGTTTCAATAGACGACTTGTATCAGGTCCGGGACGATAAAACTTATGAAGCGGCCGGCTGTCTGGAGTGCAGGGGCGAATTTTCCCGGCCGGAACATAAGAAGCTGATTCTTGATCTGTTCGATATCTATTGCGATGTCCAGGAGCTGTTGGATGAAGAAGGTTTGAAAGAAATATCTGCAAAATCGTCCACCTGATGAAACAATTGGACTATCTTGACGGAATGATCTCAAGGAGGACGTGAAGTGATTGGCAAGGACGAAAAAGCAGTAGAGGCAATACAGAGCTTTGTTCGGCAAAAGCGAAGCGAGGAAAAAATCATAAACCAGGTCATACGAGACGATGTGTTCGCGCTGCTGGAAAAGCATTGCGTTGTACTGTATTACCCGCTTGAGGACGATAAGATCGAAGGCTGCCATATTATAAAGCCTCTGGGCACAAAGGAAGAACAGTTTGTATTCATCAATACCACAAAAGCCGTACAGGAACAGACATGGACTGCGGCCCACGAACTCGGACACGTCTGGAAGGTAGACCGCTATGTAAAGACTACTCTGGACCGTCCTGATTTGGATTCAGAGGACATAGTGAACCGCTTTGCAGCAGAACTTCTCCTCCCCAGTTCCCTGTTCAATGCTGAAATCGAGCAACGCCTGCGGGAATACGATCACCATGGTTCAGTCATGTCTACAGAAACAATGGTTCGTCTGGTCACTTATTTAATGAACTATTTCTGCACCCCTTACAAGGCGGTGATCCGCCGATTTATTGAATTGGATTATATCAAAGAAGATTCCGAAAGCACATTTCTGCAGGGCTTTCAAAAACATGAAGCCCTCTATCAGCGTCTGATGCAGGAAAATCACTATACCCGCTTAGAGACCGTAAATAAAGCCTGTTCGATGGAAACGATCGAGCAGGACATCAAACGGCTGGAGGATGCAGCAGTCTATCCGGACAGTACAAGGATAGATCACCTTAGAAAATTGTTCCATCTGGAACCTGCGGTACATGAAAGAAGCGACGAAAGCTATCGGTTTGGGGAATAGTTATGAGCGATCAGATAAAGGCTGTGATTGATGCTGATTTTTTTATTCATGTAACTGAATACGAAAAGGGAACCCGCCTTTTCCTGCAAATCATGCGCGACCTGAACCTGTCGCCGGTCATGCATCGGTTCGTAGCCGACACCGAACTGAAAAACGACCCCTATCTGCCCGCTCTGCTAAACGATCGTCAGCTCACAGTGATCGACTATGAGGACTATCTGTCGGACGACTCAGACAAACAGGAATATGCCGAATACTTCCGGGCTGCATATGAGAGACTGAACCGATTCCCTTTTCCGGAAGGGGCGGATATTTATAAATATGCACAGCCCCGTGAAAACATTGGCGAAATCAGGTCCCTTTACATGGCCATGAAAAAGAACTACGCCTATTTCATGTCTGATGACGGCGGCTCCAGAGCTCTGGCAAAAAATTTCTTCTCCGGCAAGCACCGGGTAAATGTGAACTCCCTATACGATGCGCTTATTCAATGCAAAGAGCAGGGAACCTGCATGACCTGGAAAGACATCAATCCGACCGTGACAAACGCAATGCGTTCCCGTCAGGATCGAATTGACTCTCTTCGGGAAATGTATCGGACAAAACTGAACTATTTCAAGCCCTGACCCACACCGTCATTTCTCCCTCTCCCCGGTTGTTCCAGGCGTAATAAGGCACAAAGGTCATGGTTACCGGCTCTTCCGCGGGGACAGCGTACTCTCTGTATAGCTCTTCTCCTTCGGCGCTGTCCGCCTGCCGCTTTCCCGGCACCCTCAGGATCCGCATCTCATGTCCCAGCTCGCGGGAAGCTTCCACCGTCACTCCCGGCAGCCCTTTTGCCGAACCGCCGTCGCCGTCATGCACCCCCTGTGCGCCAGCCTGTGCTGCCCCCGCTTGCCCGGCGCTTTCCGGGCCCGTACCGCAGATTTTCTCCATATCTGCCTTCAGCAGATGCAGATTCCTGCCATTGTCAATTTCCTCCATACAATAACATATGGGCCCTCTGGTAAAGGCCACCTTTCCCGCATCCTCCCGCACTCTTGCATTCGCCGTCATGCAGCGTACCTCCATGGGAAAATGCAGGCGTATCTCGTCACCGTCCCGCCATTCTCCGGTCAGATACAAATAGCCCCGTTCCAGCCGGATCGTCACTCCCTGCTCCGGCATAAACTGCTGGGCCGTGTCCCGTAAAACACCCTTTTCCACTCCGCAGCCGGAAAGCGTCATGCCGTTCCTGCGAACCTCCGCACCCGCTTTTCCACACCAGCCGGGCACGCGAAACGCCAGGGTCCCCTGTACCCCGCCTTCCGTATGCAGGACTGCCTTCACATCTCCCTCCCAGGGGAAGCCGCTCTCCAGCTTCATGTCCAGTACAGCCCCGTTCAAGGTACAGCTGACCCTGCTGCCTGCGTACAGATGAGTATACAATGTGCTCTCGCTCCTTGTGTACACATAAGCTCCGAAGGAGCTGACGATCCGGGCGATATTGGGCGGACAGCAGGCACAGCCGAACCATTTCTGCCGGACCGGCTTCACATGATGCTTCCGTTCATCCCGCCTGCACGCCTCCGGCAGCACCTCCAGCGGGTTCACATAAAAGAAGCTTTTCCCGTCCAGAGCCATGCCCGCCAGCACCGTATTGTAAAGGGCCTGCTCCATCACATCCCCATAGCGGCTGTCCGCCCGGATCTCCAGCATCCTTCTTGCAAAAAAGGCAAGCCCGATAGCCGCGCAGGTCTCGGAATAAGCCGTATCGTTGGGAAGATCGTAGTCGAAGGAGAATGCCTCTCCCATATGGGTGGCCCCAATCCCTCCGGTGATGTACAGCTTTTTCTTCGTAATATTGTCCCATAGCCGCTCGCAGGCCGCAAACATGGCCTCATCCCCCGTAAGCCTTGCCACATCCGCCATGCCGCTGTAGAGATAGACTGCGCGGACCGCGTGTCCCGTTGCCTCTGACTGTTCCCGCACCGGCACATGGGCCTGGTGATACCAGTGTCTGGTTTCTTCCGGATCCGGCATTTTATAGTCGCCGCCCTCATGCTCCACCCGTTCCTTTTCCTCAAGATCAAAATAATAGGGCTTCGTCCCCCTCATATCCAGGAAAAATTTTCCAAGCTCCAAATACTTCTGTTCGCCCGTGACCTCGTAAAGCCTGGCCAGCGCCATCTCCGCGATCTCATGTCCGGGATAGCCCTTACACTTTCCTTCCTCGTATCCGAACCGTGAAAACACAAAATCCGCATATCGCTCCGCCGCCTTCAGCAGCTTATCCTTGCCTGTGGCCTGCCGGTAAGCCACCGCTCCTTCCACCAGATGCCCGAAGCAGTACAGCTCATGATGATCCCGAAGATTCGTAAAGATCCTGTCCATACCGTTGATAATATAATAAGTGTCCAGATAACCGTTCTCCGCCTGGGCCGCGCACACAATGTCAATGGCCTCATCCGCGGTCTTTTCCAGCTCCGGATCCGGATGGTTTATCAGAGAATAGCCTACCGCTTCGATCCACTTTGCAAAATCGCTGTCCTGAAACACAAACCCGTAAAACCTATCCGGGTCTGGATTCTCAGGGTCCTCCGGCAGCGCCTCAAAGCCCCGGAAAGTATAGGCCGGAGCCACATAACCTGCCCCCTGCTCCCGTTTCTCCCGCATCAGCCGCCCGGCCACCTTAAAATTACGCATACAAAAGCTTGGAGCCGCATCCGGGATTCGATCGTTCAGCGCCTCCCACTGATAGGGAATCACTTCCTTCCGCACCAGTTCCTGCTCCCTGCCCCAAAATTCATCTGTGATCCGTACCTGCTTTAGGTCCAACGGACTGCTGAAATCTTCCTGTCTCATACCCCTGCCTCCTGTTTTGTCAGTACCGGGCGAAAGCTCGGCAACCTGATATGGTGATATACGGTTTTCTGCCCTGAATAAGGTAATTATATCACAATATGCGCGCCCTGGGTAGGGGCACTTTCCGGAGGATCGCCCAAAAGACCGCCGTCGATTCAGAAGCTGGTCAACCCAACATCTTCGGGATCGCGCATATCAAACAGCTCATAGGGAACTACCACGTCAATGCCGCCGGAGGCATAGCTGCTCAGCTCGTAGGCGTCATAGTGGATACCGATCCCCTCCATGGCCAGGTAAAACCGTCCTTCCTCCAGGATGCTCCATTCCCAGCCCTCTTCGTCAGTGCCCCAGTCTGCTTCCGCCTCCACATAGGGGGCAATGATGGCGCAGATCTCCTCCTCGGAATTTTCTACGATATCAGTCAGCAGCACCTGCTCCCCCGTCAGACGGCTGAACACATATTCCACATTTCCGTGCTGTCCGTGAGCGGCGCCGTTCCAATACTCGTACCAGAAAAAGCTGATGCCGATATAGCTGTCATCCAGATACCTTATGGAAGCGCTCAGTTCATCCTCCACCAGCGTCATATCCCATTCATACTCCCAATCGGACAACGCAGCAGCCCTTACATCATCCCTCAGCTCAGCCATGTATTCTTCCTCGGACAGGTATATCTCTTCCAGAACAGCATTGATCCTGGCTGCCGCCTCGGTGTCCTCCGTCAGATAAACCCTTGTCATGGAAAACTCTCCGCTGTGCCCGGTCTCCTCCACGGTAAAGGTAGTGGAAAAGGTCTCACGGGTGCTGATCTCCATCGTCGGATTATCATAATAGACAAAGACCGGAACCGCTTCCGCCTCATCTCCCTCCAGGGGTCTCCGGCATATTACCCCATCTCCTCCTGAAAGATTATCATAATATAAATAGGTACCGTCCGAATACAGCACCGTCAGGTAATCCCCATAAACAGAGTCATGCAGTCTGGGATTTTGCACCCAGTAGTCCAGCGTTTCTCTTTCTCCGCTCCAGTTCAGACGTACAATGCTGAAACCGCTTCCCCAATAGGATCGGTCAATGCTGTAAATACCCTTCTCATCCCAGAAGGCAATATCGTACTCCGAACAGTTCATCTCTCCGATCTGAGTAACATCTTCCAGATCCTCCAGGCTTACGGAATACCAGAGGTCGCCGCCTTTGTCTCTGTACACCAGCCTATCGTCTGTCAATATGACATTCCTTGCCGAGTCTGCGTTTTGCAGCGTTACCCGCTCCATTTCACCAGTCTTGAGATCGCTCCTGTACAAATCACCGGATTCATCGCAAAGGAAAGCATAACCGAAGTTTCTCACACAATAAACGATATCTCTCAGCCCGCTGTACCATAGCCGCCATGCATCCTGCCAGCCCTCAGGTACCATTCCGTACAGAGTCTCTTCCCTTGTTATCTGTTCAGCGCTACCGTCCTTCTTCAGGCGGAAATACCTGTCATTCTTCTCATCCCAGCCTGAAAGAAGATAGAGGATATCGTCATAGATCTCCATGCAGGTCTCTATGTATTCCGGCATATCAAATTTTTCTACGATCAGCTCTCTGCCGGAGCCGTCATATTTCATCCGCCAGAGATTTGCCTTCCCTCCTTCCGGATCGCTGACTCCCCTCTGCTCTATAAAGTAGATCATACCGCCGTACAGACTGAAAATTCCCGCCTGAGGCGAAGCCGTCTCAAACAGCACCTCCGCCTCCAGCGTCTCCACATTCACCCTGCACAGCTGCCGGCTCCAGTAGCCGTAGATCCAGCCGTCTGCATACTGGGTGTTGCTGCCGGAATCATCCTTAAAATCGCTGTCGAACTGAGCAGGGCTCTCCGGAACGGCACTGTCTGTCGGCTCACCCTGCTCAGCCCGCTCTATGCTTTCTTCGCTCTCTGCAGGTTCTTCGCTCTCCGTCAGTTCTTCGCGCTCTGCAGGGGCACTGCTCTCAGCGCCGCTGATTTCTGACCGGTCTCTCCGCCCGTTCTGCCAGGTGCCGGAGGCAGCGTACACATTGCCGTAATTGCCCAGCAAAAGCGCCAATGCAAGCCCACACGCTATGAGCCTGCTATATTTTCCGTTTTTTCCGTTCTTTCCGTTCTTTGCCACCCTTATACCCCCTGTGTATCGTTATCACAATCATTTTCCATAAGGACAGTATAGACCCCCCAGGCATAATTTTTGCATCATTTTCCCCGACACTATTGTCATTTACTATATATTGTGGTATAATTACGGAAGTTGCAACGAAATGTGGGAGAACACACCTGATGAATCTGTCCGATTTGACAAGAAACGCATATTTGCTGCGAGGCCCTCTGGCTAAGCAAGGCTACATGCGCTGGTTTCATTCCTTTTCCGGAACGTGTGCGGACACAGGTGAAGTTCGCACTTTTTTTGTGGAATTTCTGGTGATAAATCCCGGCCTGGGCGGCGAACAGCCCATTCTCGGCCAGCACCCTTACTATAAAAAGCGGGGCATGAAGCCCTCCTATGTCTGCGTAAAGGCAGGCGCTTTCCCGAATGACCAGGGGGAGGACGGCAGGCAGCTCCACGCCTTTTTCCCGGTTTCCTCTCTGAAGGCTACCGCCAGCCCTCTGGTGATGCAGGTGGAGGATTGTTTTTACAGCGAAGAACGCATACGGGGCTATGTGGATGTGACGGAGGAAGAAGCCCGCCACCGCTGCTTCCTAAGCGACGCGGGAGTCATGGAATGGGATCTGGAGGTATATAAGGCCGTGGCGTGCCACACGGGACTTCTGGCAAGTCCCCTGTTCCAGGCATTCAACGCTCTGGACAGCTACTGGCACGGCGAAGGGATCAAGAGCTTTTTCAGGGGCACGGTGACTTTAGACGGCACAGCCTATGACGTCAGTCCCGATACCAGCTTCGGCTATTCGGACAAACACTGGGGCCGGAATTTTAACCGCCCCTGGATGCAGTTTGCCTGCGGCAGACTCACCAGCGAGCATACAGGCAGGGCGCTGCGCCACTCCTGTCTGGCTGTCAACGGCTGCTTCCCCAGATTTTTCTTCCTCCCCCTGCGGCGCAGGCTCATGATCCAGCTGACCTACACCGGAGAGGATTTCTGCTTCGGCTTCCGGCCTTTCCTGCTGTCCCGCTGCAAATGGGAAAAAAAGGAGACCAATAAACGCTATATCTGGCATATTATCGCCAGGAACAAAACGGCAGTCATAAAGATCTCCGGCAGCTGCACTAAAAGCCAAATGCTGCGGATGAAATATGAAAGCCCTGAGGGACTGGTGTCCCGCCGTCCTTTGATGGCAGGCGGAGCCGCTGTGGGAACAGTCCAGATCTTCCGCAGGACCCCCGGTGGGAAGGTGCTTCTGGACACCCTCCACATGGAGCAGGGCTTCTGCGAATACCAGGGATGAGGCAGACAGCTTTCCCGTTACAGCTGTCTGCCTCTTAAATTCTATTCCTCTTCGTAGCGGTATTCGTTTGTGTAGGTCCACTGATAATTGTAATAGCCGTTGCTCAGTGTGGCGTCATAATTATAGCCGTATCCGTAATAGCAGGTCTCGCTTGCGGCATTTCCCATGGCGTCAAATTCATACTCATACTTGTACCAGGAATCCACGTTACCCTCACCGTCAGAGATCACCTCGCTGGCAATATAAGCCAGGCCGGATTCCGATGTTATGTAGGTATATTCTGTCTGGTCATCTATCTCGCCGTTATAATAGGTCACGATCTTCGTGATATTCCCGTCCGAATACTCATACACTGTTTCCAGACTGCCGTCATAGCCGTACCCTTTCATTTCTGTCAGATTTCCCGCTCCGTCATAAATATGCTCGATCTGCAGGGTTCTGGTCTCATCCTCGCCGGACCAGATGATCCATGCTACATCCCCCGCGTCGTTATACTGGACCAGAGCGGTCTCGTAATAGCTCACATCCCCGTATGCGTCATACCAGGTCTGATCCACCGGATTTCCGTTCTCATCATAGTTTACGATATAGTACAGGCGTCCGTCGCTGTAACAGGTCCTGGTGACAGGATTTCCGGCTGCGTTATACTCTATTTCGTAACCTCCCGACATACTTCCGTAGGAATAAGAAAAGGACTTGATCAGATTTCCCGCCTGGTCGTATTCCTCCTCAGTCTGAAGCCTTGAACCGCTGTAGGCTGAAGCCTTTACCAGCACCAGATGCTCCTGCAGATAGGTTTTCTGCTCTGCCAGGGAAGCATCCCCTGTAGCTGCCAGGCCCTCATCCAGTATCGCCAGCGCTCCGGCATAACCGCCGTTCTCCCGATAGCTCTCCGCCCACTGAGAATAAACAGCAGTTTTCATCTCCGACAGGGACGCCTCTCCCGTGACCGCCAGCCCTTCATCCAGCACCCATAGCGCATTCTGATAATCTCCCTGTGACAGGTTTCTCTCCGCCCACTGGGTATAGACCTCTGTTTTCTTTGCCGTCAGAGAAGCCTCTCCCGTGACATTGAAGCCCTCGTCCAGAGTCCACAGTGCGCTGTAATAATCCTCTGCCGCCAGATAATCCTCCATCTCCCGGCTGTAGGTCTCCACAAGCCTTTCAGACAGGGCGCTGCTCCCCGTGGCTGACGCGCCTTTTTCCAGAACGTCCCTTGCCATATAATAATTATTCTGAGCCAGATATTCTTCAGCCTCTTTCAGATAAAGCTTCTCCAGGCTGTCTGTCAGAGCAGCTTTTCCCGTCTCTGCAATGCCTTCCTCCAGCATTGCATAAGCCTGCGAGTAATTTCCCTGCTTCGCGTAATGATCGGCTGCGCCCTGATATACCTCCGCAAGCTTGTCGATCAGAAGAGGCTCCGCCTCTTCAAGCTCCCGTGTTCTCTTACGCCCTTTCACCAGCAGCTCTATGGCCAGCTCATACTCATCCTGCAACATATAGATATCCGCTGACTTCAGGTAAGCATCTGTCAGGGTATCGTCCAGCTCCAGCGCCTGGTCGTAATACTCCAGCGCGTCGTCATACTCCTGCTCCTCAAAGCACTGCTGGGCCTGCTTCAGATTCTTTTTGATGTTATAGCCGTCGCTGGTAAAGTAGATTCCAACGCCTGCTCCCGCTCCAATCACCAGAAGCAGGATCACCACCAGGACAATGACAGGCCCCTTATCCTTCTTCCTGGCTTTCTCCTCCGGCTTCTTCGCTTCCGGGGCCGGGACTGCCGCAGGAGCAGGGGCTGTCTCCTCTGGCTTCTTAGTCTCCGGAGCCGGGACCGCCGCAGGAGCAGGGACTGCCGCGCTCTCCGCAGGGACAGGCGTACCGCAGTTGGGGCAGAAGGCTGCCCC
Organism: Bacillota bacterium; assembly: GCA_023663285.1. Lineage (GTDB taxonomy): Bacteria > Bacillota > Clostridia > Lachnospirales > Lachnospiraceae > Acetatifactor. Next base: position 53,812 of record JAMPHT010000001.1, read on the forward strand.
CTCTCTCAACTTTGTTCCACACTTACCACAAAACATTTTTCATCCTCCTTTGATCGTATATCAATATGACTTCTGTATCATTATGACTTCCTGTGACTGCTCTGCCAGTGATCCAGCAGAATGCAGGCAAAGAACAGTATAACCGTATAACACGCCATCCCCCACAGATAAAATGTGGCATGGATGGACTTCAGATAATAGTAGGGCGGCAGCAGATACTGTATCGGCTTAAGCCCCCCGACGTCCAGAAAAACAGGACACAGGATCAACATTCCCGTCAGCAGCAGCACAATACAGCTGCCCAGCCGCTCCGGCCGGCGGCACAGCAGCCGAATCAGATTGCAGAACATCAATACATTTCCGGCCAGCAGCATTGCGGCAGGAATCTCCCTGCTCCATGTGGTAAAGACGCCGGCTATCTTCAGCGAAGCCAGCAGCACTGCCACAGCGTCGCACAGCAGCACACTCTGTACCCCGAAAGCCCATAAAAGTCTGCGTTTTACCGGAAGTCCGGAAAAGACGCCCCTCTGCTCATCCTGCATATGATACATGGCTCCTGCAAATCCGCACAGCACCAGCCAGAGCGCCAGGATCCCCCGGACAGGCGCCAGCAGATAGCTGCTCTCTTCCACAGCTCCGCCGTCCAGATATTCCATACGAAACAGGCTTCCCTCCACCAGCGTACTGTTGTAAGCTTCCCGCAGCTCGCCGTCGGTGACATCCGGCATTTCGCATACATTTCGCACAAAATCCACATACACCTCATAGGAAAAAGCCGGATACAGCCGGGCGCATAAGATCTGCCGCGTAAAAAGCATCCTGACATCATCCTCCCGCTGCACTACCGCCACGGCGCCTTCCTCTGTTCCCATACCTGACGCCGCCGTCCTTGCCAGAGTTTTTTTCATATCCTCCGGAAAGATCCACAGCGCGTCCGCACGAAACCCTTCCACCGCTTTCCGGCCTTCCTCCTCGGATTCGCACAGCTCATAATACAACACGCCGTTATCTTCCATCAGTCCGGAAGCTATCTGCAGTGCCAGCTCATCCTCCGGGTTCGGCAGATACAGCAGGACCTTTGCGATTCCGCTGTCCTCTCTGCTTCCCAGCCTGACGCCCGCCACCAGCAGCGGCACCAGGCACAGAATCACCAGAAAGCTGTATGTCTTAAAGAGCCGCTTATTCCACAGCCAAAACCTGATCAACAGCTGTCTCATCTCCGCCGTCCTTTCTCCAGCCTCAGCTCTCTGGTCAGAACAGACAGTCCCAGAAACAGGACACAATAAGTGCAGACAAGGACCAGCCTTCCCGAATACAGCTCTCCCCGGATCCCGTCCTGCACATACCTCAAAGCCATCCCCGCAGGCAGCAGCTGGCCCAGGGTTTTCATTGTCTCCGGGAAAAAAGCGGAAGGATAAAAGACTCCTCCCAGATATGCCATGGAAATACAGCAGACAAATTGACATATCAGGCTGCCCGCCACCCCTGTCACCAGCTCATACAGCCAGAACTGCATGGCGGCCAGCATCAACGCCACCGGCAGAAGCATGGGAAACAGCTCCCCCAGCGGCTCCATACCAAGTCCTTCCCACTCCGGTATCGCAAGGAAGCCACCCTTCAAAACCATTCCGACGGCAAAAAAAGCCACTGCAAAGCAAACCAGGTTCATACAGGCAAACGCCCCGTACTCCCCCAGCACCTGCTGGAGCACGCCCACGCCTCTGCTCTTCATCAGCTCCGGCAGGGCCCTGCTCCGCCGGATAAACAGCGGGCTTGCGTGGATTCCCAGAAGCAGCAGGAAAAACACCAGAAACGCTCCCAGATAATATCCCACTGCCGACAGGCCCCCCGACACGCCCAGCTCTTCCAGCGTATACAGCCCCGTCCGGTTCAGTACGATATCAAACAGCTTCAGATTCATCAGATCCGTCAGCTCCGGCACTTCGGCGCTTCTGCCATGGTCTCCCATGATTTGCTGCATACCGAATATAGCGCTCTGGGAACGGGTCACCAATACGGATACAATGTCCGCCAGTTCCTCTCCCAAAATGCCCTCAAGCCCTTTTTGCCCCTCGGAGCTTAAGTAAGTGATCAATTCGTCGTTTCTGCCGTATACGATGGAATCCAACAGGCCGTCCGGCACCAGCACACAGGCGGACAACTCCCCCCTGCGGAAGCTTTCAAGCGCCTCCTCCTTCTCCATGGGCACCAGCTCTACCATAAATCGGGAATCATCCATGGCCTGCACCACGGATATTCCGAAGCCCAGATAACTGTCCGATGAATTCCCCACCATGCCGATCCGAAACCTGTGCTTTCCCTCCGCATTGCTCTGACTGTACAGAAGCAGCGCCGCGCACAGCCCCAGCACCGCAAAGGTGGCCGCCACTGCCGCAAGCAGCACCGGAAGAAGGCGCAGCATCCTCTTCATCTGCATTCCGAAATAAGAACCCCGCCTGTTCATTCTAAGCACCCTGCAAGACGGTGCATATCCCCGTCGTATTCATAGGGCGACAGAACGCCTCCCCGCAGCAGATGACATTCCTCGCACTGCTCCATGTCCTGCATATCATGGGTGGTCATCAGCAGGACGCCTCCCTCTTTTTTATACTGGCGGAAATACTCGTAGATCCGATCCTTACACGCCAGATCCAGCGCTGCGGAGGGCTCGTCCAGCAGCAGTATCTTAGGCTTTCCCAGCACTGCGCAGCCAATGGAAAGCCTCTTTTTCATGCCGCCCGACATTTTGCGGACCGTTACCTTCAAAAATTCCGATATGCCCAGCAGCTCCAACACGCCGCCATTCAACTCGTTTTTCAAAACCTCCTTACCGTACCACAGACGCAGATTGTCCCATGCAGTCAGTTCCTCTATCAGAGTATCCCCCTGGGGCACATACCCTACTGTCCCGGTTCGGGCGCTGCCTTTCTGCAGCAGATCCTCCCCCCGATACAGGAAAGCGCCGCCGTCCGCCCTGCGCACCCCGGCCAGAATGGAAAGCAGCGTGGATTTACCGCAGCCGTTGCCGCCCAATATCCCCACACAGCTTCCCTCCTTCGCCTTCAGGGAAACATTTTCCAGGACCTTTTTCTTCCCATATGATTTTTTGATGCCTGCCAGTTCAATTCCCATAGCGTCCGTCTCTGCCACCTAATTTATCTCGTCGCGATACAGCTCGGCGCCGTCGCTCTTCAGAAATACCACACGCACCCCGTCCAGCCGGATACCGTATCCGGTCTCAAAAATCGACAGGAAATCGGCGCTGGCCAGCGTATCCAGGAACATACTTCCCATCTGTTCGCACTGGTCCGTGGTGATGCTGCCGAAAAATTCATCGTCGGACAAACGCCATATGAATACAAGGGTATTCCCATCCGCTTCGGTAGTAATGGAAATGCCCAGCTCCGTCACGCCTGCGTTCCACTCCACAAGCTCTTCCTGCCATTCCTCCGACTGCAGCAGCTGCTCCAGCGAGCCATCCGCTTCAGGGACTGACCAGCCTCCCCAGATATCGTCCTCCTGGGCGTCATCATCGGGATCAACACCGAAATCATCATCCCAGTCATAGCCGCCGAAGAAATCATCGTCGTAATCATCATTCCAGTCATAATCGCCGTAAGAGTCGTCGTAATCATCATCCCAATCGTAGCCGCCGAAATAATCATCATAATCGAAGAACAGTCCGTACACACCGTACAGCTCCAGCATCTCCGCAAGCTCCTCAAGGGGGCCCGTGACCTCCTCCGGCAGCTTCGCCTGCTTCAGCCTCTCGATAAAGCTGTTCCAGTCAACATTCTCCAGCCATTCCACCAGATCCTCTTCGTCCTCAAAAAAGACCGTATCACCTGCGTCCGGAATCTTTAATTCTGAACCGTCTCCCACATTGATCTCCATGGAAATGCTGCCCAGCTTCTTCTCCGCATAGCCCAGACCCAGGGTGATCTTTCCGGTATTCTCCGCCATCCTAAAATCCAGTGTAAGCTGTATGTCCGCCAGCATGGACGCATACACCGTGCCGTAGGCGGATAAGGACTCAGCCAGAAGGCTCGCTATCTCCTTGGAAAAGCTCATCTGAATGCTGCCGTTCAGATACCCCTGATCCAGCTTTGCCGTGTCCAGCTCGGAAACCTTCATGTCGAGAACATGGACGCCTGCATATACCAGTTCAAAATCGCCGGTCAGCTTATTTCCCGACTTCCTGCCGCTGCCGGTCAGTTCTATTCCTGCTTCGTAGGCGGAACCGGGCTGGACAGAAAATTCAAACCCGAATTTACCGCCTTTTTCAAGGGAGAGGCTGCTGATAGTGGCATAGGTCTCCCTACCCTCCACCAGTTCCAGAACTCTGCCGATGATCTTCCCCTTGCCGTCCACATAGACCTTCATCACAAGCACATCATCCAGATCTTCCAGCTCGTCCAGGCTGTCCAGCGCATCCTGGATCTCCTCTGTAAACTCTTCCCACAGATCCTCCCCATCCGCAACAGAGTATAATCCCTCTGCTTCCATCAGGCCGTCTACCATATCCACAAACAGCTTTTTAAGCTCCTTGTCCTTCGGGATCTCCTTCAAAACCTTTTCCAGTATGTCAGACAGCACCTTGCCGTCGAAGGTCACCTCCAGCTCCGTGCATTTCTGCTTAATATCTCCCGCCTCGATGGTTTCCGTACTCTTCTCAACATCATTGACGCCGCTTAATGCAAGCAGCAGATACTTCTGCAGCAGCTTCTCTACTGCCTTTGCCTCCGGCATGGCCTTCTCGATTGCCGCCATCAGCTCCTGCTCTTCCTGATACAGCCCGAACGCCTCCGCTCCGGAGGTGCCGATGCCGAAAAGCTCGTACATATCAACGCCGATATACTCCTTTGCCAGCTCCGGTATCTGCAGATACATGGAATCCTTTTCCAGATCCATGATTGCCCGGAAGGAAAGAATATCCGACTTGTTCAGCCCCAGAGTGACATCATAGCCCAGCAGGTCATCCTTCATGGAATATCCTATCCCCAGGGACAGATCCTTCAGCCAGGTAAGATCCACTCCTGCGGTTTCCAGCATCTGTATCAGTTCCTGCCCGCCTTCGTCCAGCTCGATGGCAAATTCGGCGTCGGCGCTGTAATCCCTCTTTTCCGCCATACCCGCAGACAGCGCTTCATAATAGGAGCTGCTCGCCTCCGCCAGCTCCAACACGTTAGCTTTTTCCACATACTGATAGTATTTCTCCGGCGAGGAAAAGGTGCGCCGGAAGAAATTGCCCAGACTTGCAGCATTTGCCACACAGCCTGCTGCCACGGCCACCACCACCGCCACGCAGGCGGCAATGATCCAGGGAGCCTTTTTCTTCTTCGGCTTCTTACTGCCGGTATCCGGCTTATCCTCAGGTATTGCGGGCGCTATGGGCGCTTCCTGTATCTGCGGCACAGAGAGGGGCGTGGGTATTGCCGCCTCCGCTTCCACAGACACGCTTTCCGCCGCTGCTACCGCCTCCGCTTCCGCAGGTACGCTCTCTGCCGCTGCCACCGCCTCCGCAGATACGCTTTCCGCTGCTTCTTTCGCCTCCGCTTCCGCAGGTACGCTCTCTGCCGGTATCGGCGCGCCGCACCGCGAACAAAACTTCTCTGACTCCCCTACGGGATTTCCGCACTTCTCACAAAACATCTCTTCCCCTCCTGATATGCTCTCATTACCTACGCTTGTCTGCACACAAAAAGCCGTCCTGTGGAAAGCATATAGCTATTCACAGAACGGCCCTCATCACTATCACTCTGTCTATTTGCCAAATTTCCTTCGTGCGCATACATTCTGTACTTTTTCATAAATTATATTTCATGTATGCTGCTTTGTCAAGGACATTGTCACTTTTCATCCTTTCTGTCTCGCGTCCATGAGAACCAGAGACCAAAACAAAATAGAATGACGCTTACAATGTAAATTACTATCTCTCTCGGAGCAAGATGGTTATCACCTGATATAAAACCTAACGCAGCATTTGCTTGTATGAGCATAGCTCCGTATAAATAATTGCACGCAAAAATAATGGATGCTGAAATAATCAAGGCCGGTCCAAGATATGGATTTCTCTTCATTTTTATTTTCCCCCTTCCTCTGCCTCATGAAAGGCTTCGGCTTCTGTGCCGCTGTGCCAGATCCGCCACAGTTACGTTGTCGATAACATTATTCACCGCCTCATACAATTCTTTCCAGACCTCCAGCGTCTCACAGGTGTCGCACCTCTCGCAGGCAGGCGCCCCCTCCTCCAGGCAGGCCACGGGCGCCAGGGTCCCTTCCGTCAGCCGGAGGATCATACCCACAGTATAATCCCCCGGATCTTTTGCCAGCCGGTAGCCGCCCTGGGCTCCTCTGACGCTCTTCACATATCCCGCCTTGTTCAGCACCGCGATGATCTGCTCCAGATATTTCTCAGATATACCCTGCCTTTTGGCAATATCCTTCACCTTGATGCATTCTCCCGTGTCGTTCAGCGCCAGATCCAGCATGAGCCGCACCGCGTATCTGCCTCTCGTAGAGATCTTCATCTTAACCTCCATGCCACCGTTTCCCGACGGCCATTCCGGAATCCCGCTTAAAAAGGACGCCGCATCAATTTCCTTGTTATTTATAAGGAATCACTCCGCCGTTATAAGTGGCGTTGATATATTCCTTCATCTCATCGGATTTCAGAACCTCCACCAGCGCCTTGATCTTGTCGGAATTTTCATTGCCCTCTTTCACCGCGATCACATTCACATAAGTTGTAGCCGCTTCAGAATCCAGGCCCTCATACAACAGAGCGTTTTCCGACACGGTATAGCCTGCCTCCATAGCGTAGTTGCCGTTCATGATACCGAAGGTAACATCCTGCAGGGTCCTGGGAATCTGCGCTGCCTCCAGCTCAACGATCTCAATGTCATAAGGATTGTCCACAATGTCCAGCTTGGTGGCGGTCAGGCCCGCTCCCTCTTTCAGGGTCAGATAGCCGTTATCCTGCAAAAGCAGCAATGCGCGCGCCTCGTTGGTGGTATCATTGGGAACCGCAATGGACGCCCCCTGCATATCCGCCAGGTCGGAAGAGCTTCCGGGATACAGTCCGAAGGGCTCATAGTGGATGCCGCCCACACTTACCAGATGAGTGCCCTGTTCCGCATTGAATTGCTCCATATAAGGGAGATGCTGGAAATAATTGGCGTCGAAATCTCCGGACTCCACCACATTATTGGGCTGCACGTAATCCGAAAACACCTTGATCTCCAAGGTGTAGCCCTTTTTCTCCAGCAGGGGCTTTGCCTGCTCCAGGATCTCCGCATGGGGGGTAGCACTTGCCGCCACGGTGATGGTCTTGTCGTCGCTTCCTGAGCCGCAGCCTGTCAGCATTACCGCCGTCAGTGCCGCCGCGCTCAACAGTGAAATGATTTTCTTCTTCATAATACTTCCTCCTCTTTTTCTTTTCTGTGATCTATACTTATCAGCGGGACTATATTTATCAGCCCAAACTGCCAAGTATCATTTGAATCCCTGCTACCGGGTTCTCCTGTCCACTTTTTTGGACAGCTTTGTGCCTGCGAACTGCATGACCTGCACCAGCAGCACCAGCAGGATCACCGTCATCCACATAATATCGCTCTGATAGCGGTAATAGCCGTACTGGATGGCAATGTCGCCCAAACCTCCGCCGCCCACTGCGCCTGCCATGGCGGAGTAGCCCAGCACTGTACTCAACACGATCGTCGCCCCCACCAGCAGGGACGTCCTTGCCTCTCCCAGCATCACCTTAAAGATAATAGTGCCCAGACCCGCTCCCATGCTCTGAGCCGCCTCTATCACGCCCTTGTCCACCTCCAGAAGGGATGACTCCACCATTCTTGCAATAAAGGGAGCAGCCGCCAGCACCAGGGGAACAATGGTGGCATTAGGACCATAAGCCTTGCCCACCACCGCTCTGGTAAACGGGATCACCAGTATCAGCAGGATCAGAAAGGGTACGCTCCGCACCACATTGACAAGAATGTCCAGAATCTTGTACACCACCCGATTGGGTCTTAGTCCACCCTTTGCCGTAACCACCAGTGCGATCCCCATGGGCAGCCCCAGCACATAAGCCGCAAAAGTTGACACCACTGTCATATACAGAGTGATGAGCGTATTTTCCGCCAGCAGCATAAGCACCGCCTTGTCAAACATAGGAATCCACCTCCTCCACCGTAAGCTTTCTCTCCCGTAAATAATGGATCATTCTGGCCGCAACAGTCTCGTCCTCCGGCAGCTGCAGAATCATCTGCCCGTGGGCAATGCCGCCTATATCCTTGGTGTCCGCCAGCAGAATATTCACAGGCGCTCTGCACTCCAGCACCATATTTGCAATGACCGGCTCAAAGGAAGAATTTTCTGTAAAAACAATGCGTATACACCGCTTCCCCCTCATCTCTCCCGCCTGGGGATTTACCATAAACACCAGCTTCTTTGCCGCGGGAGTCCGAGGCGAGGTAAACACCTCCTCCACTGTGCCGTACTCTGCCAGTTCGCCGTTATCTATGATCGCCACATGGGAACAGATCTCCTGTACCACGCTCATTTCATGGGTGATAATGACAATGGTGATGCCGAAATCCCGGTTGATCTGCTGCAGCAGCTGCAGAATGGATTTCGTGGTCGTTGGGTCAAGAGCGCTGGTTGCCTCGTCGCAGAGCAGGATCTTCGGATTGTTCGCCAATGCCCTGGCTATCGCCACGCGCTGCTTCTGACCGCCGGACAGCTGGGCAGGATAGCTTTTCGCTTTCTCCGCCAGCCCTACGATCTCAAGAAGCTCCATAGCCCGCTTTCTGGCCGCCGCCTTCTTCACCCCCACGATCTCCATGGGGAAACATACATTATCCAGCACGCTCCGCTGCATCAGCAGGTTAAAATGCTGGAAAATCATGGCGATCTCTGTTCTGGTCTGCCGCAGCTGACTTTCGGACATGGCGGACAAATCTCTGCCTTCTATCAGAACGGTGCCTGTAGTGGGCCTCTCCAGGAAATTCAGGCAGCGCACCAGCGTGGATTTTCCCGCGCCGCTCATACCGATAATGCCGCAGATATCGCCTTTCTCGATCTCCAGGGTGATCCCCTTTAACGCCTCCACCTGATTATCCTTGCCAACAAAGGTCTTTGTCACGTCTTGAATCTGAATGATGGGTTCCATAGCCCATGCCTCCGCAATTCCTATTATTCCTGTAGGATTATATGAATTGCATCTTATACCCTTCCCGTATGGTTGTCAAGAGGTTTTGGAAAAAATTTGAATTTATCCGGCAAAAATGTTATAGTGTATACTATCCTGAATACCTTGATCATCCGCTTCGTGAGGAGGACTTATCCATGGAACAAACCGTATATCGCATATATCAGGTCCCCTGCATCTATAAAGACATTGACCGTCAGGCATATGCCGGCACTGTAAACGGCAGCCCGGCGGCTCTGACCGTCTCCGTCCCCGGCTCCAAAAGCATCACCAACCGGGCGCTGCTTCTGGCGACGCTGGCGGAAGGCCGTTCCACCCTTCGGGACGTACTTTTTTCCGACGATTCCCGGCATTTCTTAAAGTGCATCCAGGATCTGGGCTTTGAGACTCAGGTGGATGAAGAACACAAAATCATTACCATAACGGGAATGGGGGGCGCTGTCCCTGTAAAGGAGGCCAGCCTGTATGTGGGAAGCGCAGGCACCGCCGCCCGTTTTCTCACGGCATACTTAGGGCTGTCGGAGGGCGTTTATCACATGGACGCCTCGGAACAGATGCGCCGCCGCCCTATGGATCCTCTGCTGGACTCCCTGGCGGAATTGGGCTGCGAGATAACCTATGACGGGGAGAAAGGACATTTTCCCTTCACGCTTAAGGGCCATGGGTTTGGAAAAAATAAGATCACCGTAAATATTGAGAAAAGCAGCCAGTTCATGAGCGGCCTGCTCATTGCCTCCTGCCTGTCGGGGGAGGATTTTCAGGCGGTGACAGAGGGCTTCCACGGCAGAGCTTATATTGAGATGACTGTGAAAATGATGGAACAGTTCGGCGTACATACCGTACCGCTGTACTACTGCGGCGGCCAGGCGGGAAGCCATGACTGCTCCGGCTGCGTCAACAGCACCATCCCTTACGCCTACCACATTCCGGCGGGACAGCGTTACCGGGCGCTGGACTACCGTGTACAGCCGGATGTGTCCGCAGCCTGTTATTTTTATGCCTTAAGTCCTCTTCTGGACATTCCGGTACAGGTGCTGCACGTCCACAGAGGCGCAGACCGCCTTCCGGAAGGGCAGAACTCTCTGACGGGACAGGATCACCTGCAGGGTGATATCGCCTTTTTACATCTTCTGGAGGAGATGGGCTGCACACTTCAGGACAGACCGGAGGGCGTTCTGCTGCTGCCCCCGGAGAACGGCGTCTATCACGGCATCAACGCGGATATGTCCGCTTTTTCGGACCAGGCCATCACCCTGGCTGCCCTGGCTCCCTTTGCCGACGGTCCCACCACTATGACCGGCATCGGCCACATCCGCTGCCAGGAGAGCGACCGCATGAACGCCATCGTCACCGAGCTTGGCAAAATGGGCATCCGCTGTCAGGAGACCCAAGACAGTATCACCATTTATCCGGGTACCCCCTCTCCCACTGCGGTGGAAACCTATGACGACCACCGCATGGCCATGGGCTTCTCCCTGATTGGCTTAAGGAGCGAAGGAATCGTCATTCGGGACCCCGACTGCTGCCGCAAAACCTTTGAAAATTATTTTCAGGTGCTGGACAGCGTCATCGCAGAGCTGACCCGGTAAACCTTACCTGGAATGTTGCGGATAAGCTGTCGGATGACGTCATTGCCGTGAAATTTGCAGTAGAAAAAAGACATGGCGTATGATACACTTAGATTCTGGTGCGAAAAGTACTTTTATGGAAACATTGCGGAATCACTACATTGATAATTGATAACAGAAAGGCAGGCTTTTGATATGAGCAGAAAAAGAGCAGTCGTCTCCCTGGGGCACAGTGCGCTGGGATACACGACGGAAGCACAGTGGGACGCGGTAAAGGTGACCGCCAGGGCTCTGGCGGATCTGGTGGAGGCGGATTACCAGCTGACCATCACCCACAGCAACGGCCCCCAGGTCAGCATGATCCACAAGGCCATGACCGAGCTGCGGCGTATTTATATTGATTACACTCCTGTTCCCATGTGTGTCTGTTCCGCCATGAGCCAGGGCTATGTGGGCTATGATATTCAGAATGCCCTGCGCTCCGAGCTCTTAGGCCGCGGCATTGCCAGGCCGGTCAGCACCATCCTGACCCAGGTGACCGTAGACCCCTATGACGAAGCCTTTTACGAGCCTACAAAGGTAATCGGCAGATATATGTCCGGAGAGGATGCGGAAATAGAGATCAAAAAAGGAAATTATGTGAAGGAATATCCGGGAAAGGGCTTTCGCCGGGTCGTTGCCGCACCGAAGCCCATGGATATCGTGGAGATCGAGACCATCCGCACACTGGCGGACGCAGACCAGGTGGTTATCGCCTGCGGAGGCGGCGGCATCCCCGTCATCGAGCAGCAGCACAATCTGAAAGGGGCTTCCGCCGTCATTGAAAAGGACGCCATCGCCTCCCGGCTGGCTTCAGAGCTTTCCTGCGACGAGCTGATCATCCTCACGGATGTGCCCTGCGTATACAGGGATTTCGGCAGTGAAAACCAGACCCCCATCCCCTCCATGACCTCCGCCCAGGCAAGAGAGCTGATCGCACAGGGGCAGTTCGAGGCAGGCACCATGCTGCCAAAGATCGAAGGAGCGGTCAATTATCTGGAGACAAAAAAAGACGGCAGGGTCCTGATCACCTCTCTGACAGAGGTGCAGGAAGCCATAAAGGGCAGAGCCGGCACTGTCATACAGAATTGAGTTTTACGCTGCGCCGAGAGCCGCCAGCAGCGCGCCGATCAAAATGCAGAGATCCGACAGGTTGAACACGATTTTCCTGAGCCCTTTCCACTTCACCCCAAAGCTCAGATAATCTACCACATACTTCCGTTTCAGCCTGTCATAGGTGTTGCTGAAGGCGCCTCCCAGCAGCAGCGCAAGGCCAGTGCGCAGCAGATGATTGCCCCGGCGTCCCAGACTGATAATAAACACTACCGTCACTACCGCAGTCAGCACCAGCGAGACCGCTGCCACCGCCGGCTGCTTTTTCTCTCCCGCGTTGAGCGCCATCCCGCGATTGTGATGCCTGCGAAGAAGCAGCCTGCCTCCCAGCAGCTTTCTCTCGCTCTTCCCGTTTCCTCCGGCAGGAATATATTTTTCCACCCGGTTCTTGATATATAGATCTCCGAAAAAGATAACTGACACAATCGTCACAAATCCAATTACTGCCCACATTGCTTTCCTACATACTCCTCTTTTCCGTTAAGAGCGCCGCTCATATAGAGCATAAGTCCTGACGTCCCCCTCGAACTCAAAATATAAGTAATCTATAAGCTCATAGTATTCGGATACTACAGGAAGCTCCAAAAGCTCTTCTTCCGATGCTTCATATGCTTTCCATGTCACCACAAAGTGAGTCCGGCCTTCCCTTATATAACCGTTCTGTTCCGCCAGCATCTGATCGGGATTACGGTTTATAACACAAAAGACCTTCATATTTGGCACTTCCCCCAGCACTGTATAAAACCCGCCATCCAAAAAGCCATAATTTAAAATAGTTCTATCCGATGACTCACATATCTGCTCTGCAAAACGAAACTGAGGCATCTGCTCCTGCTCCACCGCCAGCAGATAGGTATTGGGACTTATCGCATAGGCCGCCCCGGCACATATCATAAGAATCAACGAGACAGCTATTATATAAAGCGGCGCCGACCACTTTTTCAGTAATTTCTTCAGCCATTGCTCCGACGCGCCAAAAAGCATTACAAGCCCTATTCCGCCAAACATCGAAAACACCGCTAACGGCAGACCATAATAATCATGCTTCGTCTCACCGATAAAAATGCCGACGCCCATTACAAGTCCCATAAACGCCACGGAAATTTTTTCCCGCCACGCTATCTTCCCGGCCGGGAAGCAGGCATATACCAGAGCCCCTCCTGCTACAAACAGGGAATAAGTTCTATTCCCAATATCTTTTAAGGATCTCAAGGTGTTAAGAACAGCTTTCCATACCTTTTGTATCAGGGAAACGTCTCCCCACTGTGCATACCCAAAAATATTGTCCCAAAAATACGTCTTAAACCAATCTGCTATGGCATTATTTATTCCGAAATAGATCAACCAGGGAACTGTCGCCGCTAACATTGCCGCCAGGAAGATCCCTACGCTCCGAAACAACTCCTTCCACTTCTTTTTATAAAGAATCTTCAGCGCCACTGCCATGATCCACACGATATAGAGGCCCAACAGAGTAAACTTCGACTCCAAAAGGATACCCGCCCATATACCGTTTGCTGTCAATGTAGTAACGGGCATGGCCTTTCCTTCTTTATCCCGCATAAACAGCAGCAGGGAATAGATAGCATATGCAAAAATCCCAAGACTCAGTTCCTCCATACTGCCGCCGTGTACAAAGCTCTTGGCCGTGGTCACACCCACGCTTAAAAAGGGCAGCACCCAAAGCGCCGGTCTTTCCGTATAAAGTCTGATCGTCTTATAGGTATAAAGAATAAAAAAGAACATACTGATAAGCTCAAACAGAAAATACCCATGAAAATCCTCAGACGAAAGCAGATACGCAGCCCCTCCCAGCGCGTAGGCATAAGGTCCTTTATGATCCAGCAGATCCACATAAGGAATCCGCCCGTTGAGCATTCCCTTTCCCATGGTAAAAAAAATATTCACATCGGGCCAATCATTGAAAGGATATAGCGGTGATGACTTACTGCATATCAAAAGGGGGATCGCCGCCGCTAAAAAGCAAAATAAATATGCTGCGGGCTGTCTGTAATTTTGCTTCCATCTATTCATAGTAACCCTCCATGCCGCCCATGGCGGCTCAAATATTTTTGCACCTGAAGCCGCCTGACTCATCCGTCCCGGTTTGTCCGGTAAACTACGATATAGTCATTTTCAGCCACAGGAAGGGGCTGACAATTTTCCTGCACATAGGTGATGACCCAGAGGTTGGCGTCAAGCAGATCCGTATCGCAGACCACATAATCAGGCTGCCTGTCCGGATGCAGTCTGAACCAGATGTCTGTTTTATCGTCAAAGGTAGGCGAACATATAGTGGACGGGGTTGCATATCCCAGATCCTCCACCAGATACAAGTCCGTGTTGACTCCCATATAGAACACATTCGCCCCCTCCAAAGGCAGGCCGGTAATCAGCTCGTAGTTATCCCTGTAGCGGACGGCGCAGGGAGTATCGGCGATCAGCCCAATGGCAGGGCCCCGCCGCAGAAGGCTCACATCATCAAAAACAGTATCGTGGCGGCCGCCGGTAGTGCGCTGCATAAGCAGCCGTCCAAACAAAAGCACACAGACCCACAGCACCAATGCTCCACGAGACGTCCGGCGAAGCCTGCCGGTGCTTTTTTCAGTCAGTACCTCGTGCAGCTGCGGCAGCGCAAGGATCCCTGTAACGCAGGGGCCAAGAAAGGGCAGGGACACCAACAGCGGATGATTGCTGAACAACAGAATACCCGCAAAAGCAGCCAGAGGCGTCAGCACAAAAAAGCCCAGTGCCGGGGACATTCTGAATTTTCGCTTAAAAACGGCACAAAGCAGCAGAACAGGCAGGAAGAAATACTCTACCATGGGATAATTGGGATACTTCCCTCCAAACAGCCAGATAAAAATCTGTCCCACCAGCGTACATATGATCAGAAGCTCACACCAGAGAAGAAGGGAAAAGGACCTTTTGGCTTTCCGGCAGTACAGAAACTGCAGCGCAAAAGCCAACAGCGCATACACCAGAAAAAACAGCAAAATCTGTTCCAGCGACCGGCCATGCTCCAGCAGACGCTCTCCCCAGGGCGCGGAATGGGAACCGTCGCTGGCCACTATGGAAATATAATTCCACAGCTCCCCAAGGGGAATATATGAGAGAAGTACCGCCAGAAAAATCAAAGCCCCCAGCAGACAGGGAACCAGCAGGCACAGCAGCTCCCGGATAAGCAATCTGCCCGAACGGCGAAAACGCACCATGCAAATCACGCAGACCGCAAAGGCAAACACTGTGGAGGGATAGGAAAAAACCTCCAGCGCAAAGAAACAACCGGCAAGGATCAGATAGCGCAGCCTGTACGTTCCGGGCTGTACGGCAGAAGGGCCATAGTACCGCAGCAGGCACAGCACCGCCGACAGCAGGCACCACACCTGAATATTGGAGAACTCCGGCAGAAACATAAGCTTTGGCAGGGTAAAGAAATAAATAC
Source organism: Bacillota bacterium (assembly GCA_023663285.1). Classification (GTDB taxonomy): domain Bacteria; phylum Bacillota; class Clostridia; order Lachnospirales; family Lachnospiraceae; genus Acetatifactor. The sequence continues at coordinate 69,188 of JAMPHT010000001.1, forward strand.
AGCAGACCAGCAAAGCATTTTCCCGCTCCAGATAACCCTTTAATGTCCTGTAGAGACAAACCCCCACGATACTGTGCAGTATCAGCCCACATACGCGCAGATACAGAAATATACCTGTGGTAGTATGAAATATCGCCATATAGGGAGCCATAAACAGCATACAGAGCCAGCCCGACGTCTGATGAGGCTCCCACAGATCCGTCAGCAGACGGTCTCCCTTCAGCAGGCGGTACGCCATGGAAACCGCATATTGCTCATCAATATCATAGCCCATAAAAAGTATTTTCAGCGCGGCGGCAGCACACAGCGCCATCAGGCAGAAGGATAACCTACGCTTATATACAGTCATTTGCATTGTTCCTTTCAAAATATAGTGATCAGCTAGTCATAGTCTACGCTCACCAGACAAAGCCCCTGGGCCGGCGCCGTAGGCCCCGCCTTCTGCCTGTCAGGGTTCTCCAGAGCGGCCTTCACCTGTTCAACGCTCATGCGTCCGCAGCCCACCTCCAGCAGCGTGCCCACCATGATCCGGACCATGTTCTGCAGAAAGCCCGTCCCGTGGACAATAAAGCGGATATATCCCCCATCCCTGGCGATCTCCAGCCTGTCCACCCGCCGCACCGTAGACTTCTTCATTCGGGGATTCACACAGAAATTCCGAAAATCATGCTCTCCCTTAAGCATTTCCGCCGCCTGCCGCATCAGCTCCACATCCGGCTTTTCTTCCAGTCTGGTATAGTATTTTCTGTCAAAAACAGGCTTCACATCCCCGTCATAGCAGGTGTAGCGATAGGTCTTGCCGATAGCGTTATATCTGGCGTGGAACCTGGCTGAAGCCTCCCGCACCTCCCGCACCGCAATGTCGTCCGGCAGGTAGCGGTTCAGATAGTCCCTGATCTCCTCCGGCTGCAGCGCAGTCTCCAGATTTGCATTTGCCGCCATGCCCTCCGCATGGACGCCGCCGTCGGTGCGCCCTGCGCCGATGACCTCCGTCTTCTGCCCGCACATCAGCGACAGCACGCTCTCCAGCTTCCCCTGTATGGTGTTCTGGCCCGGCTGTCTCTGCCATCCGTAGTATCTGGAACCATCATATTCTATCAAAAATTTGTAATTTTTCACACAATCTCCTTCTATTATCAAAATTTATACTACCAAAATCGAAAAATTTATTGTATACTGTAGAAAAGACATTCAAAATATTTCTTAACCTCGGAGGATAACATCATGAGCAACGATCAATTTGAAAATCTGGGAGCACAGGTAAAAGAACTTCGCATCCAGATGAAACTGACACAGGCAGAAGTAGCAAGCGCCCTGAATGTAACGCCGGGCTACATCAGCAACGTTGAAAACAACCGTACCGCCATGTCATTGCGGGTGTTGATTTATTACGCGCGCCTGATGAACATTACTCTTGACTCCCTGATTGGGAAGATCGCCCCGGATTACAGGCAGACCGCTCTGGACAATGAGCTGATGCAGCTCATATCCAAAATGGACGATACCCGGAAAACCAAGCTGATCAAAACCATTAAACTCTGGTCCAAATAACATTTATCGGGAACTGCGGGGAGCTATCTGCTCCCCGTTTCCATGTTCTGCTGGATCTCCGCGTTCTGACTTAAAGGTCTGAAGCCGTCCCGCCTGTCCGTCCGAAAAGGTGCAAGGGGAATACCGTTTGCGCCGTAGACCCTCACATCCCCATAATTGGTCCAAAGGTATCTGGCGTAAACCGGACTGACGACGCCGGGCGCAGATACATGGATCCTGCTGTCCCGGATCTCCACTGCCGCCGGAACATACTTTACGTCCTCTCCTGCGATCTCAAACCCCAGGCTTTCCTCAGGGAGCGCTGTCCTGTCATATCCGGGCCGCTCGGCCCCGGCAGGATTTTCCGTCACCCGAAAACCTCCGTCTGTATTCTTAAAGTGCAGGATCAGTTCTCCGTCCCCTCTCTCCGCATAGTCAAACAAAGGTCCCGCTGCGTCAGCCACAGCTTCAAAGCCATAAGCCAGCGCCATGGCCTGGCTGCACATCCTCTCTCCCACCTTCTGTTTCATTTTCGGATGAATGTCATTGTACACACCCTGGTCGATAATACAGGTCATCGCCGTATTTTTCACCGTATCATACACCCTGTTCTGGGCCTCTCTGATCAGACACCAGTTCTTGAAGTCCGGGTCCTGCCTGTACCGGTGCATGGGAAGCTGGGCAAAGATAAAGGGCAGGGAATCGTCCCGCCAGTCCTCCCGCCACTGCCTGATCATGCGGGCAAACAGCTTCCGGTAAAGGTGGGGCAGATGGTCGTCGCTCTCCCCCTGATAATAGAGAAAACCCTTTAAGGAATAGGGCAGCACCCGCTTCAGCATACATTCGTACAGGCCCCCCGGCCGAAAGGGATTGCTGCAGCCCATGGGCCCCGGCCATTTGCACTCGCCCACACGCTCCAGCACCTCAGACCATTCCATGTTCGGATCCTCCGCATAGCAGAGCTCCGCCTTTCTGTCAAACTCCGCCTGATATATGACATACTCGTCATATTCTCTCAACTGCTCCGCCTCCGTCTTTCCCGCCACCGCCGCGTCATAGATATCCAGGTAGATCTCCAGCTCTCTGTCCTCGGCCATGGCCTCTCTGGGCATCCAGGCGGAGGCGGAGGTTCCGCCCCAGTTACAGCCAATGATCCCCACCGGCACCCCCAGCGCCTCCTGCAGCTTCGCGCCGAAGAAATAGCCCACCGCCGACCAGTATTTCGTTCCCGCATCCCCGAAGCACTCCCAGCACGTCTCTGCCTCGGACTTAAAAAATGCCTCGTCCATGTATGCCTTTTTCTGAGTGTAGTAAAAGCGCAGCATATCGTTTGCGGGACGGCTCAGCGCCTCCTTCTCCGCGCAGTTTTGCAGCTCATATTCCATGTTGGACTGACCTCCCGCAAGCCAAACCTCCCCCACGGCAAGACCATGCCGCACAAGCTGCTCCTCCCCGCAGGTCACCTGCAGCAAATGCCCCACCCCCGCCTCCAGAGGCGGCAGCCAGATCTCAAACCTGCCGCCGCGGACATATGCGCTGCCCCGGCTTTCCTGCACTCCCGAACCGTCCAGCTTTTCTCCCCGGACCACTGCCTCCACCAGCTTCCCCTCCGGGCCGCTGCCGAATACCGCAATGTTCCTGCCTCTCTGCAGGACACTGTTATCACTGAAAATTGCCGCCAGCTGTAATTCCATTGCTTCTCATTCCTTTCCGCCGATCTGCCAAAAACGCTCCTGTCATATGCGGCCGCCCTACTATGACACGGATGTCATTTATCTTTGTATGTATTGAACTCCACAGGCATTACATACAGAGACATACCCTCCATCCTCTTCTCTCACAAAGAGCAGCTTGCCGCAGCTGCTGCAGCTGCGGATACGAATGCCCGCTCCCGCCTGGTCGGAAGGCAGTTCTCCTGAATTCGATTCCTTTTGCATGGACGGTTTGTTGTCCATGGATTGTCGGCTGTCCTCTCCGGCATCGGACAGGGGTGTTCTCTGCCGGGGCTTTTCTGCCGCAGGCTCCGCAGATCTCTCCTCCGGTTCCTCCGCGTGCATCTGCAGCTCTTCAAGATCCTCCTCCAGACCAAACAAAGTAAGCTGGCCGTCCTCGTCAAAATTGTCAAATATCCGAATATCCATGAGTATCTCTCCTTTGGATGCTTCTATCTCTGAAATAAAGTATACTCCAAACAGCATAACAGCGCAAGCATACCCGCAAAAGGCTACGGTTCACACTTCCAGTCATGCCGCCTCCGGTTTTAAAAACAGAGCGGCTGTCAGCGGAAATCCGTAGAAGAAAATCAGAACATATCTGACCAGCGCCATAGGCCCCAGCAGAACTGTCGCCATAGTCAGCAAAGGAATCAGCAGGGGCAGCAGAAGCCTTCCCCTTTTGCAGCGCCATAAATACATAAAGACTATCAGAAACATCAGAAAATACCAGCCCGGACTCAGCGCCAGAAAAGCCAGCGGCTTTTGCTGCGCTTCCCTTTCCCAGGAAATTTTTTCATAATAATCATGAAGTCCTTTCAGAAACACTGTCTCCGTCCCCGGCTCAGCTACCCTGTAATCAAAATAGCTGCTCCTGCCATAGGCGTCCTTATAACCGTCTACCACCGCGCCGGGATACCAGAAATCTACCGTATTCACCAGAAATGAATTGAGATAGGTCAGGGGATGCTCCACACCCCACTTTGCCCATAATCGAAAGAATTCTCCGGAAGCGCTGTCAAAGCCCTCCCGGTCAAAACCGCTTTTCACCGGATCGGACACCGTGGACTTGTAATCCTTCAGATTTTTTTCCGGCAGCACACGATAAAGCAGCTCCAGATCCCCAGCCTCCAGAGAATCATGATCATAATGATATACCCTGGCCATCTGCTGGATGGGCACGGAAAGCATTTCCTCCACTCCGCCGGGCGTAACTCCCAAAAAATAATACAGGGGACCCACGTAAATCCCATACAGAAGTAAAACAGCCCCCACCAGAACAGCATATCGTTTCCAGTGCTTTCTGCAGAAGAAAAACAAGATCGCCAGCATGATCAGGGCGATATAAAGCCCGTTATTGCGCAGGATCATGGTGCCAAGCACCGCCAGAACAAAACATACCTGGGTTCCCTTTTCGGCGAAAAAGCGCTCCTGCTCTCCTGTGAGACGCAGCAAAAATATCATAAACAGCAGCTCACAGGCAGTAAACAGCACATCCTTTGTAACACATATGGAAAATAACTGAAATACCGGCGACGATCCGTAAAAAAGCAGGGTAAGGATCCTGCCGGGGCGTCCGATTCCGCATTTTTTCATATAGCCCACAGTCAGGGCCAGTACATTTACCATAAGCAGCATCTGAAGGATCACATAAACGCAGATCCCCACATTATAACTGCCCGTGATCCTGTAAAAACCCTCCAGCAGACCGCCCACCAGCAGCACATGAAGCACCGGATGATGGGCTGTGAGCACGCCTGTCTGCACTGCCTCCCACTCCGCATAGGCGTCATAGGAAAATACGCCGGGAAAAATAGAAAAAAGCGCCGGCAGCCAGCAAAGCAGCAGCACTCCCGTGTAAAGCAGATGCAGCCTGAGAGGAGAAGCCTGCTCCTCCCCGCCGCTGCTCACACATTTCCGCCCTTTTGTCAGTTTATCCGCGCACTGCCAGATCCCATAGATAATAAGGGCCGCAAGACCGCTGCGCATAAGCCATTCTACATAAAAGCGGGCGTCCAGCAGATCCAGGGTATCCTGGGTATCCAGGCGGCTTCCCGCCGCATACAGGAATCCGGTCATGATTCCCGTGACCGCTGCAAATACTATTTTTCTTGTCCTCTTTATCTCCATTCCGCTTTTTGCTCCTGTACTCCGTATTTATAAGCCCGGATACAGTATATCATTTTATGGGCGGTGGGGCAAATGCTTTGCGCGTATAGGGGTCAGCTGGCGAAAAGCGGTGTGGACAGATATCTGTCCCCGGAATCCGGCAGCAATACCACGATATTCTTCCCTGCGTTTTCCGGCCTTGCCGCAAGGATCAATGCTGCCTTTAATGCCGCCCCCGATGAGATCCCCACAAGGATCCCCTCAGCCAGCGCAAATGCTTTTCCCTCTGCAAAAGCATCTTCATTTTCAATCGTAATTATCTCGTCGTAAACCTTTGTGTTCAACACATCCGGAACAAAGCCTGCCCCGATGCCCTGGATCTTATGGGCTCCCGGCGTTCCTTTGGAGAGGACGGGACTGGACGCCGGTTCTACCGCTACCACCTTTACATTCGGGTTCTGCTCCTTCAGATACTCTCCCACACCCGTGACCGTACCGCCGGTGCCCACGCCTGCCACGAAAATGTCCACCTTCCCTTCCGTCTGTCTCCAGATCTCCGGACCGGTAGTGGCCTTATGGACAGCCGGGTTTGCAGGATTCACAAACTGCCCCAGGATAATGGAGCCTTCGATCTCCTGATTCAACTCCTCCGCCTTTGCGATCGCCCCTTTCATTCCCTTTGCGCCTTCGGTGAGCACCAGCTCCGCCCCATATGCTTTCAAAAGGTTTCTCCGCTCTACGCTCATAGTATCCGGCAGGGTGAGGATCGCCTTATATCCCTTTGCCGCCGCCACAGCCGCAAGGCCGATTCCCGTATTTCCGCTGGTGGGCTCTATGATGGTCGCTCCCGGCTTTAATTTTCCTTTTTTCTCCGCGTCCTCGATCATGGCAAGGGCGATCCTGTCCTTTACGGAACCGGCAGGATTCAGGTATTCCAGCTTAGCTAAGAGCGTGACTCCCCGGACGCCCGCCTTTTCGCCGTAACGGTTCAGCTTTAAAATTGGTGTTCCTCCAATCAGTTCCAGTGTACTTTCTTTGATTTCAGACATAATTCGTTCCCTCCTCTTTCTTTTAATTTTGTTTCATCGCCTATTCTTTTGATAGGTATTATATGTTTTATGGTTGAAGTTATTATAGCGCCTCACAGCATACCTGTCAATCATTTTTTTATATTATGCCTTTCCTGCAGGATCGCTGTCTTTAGCTGCTCCAGCGCTTTTTCCAGAGTCGCCCGCGGACAGGCCACGTTGAATCTTTGAAAGCCCTCTCCGGCCCTGCCGAATATTGCGCCGGAATCCAGCCAGAGCTTCGCTTTTTTCACAATCAGCTCTTCCAGCGCCGATCCGGACAGGCCAAGCCCTCTGAAATCCACCCAGACCAGATAGGTCCCTTCCGGCTCCGTCATGACAAGCCGGGGCAGTTCCCTTTCCAGATATGCTTTCATATAGCGGATATTGCCTGCCACATATTCCATCATTTCCTCATACCAGCTGTCCCCGTACCGGTACGCCGCCTCGCAGGCGGTCAGTCCCAGGGTGTTCAGCTGGCTGTAGCCCGCGGCCGCGATCTGCTTTTTGAACCGTCTGCGGAGTCCTTCATTGGGGATGAAAATATTGGACGCCTGCAGCCCTGCAAGGTTAAATGTCTTTGCCGGAGATGTACAGGTAACTGAGATGTCTGCAAACTCCTTTTTCAAGCCTGCAAAAACAATGTGCTTTCTTTCTCCCCACACAAAATCCTCATGGATCTCGTCGCTCACCACAGTCACATGATGCTTCAGACATATTTCTCCTATTCTTAATAATTCTTCCTCCGTCCACACCCTTCCCACCGGATTGTGGGGGCTGCACAGCAGAAAGAGAGTTGTTTTTTCCTCCGCTGCTTTTCTTTCAAAATCGTCAAAATCAATGTGATATTTTCCGTCCTTTCCCAAAACCAGATTGCTGCTGACAGCTTTCCTGCCGTTATCCTCTATCACCTCTGTAAAGGGATAATATACGGGCTGCTGGATCAGGACGCTGTCGCCCGCTTCCGTATAAGCCTTTACCGCCATGGCCAGCGCGAATACCACCCCCGGCGTTTTTACAAGCCAGTTCTCCTTTATTTCCCAATCATGCCGTCTGTCCATCCAGCCTGCCACGGCTTCAAAATAGCTTTGGCCGCTCTCGGTATAACCGAAAATCCCATGGTCTGTTCTTTTATGGATGGCGTCCAATATTTTATCCGACGTTTTAAAATCCATATCCGCCACCCAGAGAGGCAGAATATCCTCCGGTCTCCCCCGCTTTGCGGCAAAATCATATTTCAGGCAGTCCGTGCCTTTTCTTTCTGTCAATACATCAAACCCTGACGTATCAAAATCAAATTTTTCTTCCTGCATACAAACACCCCATTTTTATCCAAAGGATTCTATCGCCTGCCTTAGATCCCCGATCAGGTCATTTTTATCTTCGATTCCTGCGGAAAGCCGCAGTATCCTGTCCGTAAGCCCGTTCTTTATCCGCACCTCCTCCGGCACGTCCGCATGGGTCTGTGTGGTGGGATAGGTGAGAAGGGTCTCCGTTCCGCCCAGGCTTTCCGCAAAGGGAATCAGCTTTGTGGATCTCAGGATATGAAGCGCCAGCTCCCGGCTCTCCACCTCAAAGGTCAGCATACTGCCAAACCCGCTTGCCTGGCTTTTACACACCTCATATCCTTTGCTGCCCGGTATTCCCGGATAGTAAACCTTTTTTACCTTCGGCTCGCCCAGAAGGAATTCCGCCAGCGCCTTTGCGTTCTCCTGAGCCTTTTCCATGCGGATCGGCAGCGTTTTGATACCTCTGATGATCAGCCAGCTGTCAAAGGGCGAAAGTCCCGAACCCACGGTCTTTATGAGGAATCGAAGCCTGTCCGATATTTCCTGTGAATTTGTCACGATAAAGCCCGCAAGGGTGTCATTGTGCCCGCCCAGGAATTTCGTGCCGCTGTGGATGATAATGTCCGCCCCCAGCTCAAAGGGCTTTTGAAAATAGGGCGACATAAAGGTATTGTCCACGATCAGAAGAAGTCCGTGTTCCTTTGCGATTTTTGACGCCCTGCGTATATCCACCACGTTCATCATGGGATTTGTGGGCGTTTCAATGAAGATCGCCCTGGTGTTCTCCTGTATGTAGTCCTCTACGTTTTCCGTGGAGCAGTCGATATGGCTGAACAGGATACCGTTCTTTTTATTCACATTGTCAAACAGCCGGATGCTGCCGCCGTACAGATCCGCATCCGTGATCAGATGATCCCCCGGCTCAAACAGCTCCATCATCGCAGTGATTGCCGCCATTCCCGTGGAAAATGCCAGCGCGTCCACTCCGCCCTCAAGGGAGGCCACTATTTTCTCCGCCTGCTGCCTGGTAGGATTCTGCAGCCTGCTGTAATCAAACCCTGTGCTTTTACCCACTTCCGGGTGGGCATAGGTGGCCGTCTGATAGATGGGGAAGCTGATGGCCCCTGTCTTATCCTTATCATAATCTTTTCCGTTTCCGTAAATACACTTTGTTGCAAATCCATAGTTCATTGCTTTTCCCCTCTCCCTGTTAAAATTTTCTACTTCACTATTTCTTGATTACCTATCATCCCTGTGGTAAGATAGGTTTTAGGACAAATCACACAAACATCTATTTTGGGAGGTGATCACTTTGAAGATTTCCACCCGCGGAAGGTACGCTTTTCGTATGATGGTAGACCTGGCGCAGCACTACAACGAGGGATTTATCGCACTCAAGGATATATCTGCCAGACAGAATATTTCCAAGAAGTATCTGGAGCAGATCATTCCTTTCTTTAACCGCAGCAACCTGCTCCTTGCCAACAAGGGACACATGGGCGGTTATCAGCTGGCAAGGCACCCCAGTGAGATCACCGTCAGGGAGATCCTGGAAAGCGCCGAGGGCAGCCTTACCCCTGTCAGCTGTATGGAAAATACTCCCAACCTCTGCGAAAATGCGGACAGCTGTATGACTCTGCCTGTCTATCAGGGGCTTTACAAGGTCATTCTCGACTACCTGGACGGAATCACACTTTCAGACGTCATCAGCCGGAAAAGGGACAGCTGCGAGTATTATATCTGACTTTTGCTTAGTATGCCTATCTATTTGATAGGTTTTATTATATCACAGATTTCTTTTGTGTGCAATACACATATCTTGAAATTTGCTATAAGTACAGGTTACGCCTCATATTTCTCTATCAGCTTTATTACCGCCGTATTGGCGTAGGTCAGGGGTTCATTATGCACAAAGAACACCACCATGTTAAAGGGAGCATACAGTGTTTCAAGGATATCCCCTTCATAGGGATCCAGGATATTTGCCAGGGGCTGCCCGGTCCTGACCTCATCCCCCGCCTTTACCATGGGTTCAAAAATACCGGATTTCGCTGTTTTGATCAAGATCATGTCCTCATCATGTACGATTTTTGAATGCAGCCTGTCCGGTATACTGTACTTTAATAATCCCTGCCCGGAGAGAAAATTCATGACCGCCAGGACCGCCTGGCCAGCACTGTTCCTGTCGATCCGGGATGTGGTAGAGGTGTACAGGGAAAAAGCCTGGGTATTCCACACCTGCCAATTGTAATTCAAGGTGGTGGTATCATAAGGCCTCACCCTGCGGATGATGACATAGGGAAGGCCGAACTGCCTGGCCGTTTCCGGATCGCTGAAGCCCTCGTCCATCAGCCGCACATGGGGGACAAAATCCCCCGGCATATAAAAGGAAGTGAACTGGATTCCAAACCGGTACTCCGATATTTCCCGGAAAACGCCGTCCGCGATTCTCTGAGTGGTCTCCCCCAAGTCATATCCCGGAAACATTCTGTTGATATCCGTATTATCCGTTGACCAGAATCTTTTCTGTATGTTCATGGAGTATGGATTGATGGAGGGAATGATCAGAATTTTATGTCCATCCGTGATTCTTCCCTCATCCTCCAGCTGCTTCAGCTTCTTTACCAGCTGGGAACAGCAGTATATCTGCTGTGCTTCATTTCCCCTGGAGCTGCCCACGATACAGACTTCCGCTTCTCCCGCTCCGAATTCATACCCTGTGACACGGAAGGTATCCCGATATATTCCCTTCAGTTCATAAATGATTCTTTTATTCATAACCGCACACTTCCTTTTTCAGCAGACGCCCCATCAGAGAGCCCTCAACGACGACCGGATACTCCCTTATGGTAAACAGCATACCGTCCTCAGGAGTCCGCACCTCATCCAACACCTTTCCGCACAACGGATCTACGATCTGCCCGATCAGTTCACCCTTCTTCAGCCTTGCTCCATGCCGCACCCCCGGAATAAATACCCCGCTCACGCCGGCGTTCAAATAACAGACGTCCTCCGGATCTCTTGATATGATCGGTTTTCTCACCGGCGTTACTTCCCCGTTCCAGATCCCCAGCTTCTTCATCAGATTGAAAATTCCGTCCACCAGCTGATTCCCGTATCTGCGTGTTATGCGCATTCCCACACCCATCTCCACTACCAGCACCGGCGTCCCGATGCGATTGAGGCTGTATGCAAAGGTGGATTCCAGCACCGTACTGGTCCCATGCACCCATATAAAATCCACATTGGCCGCTTCCGCCATGGGCACAAGGGTATCCTGATGCAGCTCATTGATGCGTATCTGGGGTATTTCCGTCAGATAAATGTTGCTGGCATGGATGTCCAGCACACAGTCGGAGCCTGCCACATCCTCCATGATCCTTGCAACCACATACTCTATCATACTGCCGTCAAGGTCTCCGGGAAACGTGCGGTTCATATCCAGGTCAAAAGCCGGGATCCCTCTGGTGATAGAGTCGATCCCCAGCGGGTTCATGGCCGGATAAATATCAACGATCCCAGCCAGACATTCTTTGCTCTGCTCTATACGGCGCTGCAGTTCAAAGCAGACATACTGCCCCTCCAGCTCGTCACCGTGAATACCCGTGACAATGCTGATTCGTTTCATATTATCTGTGAACTGTTCAGGCTGAATACGGTTTCTCCTGATCTCCAGCACCTCGTCCACCGGCAGTCCCACCGCCGCTATTGTCTTTATCATATGAATGACCATCCCCTTTCCTGATATACCGCCCAAAAACAGCGCAAACTATCGGTCAATGCCCAAACCGATCCCTGCGCGTATCCGCAGACATGGACTTGGCTCATTGCCCGCAGGAATAAGCTGCAGAGTCTACCTGTACAGATATCCTCTGGGACTGCGCGCCTCCATTCCACATAAGTCCCCGGTTGATCGCGCAGTCTGCCGCATCCCTGCCGTGGCCAAGCTTGATATGTCGGTCTGTTACGGGGCAGTCATTTGTGGGATCAAACGCCACCCATCTGTCGCCGCAAAGCGCCTCCGTCCATGCATGGCTTGCGCCCTCGCCGACGATCATCCCGCATACATAGCGGGCAGGGATCCCTGTCATACGGAGCAGGGTGACATAAATATGCGCATAGTCCTGACAGACTCCCTTTCCCATGCTCCATGCCTCTTCCGCCGAGGTATGGACCTGTGTGGCCCCCGGCACATAGGAAAGATCCTGATGCAGCTTATGCATCCAGGCCATACATATTTCACAGGAATCCCTGCACCCTGAAATGTCAAGGGAACGCCAATATTCCGAAAGTCCCGGACCGGGAATGCATTTGCCGTGAGGCATCCGGTATATTCCCACAGCCCCGCCCGCCGGCTCCTCATAGTCCGTCCGGAGGATCTCCACATCACCCGCCGCCCGGAAAACAAACTGCTTATGGGGCTCTGTCTCACAGCCATAGATCTGCCTGTTTCCAAAAGAATCCACTCCCGTGGAATACTCCGTCTCTGGCAGTACGGAAAGCTCTATTCCCAGCAAGCGCTGCCTTGCATCCTCCCTTGGGATACACTTGATCGTAAAATAGCATCTGTCTACGCTTTTTTCATATTCTATTTCCATCCTGTACTCAAAGTGCAGCACCGCCACAAGATCACTCCAAACCTGTCCTGTTATGAGCCGGCGTGGAATTTCCTTCCGGCTATATGATCGATTCCGCAACCGATACAATCTTATAGTAATCCAAATCAGCGCTTTCCACAAGGCTTTTTATCTGCTCCAGCCTTTCCTTATCATAGTGCAGTCCGCTCCTTTCCACTCTCGGAACCATGCGGTGTACCTCCCGCAGCAATTCCTTTTGGGATACCTTCAGCCTTGCATACATATCAATGCGCTCTATCCGCTTTCCCGCCTTGATCATGTTCCGCACCTGCTCGGAATCGATCTGGTCATCCGCGATTCCCCAGAAGGATAAGATATGGTCTATCAGATACTGCAGCTCTATCAGCGGCGACTTGCTCACCGCCGCCTTATTCATGTCATAAACGGCAAGCTGGATATAGGAAAACGCCTCTGAGCCAATGCTTTCCCTGAGTACGATGGCATTATCATAGGCCCGGTTCAGGTTGCTGATAATGGAATCCGGATTTGCCGCGTCAAAGGGATAACGCCTGAGGAAATCCTCCTTTGATGAATAAATATTCGGTATGTCGATGGACCGGCAGAATGCCTGATAGCTGTCTACTGTCTCGTCGATCATGTTGTCATATCTGGGAAAATAGAATCGGAGCGTTGTGTACACCCGTTCCGTGTACCTCCCCAGCCAATATAAATGATCCGCCTGCTCTACTGATATAATACCCATGTATCCTTAAAGCCTCCTCCCTGTGATGAATTCACAATAAACGAATCCGGATCTCTGGAAAATCTTGTGAGCCCGCTCTTCCAGACCATCGGTTCCTCCGCCGTCAGCACGAACGCTCTCAGGTCCGCCTTCCTCGGTACGATCTCCCCGTTGTCCACAATATCCAGATCCTGAAAGTCAATTACCTCCTGGGCGATAAACCTCCTCGGCTCCTTCTTCAACAGGACAATGAAATCCTCTTTCTGCTGTTTCGTCATGGTATTGCCAAATACCACGCCATATCCTCCTGCCTCCGCCACGTCCTTCAGCACAAGCTCGTCAAAATGTGCCAGCACATAGCTCATATCCTCTTCATAAAAGGGCAGATAAGTCGGCGCATTACTTAAGATCGGCTCTTCATCCAGATAATAACGGATCATTTTGGGGACAAAATAGTAAATTCCCTTATCGTCCGCCACACCGTTCCCCGGCGCATTGAGCAATGCCACATTTCCCTTGCGGAACACCTCATAGATATGGGGGATGCCGATCAGGGATTCCGGGTTAAAATTCATAGGGTCCAGATACTCGTCCGATATCCTGCGGTATACAGCCCCAACTCGTTCCTTTTTGCCGTCAGAGGAAATATAGTACAGCATATCCCTTTCCGCCACCAGCTCCGAGCCTGTCACCAGATGGGCCCCGGTCTTTTCCGCCAGATAAGAATGCTCAAAGTAGGCCGCATTGTATCTGCCCGGTGTCAATATGACCGTATGCCCGCCCGGATTCACATAGTCCATTGTCCTCCGCAGCAGATCAGCATAATTGCGGTTGTCCTCCAGCCTGCAGCTTTGAAAGGTCTCCGGTGAGCTTCTTCTGCACAGATCCCTTGCGATCATGGGATAGGACGCTCCTGACGGCACTCTCAGATTGTCCTCCAGTATGTACCAGCTGCCATCCTTTCCCTTTACCAGATCGATCCCCGATATGTGGGAATAGATTCCCTTAGGCGGAACTGTTCCCTCACATTCCGCCATATAGCCGCCGGATGCAAATATAAAATCCTCCGGAACGATTCCGTCCTTCACGATCTGCTTCTTTCCGTAAATGTCCTTCAGAAACAAATTCAACGCCATGACCCGCTGTTTCAGGCCTTTTTCCAAAAATGCAAACTCGTCGTGCCCGATCACTCTCGGTATGGAATCAAAGGGAAACAGCTGCTCTTTGAAAACATTGTTCTTATAGATGCCGAATTTTACTCCATAGCGCGCCAACAGCTCATTGATCTTATCCGTGTGCTGTAATAATTCCATTTGCTGCATAAAGACCCCTCCTTTGAATCCTTTCTTCCGGCTTCAAAAAAAGACGCCCTTGAGTACATCACTCAAAGACGCCTTTGCCTTTCATATTCTGCATTATGCACCCTCAAAGGGAATTTGTCAAGTATGGATGGATATTCGGTTCTCATACGTTGGCACACCGTGGAATGACTTAAACCTTCACTCATCACTTGACACATCCACGTTATCCATATGCAGCTCGTCAATGTTTTTCGTCTTTATCCCATATTTCCCATGGGCCTTCACGTTTTCCAGACAGATGTTCCGAAAGGGCATTTCCGGCAGCCCGCACAGATAGATGGCGTTTCCGCCAATCGTATCGACGGTGATATTCCGAAAGAAAATGCCATCCACCATCGGCGTTCCCTCGTTCACCTCCACCGGAGAATCCGGGTCAAAGCTTTCATATCCGTAAAATCCGTCCACATAAAGGGCGCCCCTGAACCAGCGGCCGTCGCTGAATTCCGTATCATGATTTACCAGGGAGCAGTTCTCATAATGCACATTCCTGATATAGCCGCCCCGCCCCCGCACTGCCTTCACGCTTCCGATGCTGAAAACATTCTCAAATGTGCAGCTTCTGACAAATACATCCCTTACGCCGCCTGACATCTCGCTTCCCATGGCAACGCCGAAGCCGCTCTTAAAGGTACAGTCCTCGATCACAATGTCCTCCGAGGGTATCCCCGCTCTCCTGCCCTCTTCATCTCTCCCCGATTTCACGGCAATGCAGTCGTCCTGGCTGGCAATCAGAGAGCCCAGGATCCGGACCTTTCTGCAGGAATCGATATCTATCCCGTCCCCGTTGTGCATCCCATATTTTTCCCCGCTCTCGTCATACTTCGTATGGATCTCAACGCCCTCTATCAGCACATTGCTGCAGTAGATCAGATGCAGGCACCAGGCAGGTGACTGGCGTATGGTGACACCGCATATAGTCACATTGTCGGCGTTGCGGATGCAGACCGCCCGCCCCCGTTTCACCTCAGGGTCCTCCATCTGAGCCTCAAACAGCTGCCTGCCATTGGC
This sequence comes from Bacillota bacterium, assembly GCA_023663285.1. Classification (GTDB taxonomy): domain Bacteria; phylum Bacillota; class Clostridia; order Lachnospirales; family Lachnospiraceae; genus Acetatifactor. Next base: position 84,583 of record JAMPHT010000001.1, read on the forward strand.
GTCGATCACTCCCTTTCCCCTGATAGCAATATTCTCATGGGGCGCGCTGTCCGTGTTGAGCAGACTGGCATAGCACAGCTGCTCCCTGCCTTCAAAGGGATAGCCCATAACAGGGAAATCCTTCACGTCGCTGCTGCCCACAAGCCTTGCCCCCTCTTCCAGAAGGAGCGTCATGTTGCTCTTTAAGAACAGGGCTCCTGTGATAAACTCTCCCGCAGGAATACAGACTGTTCCGCCCTTATCACATAAGTCTATGGCCCTCTGGATCTCCTTTGTGCATATCTTCCCGCTGTCCGGCTCCGCGCCATATTTTCTTATATCATACATTCCCATACCTTTTTCTCCCTGTTTCCGATTCTATCTGCATACTATATTTTTCATCGACTGCTGCCGCCTTTTTACTCCTTCAGGCTTTCCCTAAGCCTCCCGGTCAGCCTTTCAAACCGCTCCTCACCCCGCAGCTTGTCAAAGCAGGCGTCCCTTTCCAGACCCTTGAGGTACACCTGCCGCATTTGACTGCTGACTGTCAGCTTCTCCCCGGAGGGAACAACAGTCGGCGCAAACAACAGGGGATTCGGAGCTTCCAGCAGTCCTATGACCCGCTCCACCAGACGCTCCAGATAGCCGTATGCCTCTTCCTTCCGGCCCAGGCGCAGGTAGACCTCCGCGAGCACTCCCGCGCCCATGCCGCCTCCCACGCCGAAGATACCGCTTATCTGCTCATAGACCCTGCATAACTCCACGCACCTTTCCGCATCCGCAGCCTTGTCCCTGCCCGGCATCATGTCCTCTCCCAGCATACACACAAGGCAATTCTGCACCTTCCCTATCAAGTCATACAACCGCTTCTGGGCAACAGCCAGCGCCTTCTCCCTGTCTCCCCTCTGCAAGTGAAGCCTCACCCAAAGTACGGTAAGATCCTCCGTGTTGGCAGGCGCCTCTTTCAGCAGCTCCTCCGCCCTTTCCAGGTCATCCTCCGCCAGCGCAAGGGACGCCAGCATGAAAATCGAAGGCAGATAATAGACGGAATCGCCGCCGTCATGTATGGCCTGTACCAGTTCCTTTTTTAGCGCACTCCATCGCTCCCTGTCCGCCGCGGTATGATCCGGCGTACTCATCTCAAAGAAAGACAGTGCCGCCGTAGCGCTGAATTTCAGCGGAATAGCGGAAGGATATGCGTGCAGCAGACCCATCAGCTTTTCTTCCGCCTCCCGTATGCTGCCTTTCCCCGCCAGCTCCATGATTTCAGTCATATAGCGGCTCATATCCTCTTCCGACAGTTCCTTATCAAAGGCAAGCAGCGCGTCCACATCCGTCCCCAGCGCTCTGGCCAGAGGACAGAGCAGGGTGATATCAGGATAGGAGCTGCCCGTCTCCCACTTGCTCACCGCAGGCGCAGATACACTCAAGGCTGCTGCCAGCTGTTCCTGGGTCATCCCTTTCTTTTTTCTCAATTCCGTGATCTTTGATCCTATTTTCAACTCCATCTTTCTTATCTCCTCATACTTTCCCTATATTTTTATAAATTCTTTACCGCTTACACAAATGACTCCGGAATCTCTGTGTCACTGTAAAGTATAAGGGAGTTTCATATTCTTCGCAATGGAGGGAAATTCAACCGATGAGAAGATTTTTTTAACCGGGGGTTATAAATATAAGAAAAAGTTTCTACCTTCGGTAGATCTCACACAGGATATTTCCATAAGAAGAGAGACTCTCAAGCAGCTCGTAATTCTGCCGGATCCAATTGTAATCCTCCTGCCCATACATATATGCGTACATAGGGTTTATGATCAGGTATTGAGCATCTTTCCAGTTTTCGCACAGAGTAATCCGCATACGCTGTTTACCTCTTATTGCATCCAACTGTGCGTCAAGTCCCCAGCGGGAGGGGTTGGTGATGGTTCCGACGGAAATATTATTTTCCGGCGAATCCTTTAAAATTATTTCATAGGCTTGCTTAAATGACATATCCCAATAATCTAATTCATAAGTATCTTCGATCTGCCGGCCCGCGATGAGATTATAATACGCATATTCATAGGGATAGTTGAAAAAGATGCCCGCAGCCAGCAGAAGGACATATATCCCCAATACCCTTTCAGCCCACCTTTCCCTTTTGTATTTTCGGAACAGGGAAAGTAAAAAAGAAACGCCATATGCAGACAGGATGGTAATGGAAGCGTAGCAGAAGTAAAAGTGTCGCCAGCCATTATAGACAGGGGTTGCCGTCAAAACAGCATATCCCAAAGGAAGCAGGCATATTAGAACTGCCACGCAGGTCACGCCTGTGCAGCCGAAAGGGCGAAAAGGTTTTTTAAATAGCGAAAAAAGAATACTTATAAGGCCAATCAGGGACAGAATAAGGATCCCAATCGGAATTGTCAGCAAAATCATGACAGGAAGATACCTTCGAGGCATTCCTGTTGTGCTTTTATTGTACATACTGCCCGCAAACAGAATATAATCATTCCAACGAAAATTTCGGGCATTTTCCACTAAATATCGGAAAAATTCTCCTAATCCCGTCCAACTTGCCGGAGTCAGAAATATATACAGAGACGCAGCTAAGGCGATACACATCAGCACTTTTGCCAACATCCTCCTGTTAAACGAATGCCTGAAAAGCATACCGCAAAAAATAAATCCGCCAAAGGCTCCCCAGATAAATATACCCACTACTTTCAGGTTTGCGGCAAGGCTGCCCACCAGGGAAAAGGCAAGGATATGCTTCCAGGAAGGATCCTGATACAGCTTATAGCCGCAATAAAAGATACACAGAGTCAGGGAAAGCAGTATCATATCTTTATTGTTATAGTGACTTTCCGCAAACATTCTGGGTGTAAAAAAGTAGAGAGATACAGCCAGCGCCGCTGCTTTGAACTGATTTCCCGTATCACGAAGGAACCCATATAAGGCCGCCACACCACAGAACGCGAGAAGATATACATATATATGCCATACGATATTGCCAATAAACGGTGACGTCTGATTGACATAGAATATCCAGAATACAGGATAATACACGGCCATTCCATGATCTTTTTCTATAGAATCAGCTATATCAGTGATTCCGTATGCGTCCAGCTGCGTGTAAAGGGGGCTCTCTGAGCCGCCAAAGGAGTGAAGGTACATTTTTATATTGGAATATAAGATTTCCTGTTCCGCTCTTTGGTCCAAATGCGCCCCATAGGGAAGGAGGGTGAGTATTCCCAGCAAAAAGAGACCTATAAGAAAAATTTTTCCCTGGTATTGTTCTATACTTTTTCTCATAAGCATCCGTCTCCATTTGCATTTTTCCCATGCTGCAGCATTTTTTCACAACCCGCATAAACAGAGAATACGCTGCAGGCAAAAATCCTACAGGTAAACTGCCAGTGTTGTTCCGAGTGGTTTTGTGTGACAAACAGCCAGAGCAACGGATACAAGGCTAAAAGCATATAAGGAATGGCCGACTTTATATTTTTACCCCCCCTCGATCTTGTCATCTGAAATAGCAGTATAACAAATGCCATTGCTATAAGAATCACATAGCACCAATTACTAAAAGGCTCTATGTTTTTCCACAGTACATTGAAAAATCCGCTGATTCTGGAATATCCGGCTGCGCTGCCGGTTCTGGTCCTAAGCGTGCTGAAAGCGTCTTTGATCGTACTGCCGCCTGTAAGAAGATCGCTGAGCAGCCATTTTGACCCCCATAAACCAATATATCCGAAAAACCATTCCAGGCTATATTGACATATTTTCTTAAGAGAGCGGACAGGGGCTTCGCCATGAAAGTATAAATAGGTACACAGTGGGAAAACCAGCGTTATAAGGGGATATGTCAATAAGTCAAAATAGGAGGCGGCCATACCTGTAATCAAAAAAAACGCCCCGTATAACTCTTTGCTGTGAAGGCTGGAATCAAACCGCAGTTGAAGCAGAAGAGAAAGCACCATAACGTAGTAGCAGATGCTCAGGGACAAGGAGGCATAGGTGCTTATAAAGAACAAAAAGGGTAGTGACAGCAAAAATCCCATCGCCAACGGTGAAGCGTTTTTCCGGCAGAAGCCCATGACAACCAATCCCGCCATCAAAACCTGGAGCGCGGAGTTCATGAGCCTTATCGTATTAAAAGACGTCAGCAGCAGCAAGGGTTTCAGTATTACCAGATAGCCATGCCAATATCGGGCATATTCCACTTCCCGTGCGGCGGGGACGTTTTCAAGATAATCTTTCAAAGAGCGGCCGGGCCACCAGCCATCTTCCAATGCACAGGACTCGCTGCGATACATACGCAGTACCTGCTCAACCAGACTGTGGTTTTGGGGTTCATATACAGCATACTCCAACATCAGACAATCCGTGAAGTTTCCGGTTAATGTGGAACGATAACCTTCCACAACGACTTCATCCTCAAATTCCTTCTCTATCATCGGGAGCGACCAGTACACATGCTCCTGCATGGGTTTCACGGGGAGTAAATGCACCAGCAGGAGGGCCAAAAAACCTGACACAGCACCTGAGAGTAATAACAGTAAATCTTTTGCCATTTGTTTTGTCCCTGCGGCCGTTTCATTAAGCAGACGATTTGAAACAGTTCCTTTCCATGGATTTTGTCCCTCATATCATAATATCTGATTTGTTCCAAAATGTCTACAACGCGGACAGCTTTTTTCACTTATTGAACTTCTCCAGCGCCTCGTATACCCTTAAGATCTCTCCTACGCTCCATGCCTGGGCGAAACAGCCCTTGGAAGAAACCGGGCGCCCCCCGTCGTAAATTTCCGGCAGCTGACCGATACAGCCTTCCCGAAGCGCCGCCGTTATGCTCTCAAGCTGAGTTCTGACGTCCGCCTTTGCCTCTTCCGAATACTCGTTTACCTTCAAATAGGCAAGGTAATAGCCTCCCAGAGGATAGGTCCACACCGTCCCCTGATGATAGGCAAGATCCCGCTTCAGCTGCTCTCCCTCGTAGATTGGCTGAAATTCCGGGTCCTCCGGGTCAAGAGTGCGCAGCCCTAAGGGCGTATACAGCTTTCTGAACACCGTCTCCACCACCTGCTTTTCCCTGTCCCTGTCCAACAGCGGGAAGGGAAGGGACACCGCCCATATCTGGTTGCAGCGGATCTGCGTATCCGGACACACTTTTCCTCCGGCTGCCTCTGCTCCCTCTCCGGCGCTTTGCCCCCGGTCGCAGGCGTCCCCTCCGCCGTTTCCGTCGATCCTCTCATCTCCGGACAGCACATCCTTCAGGCACCCGGCCTCTTCATTCCAGAATTTCTCTCTAAAGCTTAGCCTTGTCCGCTCCGCCATAGCGCCATAATCCGTTTCCGACTCCGGAAGCTCTCCCTTTAAGCTGTTTTTGAAAAAGTCCATGATGCAGAGGGCGTTATACCAGTATGCGTTGATCTCCACCGGCTTCCCGTGGCGGGGCGTAGGCAGAATATCTCCGATCCGCACATCCATCCAGGTCACCTGATCATATCCCTCTCCCGCCCGGAGCAGTCCGTCCTCCTCCATGGCAATGTTGTAATCCGTCCCCTGCCTGTACCAGTCAACGATCTGACGCATCACCGCCCAGGCCCCCGTCACAAAGACTTTGTCCCCGGTCCGCAGGAAATATTCATATACCGCCAGGATGAACAGCAGCGCCGCATCCACCGTATTATACCTGGGCTCCTGCTTTCCCTCCGGAAACAGATTCGGCATCAGTCCCTTTTTGCAGTACATCATAAAGGTCCTCAAGATACTTTCCGCCACCTCATACTGCTTCACCGACAGACAGCAGCCTGACAGAGCGATCATCGTGTCCCGGCCCCAGTCCTCAAAAAAGGGATACCCTGCAAGTATGGTCTGCTTGTCCGTGGAAGCGCGGTAGGAAATAAACTGATCCGCCGCCACGGCAAGAGCCTGGGCAGTCTCATCCGTAAATCCCGCTTTTCTCCGCAGACCGTCTCTGTACTCAGCGAGACTCTTCGCCATCCGGTAGGTCCCCCCCACTCCCTGCCGCATACTCCAGCGTTTGGCTATGGGCACCGTACTATACAATATCTCGCCCAGGGATCTCACCCCCGGCCGCACATTGAATATGATATAGTGATTGGCCGCCGTGGTCCCTGTTTCGCCTCTACCGTCGCAGGCGTCGTCTGCATAATACAGATCCGTCTGAGATCTCAAAGAGGTCTGGTACACTCTTCCGTCGGTCTCAAAATAAAGTCTTTGTCCGTTAGAGCGTATGCGTCCCCGATGATACCCGCTCTGTCCCTCCGGTCCGGAACAGCTTTCCACCAAAAGATCAAAAGCCTGCCGTTCAGACATTCTTGTTCCTTTCGGCACAAACTCAAGCTGGGGAATCACCTTCAGCGTCACCTTGTCAGCCGTGCGGTTCCTTATGTCATAGGCAACGCCCACCGTGTTTTCCTTCGGCGCCAGGACCACCGTCTTAATGATCTCCACGCCGTCCAGCTCGTAATGCCAGACCGGATGATCTTTATAAGAAAAAGAAGCCAGATACCGATAGCCCGTCTCCTGTCGGGAAGGATCCGTAAAGCTCTGGGTGGAAAGGTGTATCTCCTGCTCCCCCAGGATCAGTATCTCCTCCAGCCTGTGTACCATATTGTAGCGGTGATTGGGCGCTTCCTCCGCAGGACAGCTCATGAGCAGGGCATGGTCGTTCCTGCTGCAGGAACCCGCCATGGTAAGAGCTGAAAAGCCTCCCAGGCCATTGGTCATCAGATAGCAGTTTTCCTCTGCTCTTTCCATTGTCTTAAAGTCTTGTCTGCCATAAATAAATTTCACTGTCGTTTCCTCACAATTCAATACTTCTTTTTATCGCTTTTTGTTATCAGGACAATAGTATCACAAAATCTCCTTACAGTCAACGAACCGTAAAATTTTTCTGTTTCGAAACTCTGCAAAAAATCTTTTCGTTGTGCCTTGTCCGAATTTCTGCTATAATAGTCTAAATGCAAGAATCAAGATTCAAAGGGAGTTTCGTTATTTCATGGTTACGATAAATGACATTGCAGCAAAACTGGGCGTATCCAAAAGCACAGTGTCCAAGGGTCTGAACAACGCCACGGACATCAGTGCCGAAATGCGCAAAAAGATCCTTGAGACCGCAGTCGAAATGGGCTACAGCAACAAACGCCTGCTGAACCGCGAAAAAAAGCTATGTATCATCATTGAAAATATGGATCATCTCACACCCAGCCAGTTCGGTTACGATATCATCCTGGGCTTTCGGCAGATGGCGGAGCCTGACGGCTGGACCGTGGAGGTCGTTCCCGTTGACAAGGACTTTCAGCGGAGCATCCCCTATGGGGTATTCATGATACAAAACGGCTATCTGGGCGCATTCATCCTGGGCTTTTCCCTGATCGACCCCTGGATGGATGAATTTCGCACCAGCAAGATCCCCGCCGTTCTCTATGACAACTACATCAGCAGCAATCCCAGGATCGCATCCGTGGGCTGCGACAGCCAGGAGGGCTTCGACCAGGCCGTCAGGCATCTGCTGGACTTAGGCCACCGAAAAATAGGACTTATCTCCGGGCCGCTTGAGTCCTATATTCTGAAGGCAAGGTATAACGCCTACATAAACGCTCTGTCCAAATACAATCTGGAGATCAATGAGGACTATATCGGCCTGGGCTACTATGTGGCAGACTCCACCAGGGAGCACGTACAGCGTATGTACGACCTGGGCGTGACAGCCATCATCTGCTCTCACGACATCCGCGCCGTCTCCGCGATCACGGAGTGTATGAACCGGGGGCTTCGCATTCCTGAGGATCTGAGCATCATCGGCTTTGACGATCTGCCCCTAGCCGCTTCCACAGAGCCGCCCCTGACCACCGTGCGGCAGGACCGCCCCGCTCTGGGCAAGGCAGGGTATTATGCCATGTCCTGTCTGCTGAACGATCTGCCTATCGGTTCCATTATGCTGCGCGCCCCTCTGATCGTCCGAAGCTCTACCGGCGCTGTGGGGAAGCCTTTCTGATATAGTACATCCTCGCTTCCCAGGGGTGCAGCATTTCAGGGCTGCTCTTCTTTCCACTGTCCGAATAATTGGACAGCAATAGCTCCATCCCCCGCCACTGGGCCGGATCGGGATACTCCGCCTTCTCTCCGGAGAAGTTGCAGATCACCAGCAGCTTTTCCTCTGTGCATTCTCTGGTATAAGCAAAAATCTGAGGGTGCTCCCTGCACAAAAGTGCAAACTCACCGTCCGAAAATACGGCATATTTTTTCCTGAAGGCGATTAACTGCCTGTAAAAGCTCCAGACGGAATCCGGTCTTGCCATCTGCTCCGCCGCATTGATCTCCCTGTAATTGGGATTTACCTTCATCCATGGCGTTCCCGTTGTAAAACCGGCATTTTCGCTGTCGTCCCACTGCATGGGCGTGCGGGCGTTGTCCCGACTTTTGGCATGGATACTCTCCATCACGGAATCGTGTGAAAATCCGGCTTCCCGACGCTCCCTGTACAAATTTACGGTCTCAATATCCCGATAATCCTCCAGCTCATAGCTTACATTTGTCATGCCCAGCTCTTCACCCTGATAAATAAAAGGCGTTCCCTGCATTCCATGCAGAAGCAAAGCCAACAGCTTAGCGCTTTCCTCCCGGTATCCGCCGTCGTCTCCCCAGCGCGACACAATGCGGGGCAGATCATGATTGTCCCAGAAAAGGCTGTTCCAGCCCTTTCCGTAAAGCTCTGTCTGCCACTTTTCCATGACCTCCTTGAGTCTTAAAAGGGACAGCGGGGCAAGATCCCATTTTTCTTTTCCCGGCGCCTGATCCAGGCTCATATGCTCAAACTGAAATACCATGGAGAACTCGCTGCCGTCAGGAGCGCTGTACAGCTTTGCCCTCTCCACGTCCGCCCCCCATGCCTCTCCCACGGTGAGATAATTTCCTCTCTGAAAGGTCTCCCGGCTCAGCTCCCGGATAAATTCATGGAGCCTTGGGCCGTTGCAGGTCACCTGCAGCTCCGGATCCTTTGCGATCTGATCTATGACATCAAGCCTGAATCCTGCAGCCCCTCTGTCCAGCCACCAGTTGATCATATGGTAAAGCTCCCGCCTCAGCTTCGGGTTCTCCCAGTTTAAGTCCGGCTGTTTTACGGAAAACTGATGCAGGTAATACTGCTTCAATCCGGGCTCCCACTGCCAGGCAGGTCCCCCAAAGACGGAGCGCATATCGTTTGGATACACTCCCTCCACGCCGTCCCGCCAGACATAGTAATCATGACAGGGATTTTCTCTGCTCTTACGGGCCTCCTGGAACCATCTGTGTTCATCGGAGCTGTGGTTCAGCACAAGGTCTATGAGAATGCCGATCCCCCTCTTTCGGGCTTCCCCAAACAGCCTGTCCATATCCTCCAGGCTGCCGAACATGGGGTCTATGTCCTGATAGTCTGAGATGTCATAGCCGTTGTCATCCTGGGGGGAGCGGCACACCGGGGACAGCCAGATGCAGTCTATCCCCAGCTGCTCCAGATAGGGCAGCCGCCGGATCAGCCCCTGTATATCTCCGATCCCATCCCCGTTGCTGTCCTGGAAGCTGCGGGGGTAGACCTGGTAAATAACGGCTTTTTTCCACCAGTCTTTTTCAAATTTAAACATGATAGTTGCTCCCTGTACTGTATTTGTGTTATGCTATAACCATTCGGAGTTATAACGGAGGCCCCCATGTACACCAATTACATCTTTGATCTGTACGGCACTTTAGCAGACATCCGCACCAATGAAAGCAAAGCTTCCCTTTGGAAGCACATGGCGCAGTATATGACCTTTCAGGGCGCTCCCTATTCCGCAAGGGAGCTTAAGGGGCGATACAAAAGCCTGATCGACGCCCTGCGCCTGGAACAGTGGAAAAAGAGTAAAAAAGCATTTCCGGAAGCGGCGCCGGAAGAGATCGAGGTCGATCTGTCCCATGTCTTTTCCCGGCTTTACAGCGAAAAGGGCATTACGCCTTCCCCCCGGATGATCGCCGACTGGGCGCTGATGTACCGCACCCTGTCGCTGGACTATGTGCGGCTTTACGACGGTGCGGAAGCGCTGCTTCGCAAGCTGCGCAGTCTGGGCAAAAGGGTCTGGCTTCTCTCCAATGCCCAGCGCCTGTTCACGGAAGCCGAACTGCGTTCCCTGGGTATTTACGACCTGTTCGACGATGTGCTGATTTCTTCGGATATCGGATTCATGAAGCCCTCCGGCCGGTTTTACAATGCACTGTTAAAGAAGCATGAGCTTGACCCCAAGACTTCTGTGATGATTGGAAACGACTGGCAGGCGGACGCCTGGGGCGCCTACAATAACGGGCTTGCCTGTATGTATATCCACACAGCCCAGTCCCCTGAGCCCGCTGGGGCGCTTCCCCCCGACTGCACACGCCTGAAGGCGATCTCGGACGTGCTGTCCGTATAAGCCGTTGTCACAGGCTCAGCCCTTGCTTGCCGCAGGCGGCAGGGGACAGTTGTTCTCATTCAGACTGTGCAAGACGTTGGTACTTAGCAAGCGTATTTTGCTTGCAGCAGGCGCAACACGCCTGCTTTGTACCAATTACGTCGCGCCTCCAAGCGAAAGCGGGTCTGAATGAGAATGACCGTCCCCTGCCGCCTGCGGCAAGCAAAGGCTGATCCTCCTCACCTGATCCCCAGCCAGCTTCTGAGCGGGTTGACCTCCTTCGCCTTCTCCAGGATGTCGTTCCGGTTCTCCCTGACATATCGGTACAATTCCGTGATCTCCTCCTCGGAAAAGCCCTTTCGCTTGTCCAGGATCCCATCGGGTACGATAAATTCCGCGTACTCCTCTCCCCTCATGAAGCTGATGCGGGCAAACTTCCGCCCCTCCTTTGTCAGTATGCCGGAAATGAAGGACTGCATATCTTCCATACCGCCCCCTCCTTTACTTACATCATACGAATAAATGCAGGAAAATGCAAGCATGACAAGCCAGAAAAAGGGATGGCGGTCATCATATTTTTATGATAAAATACGGCTATAGGAGAAATGCAATGTACCATGTTTTGATTGCGGACGACGAATCCATCATTCGGGAGGGCATCAAATGCCTGCTGGATTGGGCGTCCCTCGGATACACAATTACAGACGAAGCGGCGGGCGGTGAGCAGGCCCTTCAGAAAATACTTTCCCAGACCCCTCACGTGGTTCTCATGGATATCAGAATGCCCGGCTTCACCGGGCTTGAAGTCATACGCCGGGCCAGGGACGCCGGTTATGAGGGAGAATTCATTATTCTCAGCGGCTACTCCGATTTTAAATATGCCCAGGAGGCCATGCGCTGCGGGGTCCAATACTATCTGACCAAGCCTGTTGACGAGGATGAGCTCTCCGATATCCTCCGCTGCATCAAGGATAAGCTGGACAGCCTGCAGGACCGCGCCGACGCCGACGCTCATTACCGTCAGAAGGCCAGGGACGCCATTGTAAGGGATGTTCTTCTGGGAAGAGTTCCCCTGGCGGATAAGAAGTTTTCCGAGCTGAATGCGGACGTGTACCAGGTGGTGATCTGTCAACCCTATCATAATACCCCCCCCAAAACGCAAGACCCGGCATTTCAGTTTGCGGATCTGATGCGCCTGGCAAATCAGGACAATAATTTCTTTGAAAATGTAACGTTGGAATATAATGACGTGTTTTTGCTGAAGGGTTCCTATGCAGTGGGAAAGTTTGACGCGCTCCTGGAGCAGTACAACGGGGAAAATGCGCCTCAAAAGGGCTCTCTCCCGGACTCCTTTTTCATCACCTACGGCAAATGCGTCTATACGCCGGAGGAGATTCCTCAGTCCTACTATCAGGCATACAAGCTGCTGAACCGGCGTTTTTTCTGCAGCCAGGCCCAGCATACCATCGGCTATCAGGCTCTCCCGGCTCTGCAGGATAACGCCTCCGTCATCAGTCCGCTGCTGCTGGCAGAATACTCCGAACGCCTTCTGAATTATATTCAGGCATTTAACCGGAGCATGGCGGCGGAGACCTTAAACAGGCTGCAGCAGGAGCTGCATAACGCCTCCGATCCCATTGATGATATCAGACTTTTTCTGGCGGATCTGTACCTGAGCATCAAGGAGAAAATGAGCCGTCTTTACGGCAGCGTGGCCCTTTCCTTTGCCGGAAATGCGGATGTTATCAGATTTATCAATTCCAGACACTATCTCTATGAAATCGTCCTGTTCCTGACGGAGCAGTTTGAGGCCATGATGTCCGCCATCGGCAATTCCTCCCGCGACAGCGTGCTGGAGGATATCATGCGCTATATCAACCATAATTTTGCCGACAATATCACGCTGGAAAATATCGCTCCCCTGTTCGGCTACAACAGCTCCTACCTGGGCAGGATCTTCAATAAAAAAATGGGCGAGAATTTCAACTCCTATATCGACCATGTGCGCATTGAGCACGCCAAGGAGCTTCTTCTCAAGGAAGATGACAAAATATATACCATTGCGGAAAAGGTAGGCTACCGCAATCCTGATTATTTTCACACTAAATTCAAGAAATATGTGGGCATGAGCCCTGCTGAATACAGAAAGCGCAGCCGTTCCTGAGACGACTGCGCTTTTACCTGCACCGCAGGTTTTATTCCATACTCTTTCTGAACTCCGCTTCCGCCCGGATCAACTCCGTCATCAGCGCTTCCGCCTCATATCTGCCTGCCTCCACCAGCTTGGCCTGAAGCTTTTCCCACTGGTAGTCAAAGCTTTCCGGCGGGCATACGATACAGTTTATCAGCCCCGGCCAGGCAGCTTCATCCAGCGCGTTCTGCAGGGTCTTTACCTGAGAGGGCAGCACCTTTGCCCAGATCGGCGAATAGTACTTCTTTTCAAACTCCTCCTTTCGGGGGAAGATGTCTATCAACAGCTCCACATCCCAGGCGGCCAGAGCGGCACGCTGTACGCGGTTGTACTCGGAAATGATCAGCTCTCTGGAATTGGTGGTATAATGATTCCCCGTAGAATCAAGCACTGTGTTTCCATAGCAGGGAAAAGGATAATTGTGTCGTCCCACGCCGGTCTCTTCCGCATAATTGGTATTGGTTTCCGACTGCTCTATTTCCTCCGGGGTGCGGCAGCGGACGCCGTTTTCATCATAGAAATAGTTGACCCCCTCTATGCCCCAGTTCAGCAGTATCTGGGCCTCCTCGGTACACATCCAGTCCAGGAACTGCACCGCCCGCACCGGATCCTTGCAGGACGTACTGATCCCGATCCCCCAGCCCACGCCCAGATTCTGCTCCCGCAGCACCGCGCAGGTCACAGACTCGTCAATGGTCACGGGCAGCCCCGCATAGGTCCGCTCATACATCCCCCGTGCCTTCAGGGAGCTTTCCGGCGACGTAATATCCCAATCCGCATCCAGCAGCCCCAGCACCCTCCCGGAGGCGATCTTGCTGATATAATCCTCATGGGTCTGAGTGGCAAAATCAGGATCCAGTATCCCCTCCCGGTACATCCGGTTCAGCCAGCGGAAATACTCCTTCTGCCCTTCCATGGCGTGCTTGTAATACACATTGTTATCCTCGTCCACGATCCACTGTCCGTCGTCTGTAGCGCCGTTGGCAATATATCCCGCCGGATCGGACAGCGTGGTATACCAGTGCCAGTCTGTGCAGGAAATGGAGATGCCTATGGTTTTCTGGCCGTTGATATAGGGATTCTCCTCCATATAGCTCCGGATCATTTCGGTGTACTCCTCCAGGGTATAGGGAATGGCATAATCATTTTCCGCCAGCACCGCCCATTGGAGCTGTGCCGTCCCCGCCGTGGTAAGCACCTCGTCCCCCACCTTGTTGCTGCACAGCTGGTAAATAGAAGGGTCCTCCCTGCTGTACCGCAGACTGTCATATTCTTCGCCATACAGAGCTTTGATATGAGGACCGTACTCCTCGATCAGCTCCGACATATCGATCAGCGCGCCGTTGTCAATGAGGATATTACTGTCCCCCTTGGCAAATATCAGATCGGGATACTCTCTTGTAGCCACCATCAGCAATATATTGTTATCCTGGCCGTTGGACGGATATTCCGTTTTCAGGGTGACCCCGGTGGCCTCCGTGATCTTCCTTGCCACCGGATCCGTCCAGGGGTCCTCGCTTCCGTCCGCATTATAAAAGGTAAAGGTGACAGGGGGCATACCCTCCCCCTGCTCTCCGCTATCCTTCGCCTCGCCGCTGCATCCCAAAAGCCCGGCAGTCATCCCCGCCGTTATCCCCGCGACGATTCCTGCCGAAAGCAGACGCCGCTTTCTTTTTATCCGCAGCATAACCTCCTCCATAGCTTTCCTGCTGCTTATTCTCCAGCCACATACTCAAAGGTCACGGAAATCGTCTCCACATTCCCCAGAGTGTCCGCATCCAGGATGCAGGGCGTCAGCTCCTGTCCGTTGTCATGCAGGACCCTTGCATCGTCCGGCACTTTACTCACCCAGGCATTGTACAGATTCACACGGGTACAGACTCCGTCGTCGCTGGCGGTATAAGGCTGTCCCTTCAGCTCATAGGGTTCGCCGTTTATCAGGAGCTCCTTGATCTCTACATAGTAGCCGGGGAAAAGCCTCTCGCCGTTGGCGATAGCCAGCGCACTGAATACTACGCTGCTTGCGTAGCCTCCCGATGTTCCGGTAAAGTCCAGCGACACGGTGTAGGTTCCCTCTCCCGTTATCTCCACATCCACGGCCTCAACGCCTGCGGTCTTATCGTCAGGAGCATAGGTGTCACCCACACTGTACATGATATTCCAGTCGCTGCTGTTGTACATGATCCACGCCATGGCCATATCCTCCGCCACGCCTGCCGCTTCCTTTGCATTTTCCAGATCCGCATCCATCTCTTTTTTCGCCTGGGCTGTAATGTCCTCCTTTGACATCCCGGACTGGATCTCCAGGCTGTGCTTGGTGTACAATCTTCCCATGCCCATATCGACGATGGAACAGGTCTGGCGGTCATACAGATTGCTGCAGTCCCAGAGCACCGGACAATAGCCGTAAATATCACAGTTGTTCAAAAAGTTCCGGGTATAGTCCGCCGCATTCTCCTTCAGCGTACCGGTCTCCATCAATACGCCGTACTCGCCGATGATAACGCCGTAGCCCTGCTCCGTGAACCTGGTCATCATGGCAAGGGTGTCATTCATGGTCTGGTAATCCTGCTTCGTCCCCCAGGTGGCAAGGCTGGTATTGATACAGTAGCCGCTGGGGTCATAGTAATGTACGGATACCAGCAGCTTGTTCTCCGCGGAATCCATGGGCATCTTGTACTTGCTGTTGCAGGTATTTGCAATGTCGGTGCCGAAGCCTGCGATCAGCAGGAATCGGCTGGCATTGTTGCCGCCGGTAGCGCGGACAGTATCCACAAAGGTCTGATTGATCTCATTTACCACCCTGTAGCAGTCATCATCCGAAAGTGTACCGGAATCCTTTGCAATGTCCGTGTCGTTCAGCCGAAAGCCCAGCTCCTCGTTTGCAGACTCAAAGATAACGTAATCGGAATAGTCTTTAAAACGCTCCGCGATCTGGGTCCACATGGACTTGTAAAGCTCCATGGCCTGATCTCTGGTATTCGCGTCGGCAGAGCCGAACATTCCCCACCAGCCTCCGTCCCAGTGGTCATTGATAATGACGTACATTCCCGCATTGCGGGCATAGCCCACGATCTCCTCCACACGGTCCAGATACGCGCTGTTGATGGTATGATCTCCCGTCTCGAAGTTCATCATATTGGTCCACGCCACGGGAATACGCAGGCTGTCAAAGCCTGCCGCCTTCATGCCGTCCAGCATCTCCTGAGTGGTCACGGACTGTCCCCAGAAGGTCTCATACCGGGTGGGATCCGCATCGGTTCCCAGGTCGTTTCTGCCGTATGCCTCCATGGTATTGCCCAGATTGATGCCGTTTCCCATAAGCTCCGTCAGCTCCAGCGCAGTCAGCTCCTGCCGGACAGTGCCGTCGTCCGCGTTTCCGGCAAAACCGCTGCCCGCCGCTCCGCCTCCGTTCTCCGCATCCGAAACGTCAGCGCCCCCGTTTTCCGCACCTGAATTGCCCTGTGTGTCAGCACCGTTTGTGCCGGCGCCGCCTGCATCGGCGTTATCTCCGCAGGCAGCAAGCCCCAGGGTGGATACTGCCAGCAATGCGGCCAGCATCCCCGCCGTTATCTTCTTTTTCCAATAAATCGGTTTCTTCATTTTAATCTCCATTCTTTTCCTGTTCTTCCCCGCCTGTCACTGCCCCCGGCTCCTTCTCGATCTGTCTGAAAATGCGTATGGCAAAGGCGCACACAGTATAGATCAGGATCGCAGGCCCCACGAACACGCCGATGATCATCAGGGTGGTATTCCAGAGGAAAAGTACCACCTCCACCGCCAGCACAAAGACGATCAGCAGCGTCCGCAGAAAATATCTGGTGGATATGTCATAAGAATTCTTCAGTGTTTTCACAAGGGTATTCTCGTATCTGGCCATCAGCGAAAACGCATATAAAAGCCCCATGGTGAATACCACCGCCGCCACCATTCCCATAATGAGAAACACCACGGATTCCGTTACATTCCAGAACTGAAAGTCCAGATATACCGCATAAGCCGCCACCAGCGTCACAAGTCCCAAGGGGATCCCGCCTTTTAAATTTTCCTTAAATGCCTTAAAAAAGGATCTGCCGATATACCCTTCCGTATCCTCCGCCATCTTCAGCGCCACCGAGCACGCCGCCACTGTGGAAGCGCCTATGGTCACTATGGGTATGCTGCAAAGCAGCCAGAGGAAATTCAGCTGCACAATATCCCACAGCTTGGTGATAAACCTGTAAAAGGGGCTGTCAACACTGAAAAATTTCATGTCCGTCTCCGTTTCTGCCGCCTGCAACATCTTAAGTCCAGAAGAGGCTGCCCGTTGCCGAACAGCCTCCTGCCAAGCCTTATTACAAGCTTTATTTCAAAGCATCCTCTGCAGCCTTCTTCCGCGCTGCTTCCTGCTTGGACCACTCTACGCACTCCTGATAATAGTACGCATTTGCGTCCTTGATCATCTGGTTCACAATATCGTTGAACTCTGCGTCGGATTTCGCATACATTGCCTTCCAGGACCCGTCCACGATACACTTCTTGGTCTGATCCCACTTGGTCTGGAACTCCTCGCCCTTCTCTGTGGCCGTATAAGTAGAAGCGGGAGCTACGGTATAGCTCTGACCCTCGTAATACTCCTCCGAGGTCTTGCAGCCGGTAAAGTCTCTCCAATCCTGCTCGATGTCATTCTGGGCGTCAGTCAGGTTGCTCTCCCAGAATAAATAGTTGTATCTCTCTCCTGCAGAGTCAGGGTTCACCGCATCCAGGCTCCAGGTAGTATTGTTGATCTGTAGCATACCGTCATGGAAGGTTCCCTTGTAGCCTGCTTCCTCCATGGAGGTCTCCTGATCTGCATTACACATCTTGCCCAACTCCGTGAAATAGGTCTTGCCGTTCTCATCATAGTCCCAGCACACGCCCTGGGGACCGTACTCCATGGTCATCCTCCCTTCAGGTGTGCAGAGATAATTGATGATCTCCATACACAGCTCAGGCTCCGCAGTCTTTGCACCGATGCTCCAGATGCGGTTGCCGCCTAATGTAGTCATACCGTAAACAATGGGATTGGCGTCCTGCGGCTTTAAGGGCAGCATCATCTTATTCTGCTCCTTATGAGTATCCGAATTGTACAGCTCATTTCCGGCATAGTCAAAGATGGAGAAGAAGGTGCCGCCTGCCCTTGTCTTTTCCTGCACATAATCATAGGTACAGGTCATGGAATCGGGATCCAGCAGATCGTTCTGATACAGATCGTTGTAGAACTTCAGCGCCTGGATATAAGGTCCGTCGGGATCCAGGCAGTCATAGAAATCACCTGTAGCGGGATCATAGAGTCCCATCTCAAACTCGTCATAGCCGTAATACGCACTGGCAGTGGCCTTGGGATACATTGCCATGGTGCCGTCCCAGTCAGGCCATATCACCAGCGCATAGGTGGGCTTACCGTTGTCGTCGGTAGGACAGATCTCCTTCATCTTCTTGAACAGCTCTACCATATCGTCATAGTTCTTTACCTCAGGATAGCCCAGCTGCTTGTAAAGATCCCAGCGAACATCCCAGGTATACATAAAGGACGCATGATCCTCGGTGGTACTTGCCACGTCAAAGCCAAAGCCATATGTAGTCCCGCCGGAAATATTTGCGTTCTGCTCCAGGGCGTTCTGCATATGCTCCTGAATATAAGGGCCGTAGTTCTGCAGCAGATCATCCTCGTTCCAGTCCAGAAGCAGTCCCGCTTTGACAGCGTTCAGATAAGGGTCTCCGTTGGTTCCGAATACCACGATGTCCCCCAGGTCTCCCGCTTCCATACGGGTCTGGTAAGCGCCGCTCAGATCGGGCACAATGTTGAGAATAACATTGAACTTATCCAGCAGAATGTCCGCAGACCATCCTGACTGCTCGCCGGAATAGTTGGCCAGCTGGCTGAACACGGTGATGGTGATGGGGTCTCCGTTTTTGCTGCCCGCATTGTTGCCGCAGCCGGAGAGAAGCCCTGTTGTCATTGCGGCGCAGAGGGTCAATGCCGCAAGCTTTTTCATCTTCTTCATCTTCTTTTTCCTCCATTTTCCTGTAATTTATTAAAACATATCTCTTACAACAGCTTTATGTCCTTAACCCTTGACAGCCCCCAGCATGATACCCTTTTCAAAGTATCTCTGCATGAAAGGATACACCAGCAGGATCGGGATCACCGTCACCATGGAAATAGTATACTTGATGATCTTCGTATCCAATGTCGCCGACAGGGAGGACGCCGAACCGCCCGTGCTCATCATCTGGGCAAGGTTGGAGCTGGTGTTCAGGTACACATACAGACGATGCTGTAACGTGTAGTACTGAGGGGCATTCTGCATAAGGATCAGGGAATCCGTAAAGGAATTCCAATGTCCCACCGCACCGAAGATCGCAATGGTGGCAAGAATGGGCTTGCTCAAAGGCCAGATGATCTTGCGGAACACAGTCATAAAGCCTGCCCCGTCGATCAGCGCGCTCTCCTCCAGCTCACCGGGGATGGACTCGATATAGGTTTTCACCAGAATGATGTTATAGGGCGCCACGATACCGGGAATGATGTAAGCCGCAAAATGATTGGTCAGTCCCAGCATGGACATATTCAGGAACCAGGGAATGGTGCCTGCGTTGAAATACATGGTAATGATCAAAAAGCGATACCAGAACTTCCTGTGCCACATCTCCTGCTTGGTCACCAGATAGCCTACCAGCGCAGACGCCGCCACCATCAGCGCAGTACCCAGCACCGTCCTTGCAATGGAAACCAGGAAAGCGCTGCCTAAGTCCGACACATTGAACATGGCAATATAGTTCTGGAGATGGAATCCATGGGGAATCAAAGCGATCCGCCCCATTTTTACCAAGCTGTTATCGGAAATGGTATTGATGAACAGGTAGTAAAAGGGAAAGATACAGCTTATGGTAAACACCGTGAAAAACAGGTAGTTCAGTATATTGAAGGTAATGTTTCCCGGTGTGAGCCTCCATTTTTTCTTATGGGTCTTTTCATAGGCCTTCTCGGCCTTCGCATCCAGTTTTTCCTGCTTTGTCTTAGCCATCGTCTCACACCTCCCCTACACGATACTCTCGCCGCGGACCGACTTTGAAATGCGGTTTGCAGCAAACAGTAAAATAACGCTGACAACGGACTTCACCATGCCGACCACCGTGGACAACGGTATATTTCCGTTCTGGATACCCAGATTGTATACATACAGATCCAGCACCTCAATGGTGTTGGTGTTCATCTGATTTCTGAATACGTAATACTGATCCATGCCGTTGCTTAGGATATTAGCGATGGACATCAGCAGCATGACGCAGTAGGTGGGGATCAGCCCCGGCAGGGTCACGTGCCACATTCTGGCAAAACGGCCTGCACCGTCCACTGTAGCCGCCTCGTAAAGCTGCTGGTCGATACCGGAGATACCTGCTATGTAAATAATGGCGCTCCAGCCGACGCCCTTCCACACGCCCCAGGCCAGCATCTTGATCCAGATATGGGAGCTGCTCATCAGATAGTTGGTGCCTGTGACTCCTTCCGCCAGGAGGCCCATCTGAGACGCCATGGTATTGACAAAACCGTCCGTGGAGAAAAGTGCAAAAGCGATAGCATATACCAGGACCCAGCTGATGAAGTTGGGGATGGTGGTAAAGGTCTGCACAAAACGGCGGAACCTTATATTCTTGATCTCATTCAGGAAAATAGCAAAGGCCATGGCAAACCAGCTGGTAGCTATCCCCAGACCGCTCATGGCAAGAGTGTTGCGCAGCACCCGCACCACATCGGCCCTTGTGGCCTCGCTCTGGAAGAGGGAGGTAAACCACCGGAAGCCCACGAAATTATCCATTGACAGCGTACCGCCCGCGGAATAATCAAAGAACGCATATCTCCAGCCCCACAGCGGCAGATAGCTGAACACGAAGCACAGCGCCGCAAAAGGCAGGAACATCAGAAACAGCTTGAATTTCGATTCCATCTCATACTTGCTGTCCGCCTCCGGCTTCGGCAGCATAAGCTGAATCACCACGGAGACCGCCAGTATCACCACTGCTAAGACCGCGTATACGATAAAGCCCTTGGGAAACATGGGACCCACTCTCTTGGCCTCGCTTACCCCCTGTATCTGAAGATAAGATACATAGATCAGTACAAGACCCAGTATCTGGCCCGCACTGCCGCCCAGGGAGAAGAGATTGCCCAGCCTCTTGAATTTCAGGTTGCCCAGAGACATACAGCCCCCTGCGCCTGCCGCCGCAATGCCCAGCAGCATGATCAGGGACGCCACAAACAGCAGGATGATGATCCCTTCGTCAAGCCAGCCTCTGGAAAAGGCTCTCCTCATCTCACCTGTCAGGCTGCCGTAGGAGATACCCGATGTGAACAGGGAAAGGTTCTTATTGATCATGGTACAGATCCTTGACGGGCTTGCCGCGGGGAAAAAGATAAGAGCCGCCGCGAGAAGAATCGCTATGCGCTGTAGGATATAGATCTTATCAGCGCTTTTTTCCTTTCTGGATTTTTCCTCTCTCATTACACCCTCCATTGATAGCCGAAGCAGACATACCCCGTTCGGGATATGTCTGCCCGACTTTTATTGCTTATTTATCGCTCTTTTTCTTCTTGGAAAGGACTACAGCCACCACTGCGATCACAGCGATCACTACTACTACGATCACTACGATGACCACAGGGGATACGCCGCCCTCAGAACCGCTGTTCTCCGCGGGTGCGGGCGTATCTGCAGGAGCCGCGTCGGGTGTTTCGGGAGCCGCAGGCTCTTCCGCACTTGCAGACGCATTGTCATAGGCAAAACCGGATACGGTAAATGTCATCTTCATGGCAGTGGGAGGAACCTGATAATAACCGATCTCCTTCACGTTGTCATTCCAGATATTCTGAACCAGCATATTGATATAGTTCACAGAATCAGGGCTCAAGATAGGCGCAATGGTCACATCCCTCCCGTCGATATCCAACTTGATATCAGAAATCGTGATCTCTCCGGTATTGGGGATATCGGTGGAAAGGAAGAGCAGGTTGAAGTAATCCTGAGAGTCAAAGTCACCGCTCAGATCCATGCCCTCCACAGAAACGGTATATGTACCGTTACCTGCGATCACCGCATCGGTAAAGGTGCCGGGCCTTACAACGGCATTGTTCTCACTGTCCCATCCGGTGATCTGGTTAAAGTACTCTGTCTCACGTCCGTAAGTCTCATCATCAAAAGCATTACGGAAAGAATAGGTAGGGGTCTGAAGTCCGAAATACGCATGGTACTCGCCGTTTAAGTCAAGGCTGGGCACTTCAGTCGCCGCAGGCTCTTCTCCTGCTTCCGCCGCGCTTCCCACGCCTGCCACGGTAAAGGTGACCTCGATAGTGGTAACTCCAGTGCGCGCTTCTGCCGCGATCAGCTTTGCAGTCGCATCCATTACGCTGCCCTCTGCCACACGCTGATCCAGGTGATTGTCATCCCCTGCAGTGGCAGCATCGTCAGGGCTGTTGTACTCATTGTACAGATTTACACGGGTAGTCACACCGCCGCCGTCTGCGGAACAGGTGTAGCTGGAGCCCTGCAGCTCCGCTTCCTCGCCGTTGAGCTTGATACTGTCTATGGTGATGGTGTAAGCAGTGCCCAGCAGCAGCTCGCCGTTCTCTATCTCCAGCGCATTGAACTCGCCCATGTCCAAAGCCTCTGCTGCAGTCATGGAAACAGTATAGGTGCCGTCGCCGGTGATCTCTGCGTCAACATACTCCGCCTCAAACGCGCTCCAGTCACCCTTGTTGATATTCAGATGAGCCATAGCAGGCCCTTCCGCGGTGGGTGTCTCCCCTGCAGCAGCTGCGCCGCCCTGGGTTCCGAAGCCGGATACGGTGAAGGCTACCTCCAGGGTAGAGACCCCTGCTCTGGCATCCTTGTCGATCAGCGTTGCAGTTGCGTCCATTACGCTGCCTTCCGCCACACGCTGATCCGCATGCTTGTCATCCCCTGCAGTCGCAGTATCGTCAGGGGCGTTATACTCATTGTACAGATTTACACGGGTGGTCACGCCGCCGCCGTCTGCGGAGCAGGTATAGCTGGCTCCCTGCAGCGCCGCTTCCTCGCCGTTGATCTTGATGCTGTCAACAGTGATCACGCAGCCCGTTCCCAGAACAGTCTCTCCGTTTACGACCTCCAGGGCGTTGAACTCGCCCATGTCCACCGGCTCTGCGGCAGTCATGCTGACCGTATAGGAACCGTCGCCGGTGATTGTTGTATTGGTGTACTCCGCATCGAAGTCACTCCAATCGCTTTTGTTGATGTTGAGGTAAGCCGTACCGTCTTCCAGCGCCGAAGCGTCCTGCCCTGCCTGTACAGGCATTGCAGCAAGCCCTGAAAACGCAAGCGCGAAAGCAAATACGGAAGCTAACACCTTTTTCAACTTTTTCATTGCTTTTCCTCCTGTTTACTGCCCCTGATAAGGGCATTTTTAGTTACAGGAAAAGCTTATAATATTTACTTGGTTAAAAAAACCTTACAAATTAGACATTTTTACTTTAAAAATTCGACTTTTGAATAAATATGCACAAAAAAACAGGCTTCTATCAGCCTGTTTTTGTTCTCATTTCCGTTTTTTCAGGTCAAAATCGGCAATTTAATCGTCACAATGGTGCCTTTTCCGACCTGACTCTCCACAGTAACGCCGTAGCTGTCGCCGTACTTCAGCCTGATCCGCTGGTTCACATTGCATATCCCGATATGCTCTCTGTCCAGGCTGTCAAAATCGTTCAACATCCGCCGAACCTCCGCCAGCTTCGCCTCGTCCATGCCGCAGCCGTTGTCCTCCACGGTGATGCTCAAGCAGTTTCCCGCCTCCGCCCGGATGCGGATGATACCTCCGCTCTCCTTTGCCTCCAGCCCGTGTACATATGCGTTTTCCACAAAGGGCTGGATCAGCAGCGGCATGATCGCCAGCTTCTCCGTCTGCTCCCCTGCCATGATCTCATAGCGGATCCTGTCATGGAACCGGTAATCCTGTATCTTCAGATAATATTCCACCAGCTGCAGCTCGGAGCCCAGAGTCTGGAGGCTGTCCGCCGCCTGAATGTTCCGGCGCATCAGCTTTGCCAGCATCTTCGTCAGCTCTTCTATCTCCGGCTGGTCGTTGACCCTGGCCTGCATCCGGATGGTCTCCAGGGTATTATACAGAAAGTGGGGATTGATCTGGCTCGCCAGCATCTTAAACTCCACCTCCTTCTGGCGGGTGTTCAGCTGCTCCTTCTGCACCTGCTCCTGTACCACCCTTTCCATCAGGCCCTGAATATCCTGCACCATGGACTTCAAATCCCGGTGCAGCTCCGCGATCTCATCCTTTCCCGCCAGCTCGTCGGCTATGTCAAAGTTCCCCGCTGCCGCCCTGTGCATCTCGTCCTTGAAAATATTGACCCTGGCGCTGAAGGAATTGGAGAGGATCAGTATCAGCCCCATGGCAATGGCAATGCACAGGAACATGGGGATCAGATTCCCCAAGGCCGTAGCCGCCGCCAGCGCAACGATCTCCTTATAGGGGCGCAGGCTCACAATGGTATAAAAATCCTCACAGTAGGCGGGTTTTATTTTTACAAAGGAGAGAAGGTAATCCGCCCCCTGATAGGTCACTCTGTCGGAAAAGGAGTCCGCGTCATTTTCTGACAGCAGCGTCAGAATCTCGGCCTGATCCGCATTCCCGGCGTTGCTGTGAAGCACCGTGGTATTGTTGTAGACAAACAGCGTGTCCACCTCCCGCTCCATGATGGGAAGCTCGGTGCGCTTGTTCTGCATCTGGATCACCACCACCCCCATGCGCTCCATGTCCGACGTGTACAGCACGCGGGAGAGCTTCAGACATTTTTTGCCTGTTATGGCGTCCGAGTCGTAGGACCAGTAGGGCGCGCCCTCCCGCCGTATCGTCTCCGTATACCCCGCGTCCTTCTTCACCTCCGCGTCGGCATAGACAAAATACTCGTTGCTGGAGATCGTGGAATTATAGGTATACACCGTGATGCCCGCTATCTCCTGATAATAATATCTGAGATAATTGGCAATGGTATCATAGCTTCGGTAATCCTCCAGCACCTCCTCATAGCTCCCGTACCGGGTAAAAGCAATATGCTCAATGCTTTCGTCAAAATACAGACGCTTGGAGATATCCTCTATCACCGTGATGCTCTCGCCGACAGAGTCCGCGATCCGGGAAAGCTCGTCCTTCACACCCTCCTTTTCCTGTTCGATCATGATGCTGCGGACGGAGGTGTACATATACACATCCGCCAACAGCATGGGCAGCACGCCGCCGATCAGATAAAACAGGAACATTCTCTCCCGCAGCCTTATATTTGCAAAAAGTTTTTTAAGCCTGCTCATAGCTCGAAGCATCCCCCGGCCGCCGTCGGCCAAACGGCCTGCTGTCCGTATTTTATGCCGTTCGATCCCGTCGCCAGATAAAATCTGCCAAAGGTCCTGCAGTCGCCGTCGATACTGTTGATCTCCCCGAACATCTGTCTGTCCGTGTTCAGGCGCTCATAGGAGCCGCCCTGGTCCAGGGTGCGGTAAAAGCCATACTCTCCGTCTATGACGCCGTTGAAATAGATCGCCTTGGGTTCCGTGTAATAATCCCCGCCCGGCCTGCCCAGCCCCAGCCCCATACGGTACACTGTGACGCCGGGGGCGGTGATGCGGGTCAGGCTGACGCCGTTCCTGTCATATACAAGCTTCCACAGCCCTTCCGCCCCTATGGCCAGATAGAACACGCCGCTTTTGCCTGTCTCACCCCGCACCTCTGTCTTGTTGGCGCAGTCGATCAGGCCGAAATCGATCTTTGGAAACTCCGTCGGCAGCTCATACTCCCTGTAGGTCTTTCCTCCGTCGTGGCTGATATAAAAGTCCGACGCCCCGCCGAAGCCGTAAAACAGGCTGCTGTCCGTCCTGTCGGAAAAGACCTTTACATTGCCCCCGACTTTAAGTCCGCCTGCCCTGTCATACACCTTGCAGCAGGAAAAGCTCCTTCCCCCGTCCTGACTGACGATCAGCCGTCGGACGGGCAGCTCTATCCCATCCGCCACAGCCCAGACGATATTCCGGCAGTCGGGGGACATGGCCACCCAGCCGGAATTCACATTGGGACGCTCAATGCCCTTAAGCGCCTCATCCAAATCCTCTGTCAGGCCAAAGGGCATGGCCAGACGCTCGAAGGTCCTGCCCTGATCCTGGGATAAGATCAATCCCCCAAGGGTCTTGCCCGTCCAGTTGCCTCTGGGCGTCACCACCAGACATTCCGGCCTCTCGTCGGAAAAATCCGCGTTGATACAGGTAATGTAGCGGTTGCCCTCCCCGTCCGCAAAGGAATTATCGCAGGGCCTGTCCAAATCCTCAAAGGCAAAGCCCCCCAGATCTCCCAGAATATCCAGCACCTGCACCCTGCCCTTCGGCATACTGTATACATTCAGATGTACCGTCTCCTCGATACCGTCGCACCAGTCCGTAAAGCTGCAGACCTCCGCCTTCAGATTCCGGGTGCGAAACACCCCCGTACCGGAATTGAACCATGCCTCGTTGTCGTCAAAGGGATCGATCTTGATATCGCTGAGCCAGTGTATCAGGGAGTGTCCCCCGTTACATTCGGGACGCATATAAGGGGCCCGGAAGGATATTTCCCCCTCCTCCAGATCGTACAGCACCTGCCGCCAGGTCTTTCCGTGATCCATGGAAAGGAATACGCTGTCCCCATCGTCCTTCACAATGGTGGTGGCAACCAGCATCCCCGGCGTCTGCCCGGACACGCTGACGCCGGAAAATCCATAGTCCAGAATATCCCCCTTTCGGATATTCTCCTGTCCCACACCTGTCACCGCCGAAGCGCTGCCGGGAGTGATATCCTCCATGGCTCCAAGGCGCAGCCCCCCAGGCTGCCCCTCTCCCCCCTGCTTCACAATGGGGTATCTGACCACATGGCCGTCAATGGTATCCCCGGAATCGCAGCTGTAGCCGTTCTCCAGCACGTAGGAGCGTCTGCCTGTGGAAGCAAAGGTGACATATACATATTTCTCATCCGCGGCCCAGCGCTGTGCCACAAGGCCGTTCAGCCTGCAGCCCCCAATGATATGGCTCTCCGGCTGTTCCAGCTCCTCAAAGCTCTCTCCGCCGTCATAGGATATATACAGGCTGTGGCCCCGCATGGGGGCCTCCTCCCCGCTCCTTCCGCCGGCCTTTACGATGCCCGTCACACCCGCGCTGCCTACCAGCAGGCTTCCCTGCAGCAGGGTCACAAAGGTAAGATAGTTTTCCGACATAGCTGTCAGTTTCTCCCAGCTATGCCCTCTGTCACAGCTCTTCCACAGGCCCTCCTGCTGGGAAGCATAATAAAGAGTATCTCCCTTCACGCAAAGTCTCTCCCCTGTCCCACGGCCGTTCAGATTGCCGTGGACCAGCACCGGAAGCCTTTCATAGGTAAAGCTCCCGCCATAGTCCTCCGACGCCGCCAGCACGCCGGCGGCCGGACTGTTGACGCCGCAGGCAATATAAAGGCTGCCCGGCTTTTCCTCGTCTATCGCCATGGCAATGGGAAAGGTCTCGCTCAAGTCTTTCATTGTCACATGAGGGATCAGGCTGATCCAGCGCTGCTCTTTCGGATCGAAGCGGTAAGCGCCGCCGATATCCGTCCTGATATACAGTACGCCCCTTTCCCGCCTGGAATAAAGGAAGCCTGTGACATAGCCGCCTCCCGGAATCGGCAGATTGCGATATTCATAAGGTATTTGTTTCATGTGTTCCCTCCGCTTCCTGAATTTGTTCAGAGTCGGCTGCAAAGCCTTCCATGAACGGTTGTCATACATTATAAGCGATGGCCCCTGCTTTTTTACCCTGCCGTTGGATAATAAAATGTAATGGCAGCAACCGTTTCATTCTATTTTTGATTAAATATTACCGGAATACTAATGTCAATATGTAATTTCCAAAAAACAGAAAACCTGTTATGAAGTTATGCAAAAGGGTATCGTCGTATATCAAAACTCTCGCCACGAAGCTCTATCTCTTCAAGTTTCAAAACATGGTTGAATCCTCTAACGTTTTAAACGGCAAGATATAGTATTGAGATTCATGTCCCGACAATATTATCTGGACACTATCTTCCATCCATTGGATCTCATATTCGGCTGTATCACCACGTGTAGGAATATCAGCTCTGAATGAGGCACAATAATATTCGTGACTACTATTTTCGCAAAGTGTCACTTGGATACGATCAAGTGAATAAAAAAACGAGCTGGGTGTGCCCAGTTCCTCTATGAGCAGTACATAATCCCCATCCGGCGAGGTTTCACGGAGCAGCTCTGTTCTATTTCCACCCGTCCCTTCGCCGAAAGTCCACGTCAAAAGCCGCACTATAACTGCAGATTCAATAATAAGCAGCCTTATCAAAGTCCTTGTTTTCATATGCACTCCTCCGTATAAAGTAAGGTATTGTTTTATGGCCAATTGTACATATATAATATATAAAAGAAAAGCTGTAAAGAAATATAAACAAAAAATTTAGCGATAGATGCTTTTTGAATCCTCTAACGTTTTAAACGGTAAAATATAGTATTCAGATTCATATCCCGATAAAACGATCTGAACGCCGTCTTCCATCCATTCGATCTCATATTCATAAGAACCGTTGCGTGTATAAATATCCACTCTGAATGAAGCGCCATAATGATAGTAACAATCATTTTCGCAAAGCATTACTTTGATGCTGTCAATTACATGAAAGGAACCGGAAAAGACTATAGAAGGCTTTCCTATCTCCTGTATGAGTAACACGTAATTCCCATCCGGCGATATTTCGCGAAGTAACTCCTTTTTATTATTACAAGTCGCAAGCTGGTAAATGATCCACACTAAAAGCGCTACTATTACTGCGAATTCAAAAATAAGTATACCTTTCAAAATTTTTCTTTTCATAAACGCTTCCTCATATAGCTTACCTAAACATTACAGCATACTATCACATTATACTTTATAAAATACAATGTCAATGTATTATTCAATTTATGTCAATTTCCGGTTTACAAAATGAACCGGATCCTCTTTTTGTAAAACAGATTTGCAAATCTACACATAACCCAAACAACAAGGAGGAAAAAATTATGGCATCTTACGGATGGATGATCAATCTTACCGGAAAAACACTTCCGGTATACTCTGAAAATGGCAGCATCGGTCCTTCAAAAACTCAAATTGGCAAAATAACCAAAAATGAGTGCTTTGTTGACGGAAATGTTTCCGAAAATCCCTGGGAGGGAGACGGCAAACCTGTAATTTTTCTTAACACCAGTCATACTATGACATGGGGCCTGCTCGCTAACAGCGAAAGCAATCTTGTAAATTTCTCCGACTATGCGTCTGACGGTACTTCCTGGGTTTCCGTTAATACACTGGAACGAAAGGTTCAGTATGCCACTGAAGCTTATTATGCCGACGGATGTTTTTTCTGTGCCTTACCCGCCGGTTCACGGGTCTGGTTGACCAAAAACTGCGGCGCCGGTGAGAACCAAATGAACTACATCGCTGTAACAAGTGTACAGCCCGCTGGCGATAAAAAATATACCTTCGCCGGAAATGGCTTTATCGATTTGACCTATGACTCCCGCTGGGTCAATGTAGGAAGCATTCTGTTAAGAAAAGTGTAAAGTATACCTGTCATGGCTGCCGCCTTAACACTGTTACCTGTTAAGGCGGCAACCTTTACTGCCCGGAATTTTCACTTATCATGATCTCGTCCACAGCAATTACTCTTCCCTTATACATTGAGAACTCGTACTGTATCTGCTGTTTCTGATCCTGATAGCTCCATATTTCCCATGTATCCCATGTGTAATCGCTTTCTATTTTCGTTAAAGTTTCTTCAACTACCTTTTCTAAATCCGAAAGAGACATTTCCAAAGCAAACCGCCCGTCCCGGCTTCCGCCCTCCTGAAGCGTGATCCTGGCCAGCTTATCTTGGCTGTCAAAATAACAATGATACTGGTTATACTTTGCTGCGAGGCATACCTCATACCCTTCACTGTATACGCGTTCATCAGATACTCGAAATGTGCGCATATCAGCACTGTTCAGAATCTGCTCAACCTCCTCTATGGACATACCAAACTCCAACTCGCTTAAAACTGTCAGATTGTTGCTTATAGAGTATTCTATTACCTGCACCGGAACGAAATCATCATTATATCGATGGGTTTGGGTCTCTAAGATATCTCCGTTCACTTGCGTTATTTTCTCCTTGTCACCCAGATCCAATCCAACAGCCAGCAAGCTGTTATCCTCTTTCAACACAAACGTGTTGTCTTTATAATCCGTTTCCCATCTTTCAAACTCCGAATACCGGCTTATGGAATCACCAAAGGCGATTCTGTCCGACCAAACCATTTTCACACCATCCATGACCTTTACGGGAGTACGGACAAAATCATCCTCTGTCACAGTTGTTCCGCATTGTCCAAAGACATTAAATCCCCAGGTATATAATTCTCCCGACTCACTGATGGCAGCGCCCGTAAACGTTCCTGTGGTAATATATTTACATCGCTCCAAGATCTTCATGGGCTTTGCTGCAAACATTTTTACCGGATTAGATATATCTTCTTCCAATTTCCAATAGTTGTCATTACTTTTGGGATAACTGATATTTGCATAAGTATGTGTTAAAGGAGCGTACTGTCCCCACCAGTAAGCGGTCTGATCATTTTTAAGGGCAACGATGCATGCCCGTCCCGCTCTGGCATAAGCCACATCTGTCATCAAAAGGACCGGCTCTGTGACCTTTTGAAAATCATAATCTGAATAAACCTGGGCTTCGCTTTCTTCTCCCAAAAGCACTTCCGCATGATTAGAACCGATACCATAGAGCTCTCCGCCTTCAGTCAAATAGATACAAAAATAATTATTCCATGAAGCATCCACAGAAATTACATTTTCAGCGATCTTGACCGGCTCTTCATAGTATTCCTCGGAACCATAAGTACCAGTACCGAGCTGCCCGAATTCATTCTCTCCGGCGCCCCAGAGCACACCGTTCTCATCTATATAATAATGATTTGAAAAGGTATAGCGGCTGGTAATATAGTAATCCTCCAGTGAAAAGCTTTCCCCTATTTGAAGCACATTCAAGTCCTCCACATAAAAAACCGGGAGTTTTTCCGTTTCCTCGCCAGTCAGCACATCTGTACCTGCATTTTCTTCATGGCCTTCATCGACTGATTCTTCTGATCCTTCTTCTGATTCTTCTGTTTTCACATTTTCCTCTGTATTGCTGTCCTCTGATTCTGTCGCAAACATCACAGACAGCGCCACGATCACGATCACTACTACGCTTCCAATTCCCGGAAGAGTATATTTGTATTTCATGATATTCCTGATTCTTGACTTTACATTTCCCTCATCAAAACAAATCGGTGCAACAAATACTCTTTTCTTTCTTGAACCATTCTCCGCGGCAATATAAAGCAGCGCATAAGCATACTTCTTCCGATCCTCCCTGCTCAGAGTCCGGATGACCTCCTCATCACAGGCTTTTTCCAAATCACTTCCAAACAGGAAATAGGCGATCCAGACAAAGGGATTGAACCAGTGGATCAGACATATTACGTATACAAGCATTTTGAACAGGCTGTCTTTCCTTTTGATATGCATCTTCTCATGGGCAATAACATAAGAAAGATCTTCAAATTCCATAGAAGTCGGCAGGTATATTTTGGAGCGGATCAAGCCAAAAACCATGGGAATATCAATATTTTCTGCCCACCAGATATTATCTTCATATAAAACGCTCAACCGTAATTTCCTTTTGAGCGCAAAATAGGAATAAATCATATGTCCGAAGAGGGTACTTAAGCCTGCCAGCCATATAACTTCTATCACACTCCCGGCCTCAAATTTTGCCGGGCTATTATCTCCCAGCTCACTCATTCCTGCAATATTTTGTTCCTTCGATTCCACAGGAGCCGCAGTAACAGTTCCTGTAGTGCTTTTATCAATAATGGCGGGCGCACCGACCATAATACTGTCAGCAATGCCCACATCAGAAATATCGAGCGGTTCAGCAATATTATTTCTTTCATCTGCCGCCGACCCAAATTCTGAAATCATCCTCATTTGTTCCGGAATATCTGCATTGTTCCAAAATCCTACCGACAGGCTCATCTTCCAGGGAACAATGAAAAACAGAAATGTCATTGCCCAAAGTCCAAGAATATATTTATGACCGATCCGCAATCTCTTCATCAAGAACCGAATAAGCAGGATAACAAGAATGATAATGATTCCGCGCAGGCTCATTTTGATAAGTACACTCATTAAAGCATCCATGATTTTTCCTCCATCACCCTCTTAGTTTTCCTCGATAATTCGTTTCAGTTCTTCTATCTCTTCTCTGGAAAGCTTTTTTTGAGAGACAAAAGCCGCAACAAAATCAGGAAGAGAGCCGCCAAAAGTCCCTTCTACAAATTCTTCGCTCTGTTTTGCCTGAAACAACTGTTTGGAAACCAACGACGATACTACGCCTTTTTCATTTTTAAAGATACCTTTTTCGCATAATCTCTTTAAAACCGTATAAGTGGTGGTTCGCTTCCAGTTCAACTCTTTCAGACTTAAAGATGCCAGCTCTCCCGAAGGAATCGGCTCATTCCTCCAAATAAGCTCCGCAAATTTCATTTCAATTTCTCCCAATTTATATACCGTCATAATACGCTCCTGTCTATGCAATGTAGAATTTACATTATGAGTTTACATCATGTAGACACATTCGTCAAGATTATTGTTAATATAGTTTTCGCGAAAATTCTGTTGTCATAAAAAAGCCGACGTTGTCCGTTTGCGATATTTGTTTTGCAAACTCGTTATTTCATACGGAAATTCCACAGGAATTTCCTATTCAACAAAGAAAGACAGTTTCCAAGGTACAATCCCCGGAAACTGTCTCTTACAGCATGGCTGCTGAATGAATCATCAGAAAACAAATTTTAAAATATCTCAGCTACTCTTCCATGGTCATTCTGCAAGTACACTACCCTCTTCTCCCTATCTGAAATGGCAAGTGTCTCATATGCATCTGGAAAACGCTTTTTCGTTTCGACCGAAATCACCTCCACATGCCACACTGGCTCTTTAGTCAAAAGAGATTCCTTATCATATGTTATTGTTTCTTCATTTATTTCATACGGTTTCCCTTTTTTGTGAATAAAACTTTCTACAATTTTTAAAATGTCCTCCTTCTTTAAATTTGTTTTGAAATTCACCTTGTCATATCCTATAAACTGCTTCTCCATCTCTGGCATAAATCTACCTACCTCCTCAGATTCAATATATAATTCTGGCTCATTTTTAACTCCGCAGCATTGAATAAACTACTATTCTCCACTATTCTTCCATAGACATACTCCTCTCTGGCCAGCCTGTCCAATCCCATATAGCTTTCTTGGCCTATTTTCAGATATTGCTCTGCATGATATCCTTCATGATACAGGTCCAACACGCCGGGCTTCTTCTTGATATAAATAATTCCCTTTGAATAATCAAATCCGGCAACTCTGGAGTCCTGTAAAACCCGACCCTTTTTGTCTATAATAACCTTGATTCCCCTTTCCCGCATTCTTTTTTTATAATCTCTTATCTGTTTTGTTGTGGCAATGCGCTCCCCGGTGCTGAAATAGTCATTAGAGATCTTACGATCATCCATCGTATCAACGCTTGTCCCAACACCCTTGCTGTATCTTCCCTGAATACCTCTTTTCAGCGCATCGGCAACCTTGCCCAGTCCAAAGAAGCTGACACTGGAAAATCCTTCCACGACGCCGCCCAGCAGGACTTCCTTGCAAAAGCCTGCAAGACTGAAGCCGTCTTTTTTGCTCCGAACCGGCTGCATCTGGTTGGCAACTGCACCATACAGGTATCCGCGGGCTGCGCTGTAGCCAAGCCCCAGACCGGACAGACCGGAACTGCCGCAGCCGCTTCCGGGATCTTTCCCATAGGTGTACGGTGAGAGAACGCCTAAGGCTATTGCACCGGCGATCCCCATATCCCGTCCTGTATTTGTGTCCTTCTGCCACATACTCCCCAGCGCATCGGAAATGTAATTGATCCCGGAGATTGCCATGCCGCTTCCGGTGCCTCTCAGGAATGAGCTTCCTCCGCTCTTCAGCGGATCGTTCCCATAGATCAAGCCTCCGACTGCATTTGTCAACCCGCTGGTGATACTCTTGCGGGGATTGATCTCTCCGGTGGTGATCCACTGCTCCAGCGCTTCCCCGACCGTGCCTGTCACAAAGTCCGAAGCCAGAACCAGCGGGATACCTACGCCACTGCTTACCAATGCCATTCTGGTGCCGCCGGTAAGTCCTCCGTTCACACCTTTTCCCAACGCCTGCCGCCAGTTTATTTCCCCGCCGTCCATTAGCTGAGATACCACGGATTCCCCAAAGTTAAAGAGAAAACTGGTAGCAAAAGCGCCGCCAAAGACGACTAATCCATGAAGGAACTCGCCGGTGGCGTCCTCGTAGTTCACAGGGTCGTTGTTACAATAGCAATATCTGTTCAGTCCGTGTTTCACGGGATCCATGGACAGCATCCTGCCGCTTGCGCTGTCATAGAACCTTGCCTGTGCAAAGTACTTTCCAATCACGGGATCCAGGGTATAGCTGGTAAAGCGCAGGCTCTCCGCCAGCCCGGAAGCCGCCTCCCCTCCCGGTCTCAAGTCGCCCCATATGCTCCGCTCCGCGTATTGCAGCAGGTTTCCCCGGTCATCTGCAGCAAACAGGGGACTACCATATATATCAGGTTGGAAGTATACCTTTTCCGGTACACCTGTCGGTGCGCCCGACACTTTTCGGTTCAGCAATTCGTAGCTTTTTCCGAAGATACTGCGGGTGTCGGCTGCGCCTGTCTCATAAGACATCAGATCGTTACCTGCCGCCCCCAGGAAGTCAGGCACATATTGTATCTCCCGTGTGCTCCGGTTCTCTCCGGCGCCCAGCTTGCGTATATTTCCCACACGCATCCGCAGGGCGTTGTAGATATATGCCGTCTCTTCGCCGCTCTCCAGATTTTCTCCGGATGCCAGCATACCGGCAGTGTCATAGACATATCTGCGTATCGGACTGCCTCCCCTGCTCTCTTCCGTCAGGTTACCGCGCCTGTCATACGCAAAGGTATACTCTGCTCCGTCCTCTGTCATGGCGATCAGCTGATTCAGCTGATTGTACTGATATACCGCCTTCTGCAGACCGTTGACGCTCTTCGATATCCGATTGCCCAGAGCATCATAAGTGTATGTTTCCTCATTCTGCCCGCTCCCATAGGATACGAGCCTTCCTGCCGCATCATAGCCATATGACGCATTTCCGATGAATTCCGCCATACTGCCCGTGCGCTCGGAGCTCGTGATCCGCCCCATGGCATCATAGGCAAAGGTCTCTCTCATGGAGACGTTGTCGCCCAGGCTGTGATCCACCTTTACAGGCTGCCCGTTTGCATTGTAAGTGCAGACAGAAGCGCTTCCCGGCTGCGCTATGGAAAGCAGGTTTCCCGCGCCGTCATAGGTATACTGTACTGCCTGGCCTTCACCGTCCGTCACCTTCACAAGGCGATTATTCCTGTCATACGCATAGACCGCTGTGGTGCCGTCAGGGTAGGTGATGCCCGTCCGATTGCCTGCCGCATCATAGGCAAACCCGGTCTCCCGCCCATTGTGGTCAGTCACCTTCACCAGTCTGCCCAGGATGTCCCGCTCCATGGCTGCGGTACCGTTCCAGTCCTGCATCTCCACCAACTCACCGCGCCGATTGTAGCGGAAAGCTGCTGTCCTGCCGTCGCTGTAAGTGATAGCTGTCGGTCGATCATTCAGGTCATAACGTACCGTGGTCTCCTGTCCCTCTTCATCTGTAAAGGATACCATGTTGTCATTCCCATCGTAATCATACACCTTTTCATCCAGAATAGGAAGAATTTCTTTTATCATCCGCCCCTTTTTGTCATATTGATAAAGGGTGGCGCAGATCGGCTCTCCGGGCGCATCCATACATTCCTTTATCTGATTGTTCATAGCGTCATATTCATAGCGGACTATGTTGCCCAGAGCATCCTCCGTACCGGAAAGATTTCCGCAGGCGTCATAGGTATATCTGGTGACCGCCCCTTCCGCATCCTGCACCGTCTCGATCCGGCCGTCCATGGTGTAAGTGAATATCATCGTATTCCCCATGGCATTCGTCAGAGAGGTGACCTGTCCTATACGATCATAAGTATAGGTCACTGTATTTCCCAGAGCGTCTGTCTCTGTCAGCACCTGACCAAGTTCATTATAAGTATAGGCCGTATGATTTCCTTCCGCATCTGTAATGTCAGTAATATTACCGCCGGGAGAATATTCATACTTTGTGGTATTACCGTTAGCATCCGTCTGCGATACCAGATGTCCCACACTGTCATAGCCGAAAGCGAGACTGTGACCCAGGGCATCCGACATCTCCGTAAGCCGTCCCATGACATCATATCGATATTCCGTCTCCGCCCCTTCCATATCCGTGACGCTCAACACCTTTCCGGTATTGGAATAGGTCAGAGTCATGGTACCGTCACCCTGTCCGGTCACACTGAGCAGGCGATCGTTGGCATCATAGGTGTAATGCCAGCTGTTACCGTTGGCATCTGTATATGAGATTCTGTTGCCTGCCGCATCATAAGCATAAATACTGGAATTGCCCATTTCATCCGTCACGCCGATAAGACGGTTCAAGCTGTCATAGGTATAGGTTTTCTCTCCTCCGATGGGGTTGATCTCTTTGACTCGATTGCCATTACCATCATAGGCATACCGCGTCGTACCGCCTCTTGCATCCGTGACGCACACAAGATATCCCCTGTCGTCAAATTCATAGGATGTACTGTTGCCCGCCGGGTCTGTGCTCATAGTCAGGCGGTTATCAGCGTCATAGGCATATGTATAAACATGATTTTCTGCATCCGTGATTTGTATGCAGTTACCATTCCTGTCATAAGCATAGGCTGTCTTTCCGCCATTAGGCGCAGTTTCCTCAGCAAGCCTGCCCATGCTGTCGTAGACATAGCCGGTCTGTCTGCCTTCCTTATCGACGGACTGAATCCGGTTCCCATCACCGTCATACCCAGCCTGCTCTGTATAACCATCCACATCCAACACGGAGATCACCCTGTCAAGTCCATCATAGGTAAATGTAGTCATTCCTTCCGCAGTCGCAATAGATACCAGCCTGTTTTCCCTGTCATATCCATAGGTCGTGACCACGCCGTCCTCATCCGTCATTGTAAGGATATTCCCCGCCTCGTCATAGGTATAGCTGACGCTGTGACCCAAGGCATCCGTTTTACTTATGACACGTCCCGCCCGGTCATAGGCAACAGTCCTCTGATGAGACAGTGGATCCGTCACCGCGGTTATCGCTCCCATATTATTGTATGTGTAGCTTACAGTCCCGCCGACTGCATCCTTTACCTGCGTCAGACGATTGTTCGCATCAAAGTAAAAGTGCGTCACGCCGCCGTTTTTGTCTTTTGCGGATATCTTATTTCCAAGGGCATCATAGGTATATTCCATCCGATAGCCCATGGGATCCGTTTCCGTGAGAAGATTTCCCCTTGCGTCATAAGTAAAGCGGTACTCTTTCCCCAGGAAATCCGTGGCAAGCACCACCTGCCCCATTGAGTTGTACTCCAGCCTCTGGCTGTTACCCATTCTGTCTGTGATACCGGTACATCTTCCGTTACTATCGTATGCAAAGACCTGACTGCCGTCGGCATCCACGATCTTGAGCAGTTCCCCGGCAGCCGAATATTCGTAAGTCGTGGTCCTTCCTGTAGGCGTAGTATAGGAAGTAAGCCGGCCAATGGCATCATGGACATACAGATAATGGTTTTCTTCAGGATCCTGCACCTCGCATAAATGCCCATTTTCGTCATAAGCATACTGCCACTCGCTGCCTTCCTTGCCTGTAAAGCTTGTCAAATTGTCCTGACCGTCATAGACATAGGTGCAGATATTACCCCTTTCATCCTGAACGGAGATCAGATTGTTTCTTTCATCATATATGTAACAGCTTTCCGTGCCGTCGCGATTTATGATTCTTTCCGGCAGATTTCGCCCATTATAGAAAATCTGTTCCGTCGTCAGATCCGGATGAATGACAAGGTTCATGCGGCCTGCATCGTCATATTCCATCCGGGTCTTATTTCCAAGGGCGTCGATCTGCTCCACCATCTGCCCCCGCTCATTATAACCGCTGCGGATACTGCTCCCTGCCTGTTCTATCTCGGTGACATTACCCGTCTCGCTATAATAGTAATTCTTTACGTTCCCTTCTTCGTCCGTAAAGCTTGTACAGCCGTCAGAGTAGGAGACAGTACTGGTACCCCTGTCCGCCATGGTTTGGGACATGACCCTGCCCAAGCCGTCATAGCAATTTTCCAGATAGATTTTGCCGGAAAAGTCTCCAATCCTTGCAAGCCTTCCGTTCTCATCATACTCAAAGGTCATTTGCTTACCAACGGGATTCGTTACGGAAATCAGCTGTTCCCCTTCATAGGCGAGCGTAACTGTATTTCCTAAGGCATCTTCCGCTCTCACCAGATATCCGTCGGCATAGACCAGGGTAATACATCCCCCGTGCCGTCCCAAGATCCGCACAGTGCCTTCCAACTTATCCGTCTCAAATCGACAGACAGGCAAACCGTTCTCCCATATTCCAACGAGCTGCAGCTCGCTGTCAAAGCAATACCCGGCGCCGTCCAGATCCCGAATAGTAATATCGCCGTTTTCACCTATTTCCAGCCGATAATCTGCCCCGCTGCTTTCATCCGACGCAAGAGAGTTTTTCCCCTCTTCCCTGCGGAAGGCTGTTACCTCATCATAAGGGGTGCTGAAATAATAATACTGTGCATCACAATACAACAGGTAATTGAGAGCGTGCGTCCACCCTTTACCCATGGAAGTCTCTTGCCTGTTCCGCTGTGCGTCATACATCAGCGTGAACTGCAGAGCATCTCTTCCATAGTCCTCCAAAAACGTACAGCTCCACAAAAAAGATCCTGTGATCGCATTCACCGGGTCCAGCCCCGTATAAGCTAATCTTCCGTCAGGATAAGAAACGTGCTTTTTTGCAGATGGCATACCGTTCCGCTTGCTTGTCTTTGTGGTGATTGTCTGAAGCTCACTGTACTCGCCAAAACCATAGATATTTTTGGCACGCACGCGATAGGTATGTTCCGTGTTGGGCTGCAGCCCCGAAAATGCCATGAACATCACTTTTTCAGACAACGAATATGCCGAAGGCTCCTCCTTTTCCTGCTCAGCCGACATGACAGCACTGGCAATGCCGTCAAATTCCACTTCATACGCCGAAGCATCCGGCACCGTAAGCCACTTTACCACAATACTGTTCAGGTCGGGCTCCGCCCATACAGTATCAGGAGTCCCCGGCGTCGCCTGCAATGTGCGGATCGTCTTTAATGTGCTGTATGCACTTGCGCCTGAGTCGTTTACAGCGCAAACCTGATAAGTGTACTCCGCATCGGGTGACAGGCCGCCGTACTTTGCCGTTGTTCCTGTCACGGTAGACTGCTTACCGTTCTGAATCACTATATAATAAACTGCGCCATTTACCGCGTCCCAACTGACCGTCACGGAACTCGCTGTTGCCGTGGCTTTGATCCCTGTCGGCACGGCAGGCGGCTTCATCGGCGTCGTTATTGTCATAGCCCCTGAATACGCACTGACACCCCCTGCGTTCTTTGCACGGACCTGATAGCTATAACGGGTGCTTGCCGCTAAACCATTGATTGTTTTGGAAGTGCCTGTAACATCATAAACAGTTCCATTAAACAGGACATCGTAACCGGTTGCATTGACTGCTGCATTCCATCTTACAGTCACGGAATAGTATGTGGCATCAGCCGTGACTCCTGTAGGCGTATCCGGTGCTTTTATCAGAGTCTGGATGCTGTAATTATTGGAATACGCACTGGTGCCCCCGGCATTTTTAGAGCGAACCTGATAATTGTATTTAGTATTGTATGCAAGACCTGTGATCTTTAATGAGGTCGCAGCTGTTTCATAGGTTTTACCGCCGAAATACACCTCATAGCCGGAAGCGCCGGCGGCAGCTGTCCAACTGACAGTCACTGAATCCGATGTGGCTGTTGCACTGATCCCAACAGGCGTATTCGGAGCAACCATGATTGTTTTAGCCGCGGAATAGCTGCTGGATCCACTGGCACTGTTGGATCTGACCTGATAAGTACACACTGCTCCTGCCGTCAACCCGGAAATCACCTTGTTGGTTCCTGTTACCCGATAGGTCGTCCCGTCAAAGAGCAGATCATAGCTGGAGGCCCCTGAAACAGCGCTCCAGCTGACAGTAACCCTGTTTGTAGCCGAAACTGCTGTAGCAGCCGGCACATCAGGCGCTGTACGAATTGTTTTCGCCGAACTGTAGGAACCTGCGCCGTCTGCATTTCTCACACGGATCTGGTAAGTGTAACTCGTATTTGCCGTCAATCCGGCGATGGTGGCAGAATTGGTCTTTACATTATGGACTGTCCCGTTAAACAGGACATCATAGCTTTCCGCACCTGCCACTGCCCCCCAACTCACTGTGACAGAATCATTGCCTGCGACAGCGGAAACGCCTGAGGATGCGGGTGCTGAAGGCACTGTACTCACAGTCCGCGCATCACTATATGTACCAACCTCACTGGCATTTTTAGCCCTTACCTGATAGGTGTAGCTATGGTTTGCAGGAAGTCCTGTAATGGTTATGGATGTATTGGTGGGATTGTATGTCAAATTATTAAAATAGACATTATATCCCGTAGCACCGCTGACCGGATCCCAGCTTATGGTCACAGAATTCTCAGTTGCACTGTGCGTTATGCCGGTCGGGACAGACAGCGCCTGTGTTTTGATTGTTCTGGAAGTGCTGAAAGACCCGGAACCGTCCGCACTTTTTGAGCATACCTGGTAGCTGTAGGATGTCTTTGGGGTAAGCCCGCTGACTGTATAAGAAAATACCGTTCCTGAACAGTGTACCTCTGTATTGTTAAAGCGCACAATATATCCTGTCGCGCCAGTCACCTGGTTCCAGGTAACAGTGGCTGTAGTATCTGTACTTGTGGCGCTTATGGTTGTAGGTGCCTTGGGTGCCGTAGTGACAGTGTTGGAGGAAGAATACGCACTGACAACACCCGCATTCTTGGCTCTCACCTGAAGGTGTAGCTTTTTCCTGCCGTCAGACCTGTGAACTGATGTGAGGTGGAGGATTCACTGTAAACCAGACCGTTAAACAGGACATCGTAACCGGTGGCTCCGCTGACAGCGTTCCACCCAATCGTCGCAGAGGTTTCTGTCGCCGTTTTCCTGATTCCTGATGGCACAGCCGGCGTGGCGGCAAGAGTTTTTATCGTTTGTGTCGCGCTGTACGCACTGGTTTGCTTTGAGGTCTTTGCCCGCACCGCATAGGTATGACTGCTCTGTTGCTGAAGTCCGGTAAACTTCCCGCTGGTCGTTGTCACATTCGTAACCTTATTGTCAAACAGAATGTCATAACTCCTTGCGTGGGCTACCGCATCAAAACTCACCGTAACAGATGTTGTATCCGCTACCGCTCTGACATTCTGGGGTGCCGAGATTGGTTGATTATCATAGAAATCCAGCGGGATCAGCACCTTTGCCGCTTCGCTGACATTTCCTCCCGAACTCCGGATTGCCGTCACCGTAACCGAATACTGTTGATTTTCGCTTAGATTTGCTCTGCTGGTATAAGAAGTTGTATGCAGATTTGTCTCATTATAAATAGCATAGCTATTGCCTACCGGATACATAATGGCTGTGTACCTGGTCGCATTACTGACAGCCGACCAATTTGCGGTAATTGAGCCATTTGAATTCAGTGTCAGCTTTACGTTTAATACTCCCATAAACAATTCCTCTCTTTCTTTTTGTTGTGAAGCTTATGCAAAACACAAAAGCTTGCACATATATGAATTTGCAAATTCAATAACCAAAAAGAAAAAAAGGCTATATATGTAAACTTGGTTTTCCTATACTTCCATTCAAATTCCGAAATACTTTCTGCTCTGGCGGCTTCTTTCTGTCATTTTCCCAGCACCTGCAGATTCGTTTCCCATTGAATGGGAATCAGGCTAAAGCCTAAAAACAAGAAAGCGCCCATCAGGACGCTTCTCTTGTCACCTTTTTGTTCATCTTCACTATACTCCGCAAAGATGTGCGGTAATACTCTT
This sequence comes from Bacillota bacterium, assembly GCA_023663285.1. Lineage (GTDB taxonomy): Bacteria > Bacillota > Clostridia > Lachnospirales > Lachnospiraceae > Acetatifactor. Next base: position 126,480 of record JAMPHT010000001.1, read on the forward strand.
CAAATTTCAAAACATGGTTGAATCCTCTAACGTTTTAAACGGCAAGATATAGTATTCCTTATGCTCCCTTGCCGCGGCTGCCGCCTCATCCGCTTCCCCGGTAAAGGCGTCCTGGCTTTTCATTCACATGGATAAAACTCGTGGGTACAGATTATCGTATAAGCAGCCTCCCCTCCCGGCACCACCTTTTCCTCCGTACCCACATTCTCGCCGCATACCCAGTAGGAGCCGTCTGCTTTCTGAATGACCGTATTATTTAAGGATTTGAGATAAACACCGTCAAACGCCGCAATATCCTCATAGTCCATATCATATTTCAGCTTTCCTGTCCATGCCAGCCTGATATCCTCCTTATCCGGTGGATAATCCCCATATAAAACCAGGTCTGTCCAGACCATGACAACACCATCTGCAACCATGGCCGGCCCCCATACCGCATAAGTGTTTGCAACGCCGCAGTTCCCCGCGCCATTATAGCCCCATGTCCACACCGTTCCATCCCGAAGCAGCGCCGCGTGATTGAACCAGCCGCCTGTGACCAGAACTGCATCCTCCAGGATCTTTATGGGCTTTTCTATATTATTTGCATTTTTTGAATAATAGCCATCCAACGAAAAGAGGGTTCCCCAGGTCCATACCGACCCATCCTCCTTCAGACAGACGATATCCATTCTGCCGCAGCAGGCATAAACCACATCCTCCAGCAACAGGATCGGCGTTGCCAAATCCATAAAGCTCATGGTCCGCTGTGAGAAAAATGACAAAGCCCGTCTGTGAATAGTCTACATGAACCACATTTTCTGCAATTTTTACCATATCCTCATGAAAATCGTGATCCTGAGTCCCCTGCCCCAACTGACCGTAATTGTTCCTCCCGCACCCCCATAATACACCGTTCTCATCAATATAATAGAGATTGGACGGATCTCCCTTATGCGTGACATATTGCTCCGTGATATCCAAAGAAACCGTTATTTGCTTCGGCTCGTCCGGCTCATCCGCCATTTCCTGCTCTCCGCCGGCATTTACTGCATTTACTGCATTTGCAGCATTTACAGCATCCAGGACGCCGGGTATATTCGATCCTTCACCGTCCGGCGTATCCTGCGCTTCACTGCCTTCCGCATGAGCTGTTTCACTATCGGGAGCAGCTTCGTCCGAAGCAAGGGTCTTATGATTCGAGGCCAGGCATACGATCAGAATGACTGCCACGGCAGCCAAAGCTGCCGCCACGCCTCTTTTTGTCTTTTTAAAGGCCGCCAGATTCCTGACCCTGCCCTTTGTATCCCCTTCTCCAAAATCCACCGGGATCCCGCGCAGGATGCGGTGGGGTGTTGAAAGAGCCAGCAGGGAAGCGGCATAATCCGCTCTGATGTTTTCCCCCAGCCTTTTTATCACTGCTTCATCACAACTCATTTCCATGTCCTTACAGAAAAGGACAAACGCGATCCATACCAGCGGATTGAACCAATGAATGCACAATGCGGCAAACGCCATCGGCTTTGCCACATGATCAAATCGCCTGATGTGAAATTTTTCATGCAGGATGACGTATTTCCGCTCCTCCCGGCTCAAGCTCCCCGGCAAATAGATCCTGGGCCTGAATATGCCCATCACAAAAGGAGATATGTTTTCATCCGTAATATAAATTTTCCCTTTCAGGGGAATAGCTTCCGATACTTTATTGCGAATCCTGATAACAGAAATCATGCAGTACAAAAGCATCACGCCCGCCCCGGCTGCCCACACGTATTTCCCGAACAAAATAAACTGTTCCTGCCAGGAGAGTTCCGGCGTCCTGACATTTTCATCCGGATAATGCCCTGCCGATACGGCCGATTCAGTTTCCGGCATATTCGCGGCTTCACCTTCAGAGCTGCTCACAGCGGATTCGCCGGGCAAGTCACTATTGCCAGGCAGGCTCTCATCACCGGACAAATCATTACCGCCAGACAGGCTCACGCTGCCGGGCAAATTATCACTGCCGGGCAAATTATCACTGCCCTGGTCCCCTGCCAAGGCAGCATCCCTTTCCGCGGTATACTCATAGAATGCAGGCTTCAAGCTCGGAACAGGGCTGATCACAGATTCCAATGTGATCGGACAGAGAAGCCTGAACAGCACAACACTCCAAAGCATATAGGAAATGTACTTGGGAAAGCGTTTCAGCATACGCTTACCCCCTCATGGAATCAATAATACTCCTGATCTCCTCGATCTCCTTATCCGTAAGCTTCTTTCTTGTCCCGAATGCAGCTAAGAAGGCGGGCAGCGAGCCCCCGAATGCCTCTTCCACATAGGATTCGCTGTGCCGGGCATAGAACTCTTTTCTGGATATCAGGGACGTGACGGTCCCGTTCTGATTTTGGAAAAGCCCTCTCTCACAAAGTCTTTTCAATACGGTAAAGGAAGTTGTCTTTTTCCACTCAAATTCCTGATTTGCCAGCTTAGCCAGATCCCCTGATGAAATCGGTTCGTTATTCCAAATCATGTCAGCGAATCTTGCTTCCGCAGTCCCCATCCTCAATTCGCTCATGCTGTATCCTCCCGTCCCGATTTTATTTTACATCTTGTAGTATGCCTTTATATTACACTTTGTAGAATATACTGTCAAGCTTTTTTAGGTCCTCACCTCTTCATCGCCGCCGTCATGCCGCTCACCATGAAACGAACCGGGCGGCGGGCGCACCGGACATATCGTTTCAGTTCTTTTGCATTTCTGCCTTCTGAATTTCGCAAAGCAGAACATTCGTTCCTTGACATCTTTCTATTTTATGGTATTATTTAATCAACATCTCCCTCAGGCCTCTGTGGAAACATATGCACACTTGAGGGCGTTTTGTTTATAGGGAGTAATGATATGGCAGATAAAAGTTTCAAAACAATCGAAGAACAGATTGGAATCCTCCGTTCCCGCGGCCTAACTATCAATGATGTGCCACAGGCCAGAGATTTTCTGCTCCACAACAACTATTACCGTATTAGCGGCTATTCGCTGACTCTTCGCATAAATGATGTCTTTTCTAAATCTGCAACATTCCAAAACATTGTTGACATCTATAATTTTGACCATGAACTCAGACACATCTTTCTCCAGTATCTTGAAGTGATTGAAGTGCAGATGAAATCCGTATATGTTTATGAATTCACAAAAGTTCATGGTCCTACCGGTTATCTTGATGAATCGTTTTTCACCAACAAAGCCAAGCATAAAGAGATCATCGACAAAGCAGATCAACAGAAAACCCAGCGCCTTCCTCACGAGGCCTATCTAAAACATTTTGTAAATGAATTACAGCAGGATATTCCTCTTTGGGCATATGTCGATTTGTTTACCATATCCGACATCTCATTTTTATACTCCATTTCTGAGCAACCTATCAAAGATGCAGTTGCCTGTACCTTTGGCCTGACTATGAGTAAAGGAGCCTCCATTCTTGGAAACTATATGCACAGCATGACGATCCTCCGCAATCTTTGTGCGCACGGAAGCCGGATATATAACCGCCTTTTTGAACAAAAGCCTTCCCTTAACAAAAAAGAGAAGAACCTGCTGATCAAAAATAAAGACGGGCAGATTGACAACTCCCATCTTTATGGCTTTGTCCTTGTAATGAAACGGCTGCTTTCTTCCGATAACTTCACTGAGATGAAAAATTCAATCATATCACTGACTAAGAAATACCCATTTGTCCGCATGGATTATTATGGTTTCCGGAATGACTGGCAGGACAAACTTTAAATAATTTCCCTGCTGCCCACATATACTATAGAGACATCTCCCACGAGCCATTCCGGCGCAATACTGTGGGCGGTCTGTTGCCAGGGTTTTCCTTTGCCCTGGCTCTTTCATTCAAGATACAACCTCGGCCCATTCAAGCTCATCTGCATTAAATAAACTACTATTCTCCACTATTCTGCCATAGACATACTTGCTCTGAACAGACTGCATCTGATTGGCAACGGCGCCATACAGGTATCCGCGGGCTGCGCTGCAGCCAAGCCCCAGACCGAGCAGACCGGAACTGCCGCAGCCGCTTCCGGGATCTTTCCCGATCAAAAATTTACTGCCGTCACATTTTGCTTTCAAATTCCGAGATGCTTTCTGCTCCGGCCGCCTCTTTCAGCCATTTTCCCAGCACCTGCAGATCCGTTTCCCGCTGAATGCGCTCCCTTAACATATCTGTCAGTTCGCCCAATTCGCTCAGCAGTTCCAGTACAGCCTCGGCTTTTCCTTCTGCGCGCCCTTCCGCTTTCCCTTCTCTTCTGCTGTCCATCATCATCCGCTCCAGCGTCATATATTCCCGCCTCCACTCTTTATGCAGCTTTGCTGCGGCTACCGCCTCATCCAGTTCCCCGGTAAAGGCATCCTGGGGCACCAGGCTCTCAAAATAATCCAATAGGCAGCGAAGCTCTTCGTCCACATCCTCCAATGGTCCATTTACATCCCGTATTCCTTTTGTGTTCAGAAAGATCTTCTCCGTCCCATCCTCCAGGCGGATAGTCGGATTTTCCCGGCAGAGATTTTCAAAATGATATATCGCCCGGCCCCTGCCAAACAGATCAAAGGTGCAGATAAAGATCACATAGCTTTTTTTCAGCCGCTCGTAATCTGTCCCCTTTTTGATCAGGTTGATATCCACCGCCGACTGGTAATAACGACTCCTCATCTGCAGTTCTCCCGTGTTCCTGGCCTGCATTTCCACAGAGTAAACTGTATCGGTATCATCCTCTACATAGACATCGATCCTGATGCCACGGGCCACGTAATCCGGATCTACCGTCTGCTGGTCGTCAATGAACTCTATCTTTTGGATCTTCAAGTTCAAAATGATCTCCAACAGCTTTTTGCAGTGCTTCGGATCCCGCATGACCTTTCCGAACATAAAATCGTCCGTGATCGTCAGTTCTTCGTACTTTTTTCTTATTCTCTTCATATGTGCCCTCCTATACAAAGCGGGCTTGCCCGCTTGCGAGATTTGCTTTGCAAACTCGCGATGTGTGCAGGAGCGCTTCCTTCTGAAAACTCCTGCTTGTTGATGTGATATAAAAGCATGGATTTTCAAAAGAAATTCTATAGAAAATAGAATGAAGAAGTATCGTCTGCGACGGATACAAAAGAAAATATGCTTTGAGTGTATTGTATCATATTGCGCGGCAATAATCAACCGATTTTTATTCTACTATCAGGGTTCCCCGCTTTTTTGCCTCACAAAGTCTTTTCAATACGGTAAAGGAACGGTAAAGGAAGCCGCCCTCACCCCTTCACCGCCCCCGCCGTCATGCCGCTCACCATGAAACGGACCAGACAGAAGTACAGAATGACAATGGGCACCGCAATGAACACGGCTCCTGCGGCAAAGCGGGCGAACTCCGTTTCCCCCAGGCTCATCAGCCCCACAGCCACCGTGTACAGATCCTTCTCCTTCAACAGAAGCTTGGGCAGGATAAAATCGCTCCAGGGAAAGGTAAAGCTGGTCAGTGCCGTGTAGACGATGATAGGCATGGAAACAGGCAGGTTGATTTTCGTAAACACCTGAAAATTCGTTGCCCCATCGATCCGCGCCGCCTCGTCAATGGAGGCGGGGATGGTGTCAAAGAATCCCTTCTGGGTCAGGTAGCCCATAGGCGCATTAGCGCTGTAGATCAGTATCAGTCCCCACACATTGTTGATCAGCCCAAACTGTGTCATGATGATATACACCGCGATCATCCCCATAAAGGAGGGGAACATTCCCAGCAGCAGCGTGGTTTTCATCATGGTCCTTCTGGCCCTGAACTGAAAACGGGACATGGTATAGGCTGTGAGGATCGTCAGGAACGTGCCGATCAGGCAGCTAATGACCGCAATGAACAGCGTATTGCAAAACCACCTGGGGTAATTATACATGGCGGTATCCGTGAACAGCGCCTTGAAGGTATCCAGGCTGTATGCGCCGGGAAAAAAGCCGTCAAAGGAATAGATGGAGCCCGACTTGCTGAAGGAAGCCAGGATCAGCCAAAGGCACGGAAAGAAAAATATAAAGCATACCCCTATCAGCACAAGATATGTGACACAAGTGTCAGCTATTTTTGAAGCTTTCATAGTACTCTCCTTCTGCTTTTTCTTTATCGGAATGTGTCCTCTTCTTTATAGGATGCGCTCCTGGTATAGATCACCAGGGAGATCAGTGAGGTGATCATGAATATCACCAGGCTGATGGCGGCACCGATGTTATAATAATTGTTGCTGATGGACAGATTATAAAGCCAGTTTATCAGCAGGTCCGTGTCGCTGGCCAGGAAATATCCGTCTATATACAGCCCGCCCCGCAGGAAATAAAACACACCAAAATTATTGAAATTACCGATGAACTGTCCCAGCAATACAGGTGTGGTGGAAAACAGCACAAAGGGCAGGGTGATGTGCCGAAACTGCTGCCATGGATTCGCGCCGTCGATCTTTGCCGCCTCCGTCAGGGTCATGTCCCGGTTGGACAGGATGCCCGTTGCCAGCAGCATGATAGAGGGGATGCTGACCCAGGCATTGACCCCGAAGCCGATCAGCCTGGCGATCCACTTTGCATCAATGTCCAGAAAGCCTATGGCCCGGCCGCCCGAAGCCATAATGAGCTGGTTGATGGGACCGCCGTAGGAAAACATAAACTTGAATCCCAGAAGGGTGATAAATCCCGGAACCGCATAGGCGAGAATGGGAAACGCCCGCCAGAACACCTTTCCCCTGACACATTCCTTGTTCAGCAGAAGCGCCAGCCCCAGTCCCGCAAAATAGTTCAGGGCTGTAGAGCAGACCGCCCAGAGCAGATTCCAGGACAATATTTTCCCAAAGGTGGGGGCAAACTGAGACAGGGTGGTTATCTGTACAAAATTATCCAGGCCCACCCAGTCCACCAGCTTGGGCGGTACAATGCTTCCGCCATAATTCGTGAACGCGATCGCTATCATGAAAATAATGGGGAGAATGTTGAACACGCAGACTCCCAGAACCGGCAGAAACAGCACTGTTTTATAAAATTTCCTGTCCAGCAGCTGTTTTACATCCTCCCGAAAGGCAGCCGGACGGCCTCCCCGTTCCGTCAGCCGCTGGGTCTCCCGGACGTCCCGCACATTTGACACATGGACCGCCAGCAAAAGCAGAAGTGCGATCGCCGCCAGGATCCCCATAAGCAGCATCACCACAGAGTTATCGCCCTGTATTCCCAGCCAGGTATCCGCTTCCCTGGTCCCCAGGGTAAACAGTCCTGCCAGATCCGCACCGCCCCGACGGACGAAATAAACGATTCCCAGCGCCAGCACTGCCAGATAAAGCAGCCCCTTCCCGATCTGCCCGTACATAAGCTGTCCCAGCCCCATGAGGCACATACTGGCCTTCACGTTTTTATTTGGTTTCATCTTCATCTTTACACACCCTCTTGCGCCTGCCAATCAGTTTGTTCCCGCCAATGTGTGGACCGCATCATAGATCTGAACATCTACCGCCGCCAGTCCGTCCTTGATGTCGTTCAGCGTTTTATACTTCTTTTCCGCCTCCGGCCGGAAAGCGTCCTTTGCCAGATCCTCAAAAAAGGTCTGCCCCGGCGTCCAGATCTGCTCCACCGCCCGGATGGACGGCATGACCACGATATTGCCCGCGTCCAGATCATCATACATGATCTCAGATACGCCGCCCACGGCTTCCGCCACATCGCTCCTGGCCGGCACGATCCCCAGCAGCTCGTTTCTGCGAAGCAGCATTTCATAGCTTGCGGCAAACTCTACAAAGGCCAGACAGGCGTTCGGCGCTTTTGTGTATGCGCTGATGGCATAACCGTTGACGCCGCCCATGGCTTTTAAAGGAATCAACTCCGGATCCTCCTCCGTAAGGTCGCCGCTTGCCGGAAGCTTCGGCACCTCTGTGATCACCAGATTTTCCTCCGCCAGCTTGCTGTATGCGCTCACCGTGATAGAATCGTCGATACAGCCTTCATTCATCAGCGCCGCCTGCTGCAGGAGCACGTTTGCCCCGACCTCCGCCCGGCCTGCGGAAAATCCCAGATCCTCCGGATTGGTATTGTTATCTCCAAATACATAGCCGCCGTAAGAAAAGAGAAAGCCGGAGGAAAAATATACGTCATAGAGGGAGCGCATATATCCGAAATGTCCGTCCTTCTTTGCCACAAGTTCCTGGGAATATCTGTACATATCATTCCAGTTCTCCACCATGTCAGGCACCTTATTGCCGTCCTTGTCCCAGGTGCTCTCCCAGTCCTCAGGCAGCATATCCCTGCGGTAATACAGCATGGAGGACTGGACGTTTACCGGCACGCCCATGTAATACTGCACGCCGTTTACGTCAGCCCGGTATGCGTTCCAGGCATTCTCCGGAATCTTTGAAAAGCATTCAAGGCTCTCCGCCGGGACAGGATAAATATGTTTTCCTTCCACATATTTCATCAGTACGTCGTTCGCCTGATACAGTACGTCAGGACCATATCCGTAAGGGCCGTCGTCCGCCAGATTACTATATTGATCCATGTTGGCGTCCACCGCCACGATGCCGTATTCCGCATACTTTTCATTAAAAGCGTCGATAAGCTCCCGGAAATAGCCCTGCTCAATGGCGGTATCGTTCTCCAGGACGCGGATGGTCACATCCCGTTCCAGCTCGCCGCTGTAAATATTGCTCAGATCCACGGCGGCAGCGCTTCCCGCTCCCCCGCCTGCCGTTTCTCCCGCATCCCGGTCTCCCGCCTGCTGTCCCGTTCCCTCCGGGCCCCCGCCGCTTTCTCCGCCGCAGCCGCAAAGCAGTCCGGTACATATGACGCCGGTTAAAAACAACGCTGTGATTTTCCTTTTCATCCTCATACCTCCTCTTCGGATGTCCTTCTGAATATTACAAAGCCTTCCGGGGCAAGCTCCCCACTGCCGTAATCGTTTTCCACTGCAATTTCCCCCTCCGCCGCCAGCGGGACCCTGCTGCCGGTCCGATTGCAGTACAGGGTCAGCTCTCTGCCGTCTGCAATGCGCTTGAGCACAAACAAGCCGTTTTTGCCGTACAGCCGGATCTCCCCGGTCTGTACTGTACCTTCGCCCCGCAGCAGCAGAAGGGCTCTCAGCTTTTCCATATAAGCCATATCCCAGTGAGACCGATCCCAGTCAAAACAGCGCCGGTTGTCCGGGTCATAGCCGCCCTCAAGCGGCAGCTCCGTACCGTAGTAAACGCAGGGAGCCCCCGGAAACATGACCATTACCGCCACTGCTGACAGCAGCTTGCTCTTATCCTTTCCCACACTGGTATAGAACCGATCCGTATCATGGGAATCCAGCAGGTTCAGCATCATTCGGTTCACCTGGTCCGTATTGCGCATCAGCAGGCTGCTGAGCTTCCAGGCAAAGCCTTCCCCGTCAAGGGTCTCAAAGGCGTAATAATCCAGACATGCCTTGGTAAAGGCATAGTTCATGATACTGTCATACTGATCGCCCTGGAGGAATGGATTTGCATCGTGCCAGTTTTCCCCAATGACGACGCAGTCCTGTTTCACCTTTTTCACCCGCCTGCGGAACTGCCGCCAGAAATCATGAGACACCTCGTCAGACACATCCAGATGCCAGCCGTCTATATCATACCTTTCGATCCAGGACACTGCAGCATCCAATAAAAATTCCTGCACCTCAGGGTTGGAGGTATTGAACTTGGGCATATACTCGCAGTAGGAAAACACCTCGTAATTCAGCGGAGCCTTTTCCGGCTTTTCTCCCCGAATGATGAACCAGTCAAAATAAGGCGATTTTCTCCCCTGCCGGACCACATCCTGAAACTGGAAAAGCTTTTCGCTGCAATGGTTAAAAACCGCGTCCAGCACCACCCGAATCCCCCGGTCATGGGCTTCCTGCACCAGCCTGCCAAAATCAGCGTTTGTGCCGAAGCAGGCGTCAATGACATGGTAATCCGAAATGTCATATTTGTGGTTGGAGACCGACTGAAAAACCGGCGTCAGATACAGCGCATTCACGCCAAGCCCCCTGATATGATCCAGCTTTTCCGTGATGCCGGGAATATCTCCCCCCGCGAAGCTCTTAGGATGAGGCTTCTCCCCCCACTCCATATTGACATATGTGTCGTTTTTCTTTTTTCCCCCTATACAGAAGCGTTCCACAAAGATCTCATAAAATACGGCGCTCCGCATCCAGGGCACTTCCCTGTGGATATCCGCCCGGTTGATGTAGGGAAGCTGGAAAAAGTTAAAATAGGCCAGCGAAAAATCATAGGTCTCACTGAGCCCGTCCTCGGAATAATACTGTTCCTTTCCGTTTTCCCGCAGCTTGAAAACGTAGCTGAGCCGCGCATCCGTCAGCTTCAGCTTTATCTCATACCAGGAAAAGAGCCTGTCATTGTACTTCCGCTCCATCTTTTCACAGAGCCGGCGGCTCTGGATAACATATTTATTTTCATACAACACCCAAACTCCTTCAAGGGAGTCCCGCCTGTCGGTCCGCAGCCGCAGCACCACCTCTGTCTCGGAAACCGGAAAGCAATACCGGGAATCCGGAATATGTAAAATACTCTGTTCATTCATATTGATACTCATGCCTTTCCGCTGCCCGCGGCCTTTGACCGCAGGCATAGATCTATCGTTTTGCAGCTATTTGGCCCTGCTGTCTCCCACAAGGCATCCGGGTATAACAGCGTATCACGGTTCACACGCGCCGCAGTGTTACAGCACACGCGCCGCATTGACAAATGTGCCCTCACAGTATATAAATAAACTATGAGCAAAAAATATACCATTCGAGATATTGCCAGACAGGCAGGTGTCTCCGTAGCAACCGTATCCTATGTCATCAATCACCGGGACGACCAGCGCATCAGCGAGGAAACAAAGCGCAAGGTGTGGCAGATCATAAATCTGCTGGACTACAGGCCCAACACCTCCGCAAAATCCCTTGCCACCAGCAGGACCTGCAACGTGGCGCTGTACCTGGCCCATGAAGAATCCCTATACAAGCGCTGTGAGCAGATGATCGTCGCCGAAGAGCTGGCGGCTGTTCTGAATGCCCACGGCTATCGTCTGCTGCTGCAGCCCAAGGGCGATGTGGCACAGGTGGATTATGCGGACGCCATCCTTTGTTACGACACCAACGCGGACTTTTTCCGGGCTGTGGGCGAAAAGAATCTGATTCCTCTGATTGCCGTTGACAGTCTGATCACCTCGTCGCTGGATATCTTCTTCCAGGTCTGCACCGACTATACGGCGCTCAGGGGCAGGGCGGACGCCCATTTCGGCGAAGGCAACTACACCTACCTCTGCCTCGCCCCCAACAGCGAGGATATACGGGCATTGATTCTGAAAACCTTACCCTCGGTACACTTTGTGTCCGAGACTAACGGCTGCGTGGGAAATCACGGTCTCACCAGCCGCCTGCCGAAAGAACCGGACTTTCCTTCGGGCAACATTGTCTACAGCCAGCAGTCCCTGTCCGGGCTGGCAGGTGAAAAGGCATTTTTCGCCGCCTGTCCCCTGCAGGAGAAGCTGGAAATCGTCTTTTCCTGCATGGAGCTTGCCATCAACCGAGTCCCCGACTGCAGGCACAATGTATTCGTTTGAGAATCTATGCTCCTTACTTTGCCTCAAAGCCTACGGTCAGCTGTGTGGACGCAGGATCGTAAGTAAAGGTATAAGTACCGGCAGCCTTTGCCACAATGTTATAGCTTTCCGTGCCGTCCACAAATGCCAGGGAAGCCTCGTCTGTAATGTTGCTGTAACGGACATACTCATTTCCCACTGCGGAGGTCCCGTCTGCTCCGGTGACCAGTGTAGTCAGCAGGAACTCATCCCCCTGCTCCAAGTCGATCACCAGGGTATGTATCCCGTTTTCTTCCGTAAATGCATACTGCTCCTCATACTTATCCTGCCATTCGGTGACAACGGCGCCCTTGATATAGTATGTGGTGACCATCTCGCCCATCGCCGCCTGCATCTCGCCGTTGTAGGTAAACGTAATAGTGTCGTAAGGATTGGAGTTATAATTCTCCTTTGTCTCTTCCGTGTAATAGCTGTTGCCTGTATCATACACATCCGCGCCGGGATAGGTGGTCAGCGTAAAGGTATAATTTCCGTCCTGCAGGCACTTGATGTTTGCTTTTTTCGTGCTGTCGGAAAGCCCGCCGGATACGCTGAAATAAGATACTCCGTCTGCATCCGTGGTCTCCAGATAGCCGCCTCCCCGCTGATTGCTCCACGCTGTATCAATGGCGAACTGGAACTCATCCCCCTCGCAGAGGTCAAGAGTGATCGTGTAAACGTTCTCATCCGCCGCTTTGGTCATGTAATGCTCCTCATTGATCACCTTTCCCCAGCTGGATACCGCCATCAACGGGCTCTTTCCGCTGCCCAGGATGGCAAAACTTCTGGTATCTTCCACTGTCTCCATGAAACCTGCAAAAACCGAGATATCCTCTGTGACCGGCTGGGAAAAATCAAACTCATGGGCCATGGAGGGAGTTGCAAACCAGCCCATAAATACCTGGCCGTCCTTTTCAGGCGTATACTCCGTAGGCATAGCGCCCTCCGCCACTTCTTCCTCTGAAAGGACCGTAGTCCCGTCCGCATCATAAAAGGTCACCTTGTGAGAGACTGCCTGGCCGCTTCCCTCCTGTTCGACGCCTCCGCCGCCCTGCTCTGTACCGGCGCTGCCCTGCTCCGTTCCCGCGCCGCTCTGCCCTGTATCGGCGCCGCTGCCTCCGTCTTTTCCTCCGTCTCCGCAGGCCGCCAGTGCAAGGGTCATGACCGCCGCCAACATCACGCCTAATACTTTTTTCTTCATTTTTATCATCCTCCCTTTTTATGAAGAGTATTGTTTGCTTAACCAGTTAAGCTAAAGAGCAAAAAATATAGGTTCGCCTATTGCTTAACCAGTTAAGCACATTATAATAAGAATACCCGCTTCTGTCAACTTCCGTAATCAACAAAAGCGGGTATGCAAATTTAGTGAATTTAGACAAATTTCAGCTTACTGGGCCTGTTTATTGAGGCAGCTTTTGTCCAATACCCGTCATAAGCATACCCATTTTTCCCGATAAGCAAATGCTCTGACCTGGAAAATCCTGTCTTCTGAAGGGCTTTCACTCTCTCCACAGCATAGATCGGAGCCTTGGTAAGTATGCCATGGCAGCCCCGCAGCTCCGGAAGCTGCGGCGCTGTCAGCGCAATGATCTCATAGAGCGATTCTTCTTTTTCATAGTCGCTCCTTACATCCACCCGCAATATTCCCATATGATCGAATTCATCCTCCGAGACCCGCAGACAAAGCTCAACTGTCCCCACTACGGTCGATTCCGCCTTATCAACAATGGAAAGCCTGGCAAACCAGCGGTTTTCATAGGATGACCGCCAAAAGTCCAGCGCCTCTGCCATTCTTTCCTGTGTGGCATAATAAAAATTATCGCCGTCGCAATTATCACTGTTAAAAAAGGGCAGCGCATTCTTATCGCTGTAGACCTTTAGCAAATCGCCGCAATCATCACCTTTGACCGCTCGCAGCAAAAAATTTTCACTCTCTAACTCAGGACACTTTTCATAGATATTCATGCTTTACCTCCAGAAATTTGTTTGCGACATTTTTAATTGCACTGCTTGCCTACATAGATTAGGAAGAATTATCTAATGCAAAGGGAGCGTTTTGTCATTATTATCTTTATTGGCAGAATCATTTGTGAGGCTCTTTTCCTCAAATTCTCTCACAGTCTCTACAGCGGCAGCCGCAAGCAGCCAGGACCTCAATATATCCATATCCTGCTGTCGGCGGATTTTCTGCTCCAATTCCTCAGAAATCGGGCCCTTTGATGACAACAGTTCCAAGACTGCTTCAGCCTTCCCCTCAACTTTTCCCTCTTCTCTGACGTAATCATCCCTGGCATATCTGTCCCGTATCTCCCTCATATGCCCCTCGTACAACG
>JAMPHT010000020.1 GCA_023663285.1 Bacillota bacterium
TATGGTGGCGGAAAGATAGTTAAAATACTGATTTAATCAGCGTTTCCCTAATAATGAGGGCAACTTAATAGAAGATGGATTGTCAGTATTTTATACCAATACGGATCAAGAAGAGGTTACTATTGAGAATAGGTGTATTATTGATTTAGAAAAAGCAATAGAAGTAGTAACGGAGTTTTATAATAAAAAAACTTTGCCGAAATGTATAGAATGGGAAGAACTTTAAGGATACACAGAAATATTCCAATATAATGCAAAAGAAAAACTATATATAAAACAAATATTAGGATAAAACTTCTCCAGACAGCCAATCCTGAACGGAGAAGTTTTATTTTGTCCTTAATATACTTTAAGTTCCAACATATAAAGCAAATAATTTGAAAGAGATTCGGAGGTCAGAATGATTATACAGCACTGCGCTACAGCAGAGGAAACAAATCAAAAGATGTACGGATATGCCCTCCGGGAGGATGGAAAAGTTTTTATTGTTCAGGAAGATGGTGTAAAGGTTTCGGTAAGGGCAGAAACAGTTATGCCCTATCAGGCGAGCCATCGGCTGGAGGATCATATTTCTCTGACAAAGAGGACATTAGCGGCATTTCATGAGAAAAAAATAAGTGTGGAAAAAGGAAGACGCAAATCCCGCGATTTACTTTTGAGCCTTGATATGCTATACTGACATAGCTGTTAAGGCTTTATATATATATGCTTGCATGAAAGAAAAACAAAAGGAGATATAGATAAAATGAAATTAGGCATAATCGGACTTCCAAACGTTGGAAAAAGCACCCTTTTTAATTCATTGACAAAGGCAGGGGCGGAATCGGCAAATTACCCCTTCTGTACCATCGACCCCAATGTGGGGGTGGTGGCAGTGCCGGACGAGAGGATCCGGCTTCTGGGAGATATGTACCATTCAAAAAAGGTGACCCCGGCGGTGATTGAGTTTGTGGACATTGCCGGGCTGGTAAAGGGCGCCTCCAAGGGGGAGGGCCTGGGCAATCAGTTTTTGAGCAATATCCGGGAGGTGGATGCCATCGTGCACGTGGTGAGATGCTTTGAGGATGCCAATGTGGTCCATGTGGACGGCAGCGTGAATCCCCTGCGGGACATTGAAACCATAAATCTGGAGCTGATCTTCGCCGATCTGGAGGTGCTGGAAAGACGACTGGCAAAGGTTATCAAGGCGGCGCGAATGGACAAGGCTGCGGCAAAGGAGCAGGCGTTCTTAGAGCGGATCAAGGCCCATCTTGAGAGCGGAAAACAGGCGAAGTCCATGGAGATCACGGATGAGGACGAGCTTGCTTTCATGAAGGAGTACAATTTCCTGACCTGGAAGCCTGTCATTTATGCCGCCAATGTATCAGAGGATGATCTGGGGGATGACGGCGCATCCAACGCCATGGTAGCGGAGGTGAGAAGGTTTGCAGGGGAGGAGAACAGCGAGGTGTTTGTCATCTGCGCCCAGATAGAGCAGGAGATCTCAGAGCTGGACGAGGACGAGAAAGCCATGTTTTTAGAGGATCTTGGTCTGAAGGAGTCGGGATTGGAGAAGCTTGTCCGGGCCAGCTATTCCCTGCTGGGACTTATGAGCTTCCTGACTGCCGGGGAGGACGAAACAAGAGCGTGGACCATAAAGACCGGCACAAAAGCGCCACAGGCGGCCGGCAAGATCCACACGGATTTTGAGAGGGGCTTTATCAAGGCGGAGGTGGTGAATTATAAGGACCTTCTGGAGCAGGGTTCCCTGGCGGCGGCAAGGGAAAAAGGACTGGTTGGCATCGAGGGCAAGGATTACATTGTGCAGGACGGGGACGTGATCTTGTTCCGGTTTAATGTATAGTTTTATGCGGCATGACGGGGGCGTTCCGGGAAAGGAGAATCTATGAACGCAGGCGAAATTGCCTTTCCTAATTTGGGGTTATATTTTCATGATGTGCCGGTATCGTTTAGTGTTTTTGGCTTTAAGATCGCATTTTACGGGCTGTTCATCGGTATCGGCGTGATGGCGGGGCTGCTGACGGCGGTGCAGGTGGCGAAGAAAACCGGTCAGGATCCGGATGATTACTGGGATTTTGCTATCTGGGCAGTGCTTTTTTCCGTCATAGGCGCCAGGATCTATTATGTGATATTTTCCTGGGATGATTACAAAAATGATCTGCTCAGTATTTTCAGGCTCCGCAGCGGCGGCCTGGCTATTTATGGCGGAGTCATAGCGGCTTTTATCACTCTTTTTGTCTGGTGCAGGATCAAGAAGAAGAATCCGCTGCTGATAGGGGACACGGCCATGCCGGGGCTGATCCTGGGACAGGCGATCGGACGTTGGGGAAATTTCGTGAACCGGGAAGTGTTCGGAGATTATTACAACGGTCTCTTTTCCATGCAGATCCCTGTTGCGGATGTGCGGGACTACAGCGATATTACCGAGAAGATTGCCGCGAACATCCCGGCGGGCGCAAATTACATCAACGTACATCCCACCTTTTTGTATGAGAGCGTCTGGAATCTGTTGATTTTTGCACTTCTTCTGGTGTACAGAAAGCATAAAAGGTTTGACGGCGAGCTTTGTCTGCTCTATCTGGGGGGCTATGGCGTGGGACGTTTTCTGATAGAGGGAATCAGAACAGATACGCTGTTTATCCCCGGAACCGCTGTGCCGGTGTCCCAGGTGCTGGCGCTGGTGATGGTCATCTTTGCGGTGGCGGCGGACATTGTGGTGCGCATAAGGATGAAGAAAGGCGGACATTCTGATGCAGAGCGGCAGGGAGGCGGCTTTTGACTTCCGAGGACAAAATGTGTTTTTCAGATGTATTTTGCCTTGCAGCTGGGGTGTTGACCTGTCTGCATGGATACGGCATATAAAAAGAGACTGACGCACACCAGTCTCTTTTTATGATAACAGAATTTTCGCGAAGCAGGAATCCTATTGTTGAATACGAAATTCCTCAGATCTTCTTGGATTTTCCGATATAGATGGGGAAGCTGTCCGCCCCCTTCATCTCTTTGCCCGCAGTGATCAGCACATTCTTGTCGGCGATCAGGTACTCCACATTCGCGCCGGACTCGATCACCGTTCCCTGCATCAGGATGCAGTTCTTGACCTTTGCGCCCTTTGCAATCTTCACTCCACGGAACAGGATGCTGTTCTCCACCTCGCCCTCGATCAGGCAGCCGTCTGCAGCCATCACGTTCTGGACCTTGGCGCCCTCGATATATCTGGTAGGGTTGTCGTCCCTGATCTTTGTGTAGATCGGGAAGCCTGAGAAGAGAGCGTCCAGATTATAATCATCCAGCAGCTTCATGTTCTCGTCAAAATAGCTCTTGAGGTCGCTGATGCGCGCCACATAGCCGTCGTATTTGTAAGCATGGACATTCAGCTTGTTAAGGTTGGGCATCAGCACATCCCGCTCAAAATAGGATTGTCCGCGGACAAAAGCCGTATTGATCAGGTCGATCAGGAGTTCCCGGTCGATCAGATAAATGTTCATGCTGAAATTCTGAATGCCGGATTCTCTGGGATTCACATAGATCCTGGTGATCCGCTCGTCCTCGATGGCGAAGGTGTAATAGAAGCCCTTGTCATTGGATTTGGACTGGATAAGGCTCTCCGGAAGCTCCTGCTCATTGTAGGCGACAGTCACATCCGCGCCGCTCTCCACATGGGCCCTTATCATGGCCTTGAAATCAAAATTCATCACGATATTGGTGTCCGTGATGACCACATATTTTTCCTTTTGGTTCCGCAGGAAGCCCAGCAGGCTTGCCAGGGCGTCCACACGTCCGCTGTAGGGCTTGCTTCCCTTTTCGGCAAAGGGCGGGAAGATGTTCAGGCCGCCGTTTTTGCGGACCAGGTCCCACTCACGGCCGGAGCCCAGGTGATCCATCAGGGAGTGGTAATTGTTGTTTGCCATAACGCAGATATTGTCAATATCGCAGTGAGACATACTGGACAGAATGAAATCGATCAGACGATAACGGCTGGCAAAGGGGATAGACGCCATCATACGCACATTGACCAGCTCCGGGACCAGCGCGTCATAGCTGTTGGGGAAAATAATGCCGAGCGCGTTCATATTTGTGTTTAACATTGTACCTCACCGCCTTCCACATTGTTTCTTACCATGGCCTTGGGTCCTACCGTGGCATTGTCGCCGATGGTAATGCCCGTGCCGATGGTGGCCACGCCGTTTTCCGTCTCGGTGGGCATCGCCCCTACTACGGCGTTCTCGCCGATGGTCACATTTTCCGCCACGATGCAGTGCTTCACCACAGCGCCGGACTTAATGACCGTGCCGCCCATGATCACGGCGTCCTCCACCACAGCGTCCTTTTCCACTTTTACGCCTGCAAACAGCACGGAATGCTTCACAGTGCCCTTGATGCGGCAGCCGTCGGTGATCATGGAGTTCTCCACCACAGCGCCGGCGTTTATCTTGTGACCGGTCATGCCGCTGTTGCGGCTGTAGATCTTCCAGCCCTCGTCAAACAGATCGATGCCGCTGTGTTCCGGATCCAGCACCTCCATGTTGGCTTCCCACAGGGAGGAGATGGTTCCCACGTCCTTCCAGTAGCCGTTGAAATGGTATGCGTACATTTTCCGGCCGTCCCGCAGGAGGCTGGGAATGACGTTCTTGCCGAAGTCGTTTTCGGAATTGGGATCCGCCTCGTCCTCCTCCAGATATTTTTTCAGAATGTCCCAGTTGAAGATGTAGATTCCCATGGAAGCCAGGTTGGACTTTGGCTCCTTGGGTTTTTCCTGGAATTCCGTGATCCTGTCGTTGTCATCCGCCACCATCAGGCCGAAGCGGGAAGCTTCTTCCCAGGGCACCTCCATAACGGCCACGCTGAATTCAGCGCCCTTTTCCTTGTGGAACTGCAGGAAATCGTTGTAATCCTGCTTGCAGATCTGGTCTCCGGACAGGATGATGACATACTGAGGGTCATACCGCTCGATAAAGGAAATATTCTGATAAATTGCGTTGGCGGTTCCCTTATACCAGTCGGAGCCGCTTGCCTTCTGGTAAGGCGGCAGGACATGGACTCCGCCGTAGAGACGGTCCAGATCCCAGGGTTGTCCGTTCCCGATATATTCATTCAACACCAGCGGCTGGTACTGAGTCAGGATACCAACCGTATCGATTCCGGAATTGACACAGTTGGACAGCGGGAAATCGATGATTCGATATTTCCCACCAAACGGGACTGCCGGCTTTGCCAGCTTTTCGGTCAATGCGTACAGGCGGGAGCCTTGTCCCCCGGCGAGAAGCATTGCAATCATTTCTTTTGCCATAGTTTTACCTCCTGTTTTACTACCATATTATAAATTATACAATTTTATTCTAAAAAAAGGTAGCAAATTGTGAAAATTGTTTAAAAAAAAAGCAACAAAAAATAAGCGCGCTGACTGGTAAAAAGTAACAGTTCAGGATGGAGCAGGCCAACGCCTGTTTAAGCAGGTTTAATCCTGATTTAAGAATGACGGATGTTGCCGGATTTTATGTCAAACAGATCACGGTTTATGCCAAAGCGGAAAAGAAATTTCCGCCTTCTGCCGATATTATTATGACAGACAAAAGACGAAGGCACAGGCAAGGGAGGATACAGCAGAGCCAGAGACAGGAAAGCTGGCGCATAGGCAAAGCTGATATAGCAGGAGCAGATACAGATAAGGAGAGCAGAGCATGAGCACAGTTGACATAAGCAGCAGAATGAGAGATTACGGGTGTTATACTATAAGGCACCGAGCGGAAAGCAGGAGAGGGACGGAATACGCAAAGGGACAGGGGAGGAATGAGACTGCGAGTAATAGGGCGGCCGGGGACCTGTCGGAAAACGGCGCAGCCGGGCGAGGACTTTTTCGTGATAAAATAGCGGGCGTTTCTGATATGAGAACCGGAGAGAAGACAGTCGCGGAAAGCGCTGTCAAGGCGGAGCGTGCCGCGAGCGAAAACCGGGCAGGCATGGCAGAGGCAGGCGATGCAGCAAAATGCGTCGCAGAATATGCCACGGAATACAATACGGAGCATACTGCGGGAAATGCCATGGCGGCGGGATATGCCGCCACAGGCGAAAAAGCGCCCAGTGATATGAGCCTTGAGGAGTATGCCCATTATATTTACAGCCAGATCTCGGAACTGTCGCGGCGAAATTACAGCAGGGGAAATTCCGTTTTTATCTATATTTCGGAGGAGGGCTTCCGCGCCATGCAGAATGATCCGGAATATGAAGCCTGGGTCATGGAGAATATCAGGGAAGCCTATGCGTTTGCCGGAAACAGGGGCGGGCATGACGGTTATCACAGCGCCCAATTCTTCGGGGCTACAAAGGAGGAGTACAGGGGACAGAGCTGGTCGTCGGGCTGCAGCAAGTGCGAGCAGGAGAGAAGACAGGAATTGAAGAGGAAAAGAAAAAAGCAGCTCCAGGCCCTGCTCAAAAAAAGGCGGGAGCAGAAGCTGCTGGAGAGACAGCGTCTGGAAAAGCTGTATCAGGAGAAAAGGCGGCTGGAGAAGTCGGTATATAAAAAAATGCTGGTAAAGAAAGCCTCGGAGCGGGAAAAGCTGGAGGAGGAGCACCGGAAGGAAGCTCTGGCCCGGCGGGAGGCCGCGTCCGCTTTCAGAATGTATATGGCGATCTTGAAGTATAATCAGCAGTAAAAAAATTTGTAACGAAAACCTTCCGAACCGGATATACAGGTAACAGGTACAAAGCAGATCTAAAGTGCAGGGCGCCGCACACAAACGCACACAAAGGAAGGAGGGCAGATAGATATGGAAGAATTGTATAAAGAAAATGCAGCTCTCGTCTATCATTTCCTGCTCTCCAAGTGCAGAGACCCGGAGGTGGCGGAGGATCTGACCCAGGAAACCTTTTTACAGGCATTAAGATCCATTGACAGCTACAACGGGAGCTGTAAGATTTCCGTCTGGCTGTGCCAGATTGCGAAACACCTGTTATATCAGTATTGGGAAAAGCGAAAGGAAAGCGTTCCTCTGGAGGATGACTGGATGCTTTCGGAGGAGCCGGGGGTAGAACGGCAGGTCCTGGCCAGAGAGGAGCTTCTGGATGTGCTGGGCAGGCTGCATCAGCTGCCGGTGAACATGAGAGAGGTGGTATATCTTCGGATCGCAGGAGATCTGTCCTTTAAGGAGATCGGGCGGATCATGGGGAGATCCGAGAACTGGGCCAGGGTCAATTTCTTTCGCGCAAAGGAGCTGTTAAAGAAAAGCTGATGTGAAAATGTCGGCTTCGGGAAAGGGAGGAAGGAAAATATGAGTAGAATCAGCTGTAATGTGACAAAGGATCTGCTGTCCTCTTATCTGGACGAGGTGTGTTCCGGGGAATCCAGGGAGCTGGTGGAGGAGCATCTGAAGGAGTGCGCATCCTGCCGGGAGTTCTTAAAGGAGCTTCAGAGGCAGGATATGGGGAAGGATGCGCCCAGAGTGGCTTATCTGAAGAAGGTGCGCCGTTTTGTGGATATTCAGTCGCTGCTGGGGATATTTCTGCCCCTGCTGATGCTGCTGGGAGGATTCTATGGTGTGAATTGTGCCGGCGTAGGCTCAAGTTTGTTTTATTATATAGAAATGCCTGTTATGATGCTGCTGTGCGCCTATGGGCTCTGGGGCGGCAAAAGGATCGGCAGACCGGAGGGGCTGGAGTGGCTGGCTCCGGCTTTTGGAGCAGTGGTGTTCTGCGCCATGGCAGTGATGCGGTATCTGCTGATTGCCTGGACCGTCAAATACGGGGAAGGCGATTGGCCGGACTGGCTGGAAAATCTGGGCCCCCGTATGCATACCGGGTGTATGGCGGCAGCGTTTGCGTCGGTGCTCCTGCTGGCAGGGCTGGTGTTTCTGGCAAAGAGAAAGGGTAAGATCCTGCCGGTGAGCCAGAATCTTGCCTTCTTGAATCTGAATCTTGCATTGTCCTTTGACATGGTCATGTACAATATGTCTGACGTGGAGTCGCTGCAGTCCTTCATGGTCCGCAACAGTATGGTCCTGCTGTTTGAGTTCCTGCTGGTCACTGTCCTGCTGGCAGTGTTTTGCCGTGCCGGGCTTATGAAGCGG
Source organism: Bacillota bacterium (assembly GCA_023663285.1). Taxonomy (GTDB): domain Bacteria; phylum Bacillota; class Clostridia; order Lachnospirales; family Lachnospiraceae; genus Acetatifactor. Next base: position 8,064 of record JAMPHT010000020.1, read on the forward strand.
GTGGAGATAACGGAATGACTTAGATTTTCCCTGCGCTGTTTTTGGGCGGAGATCGCTGCGGGGGAAGTAAATTCTCGTTTTACAGCTTATACATGACATGGTATAATGTGCGCAAAGGAAAATCAGATGCTATCATTTTTTGTGGAAAGCCTGACAAAGAGGATAGGGCCGGTACAGGCAGGGGTGAGAAACGAGAAGATAATGAAAATAAAATCCACATTTAAGATTTGCATATTAGTGTTGGCAGTGCTGACCACAGGCTGCGGGGCTGCCGGGGATCTCATGAAAAACAGTGCAAAGCTGCGGGAGTCCCCGGAAGCGGAGTGGACTGCAGAAGCAGGGGAAAACACAGACCCAGTGGAAAACATAGATGCAGTGGAAAACACAGACCTGGAAAAAATCAAAGATACAGAAGAAAGCGCAGGGGCAAAGGAAAACGCAGGAGCAGACGGCGGCGAGCGCACAGAAGAGACCTTCCGGGAAAATGAGCTGAACGCATCGGAGGAAAGCTGGGGGGATCCCGCCGGGAAGGCGGCAGAGTCCCAGGAGACTATGGCGGGAGAAGGAAGCGGGAAGCTGGTGGTGATCGACGCGGGACATCAGAAAAAGGGAAACAAGGAGAAGGAGCCTTTAGGCCCCGGTTCCCAGGAGATGAAGGCAAAGGTCTCCTCCGGCACCGCAGGCTGTGTCAGCGGCTGGGCGGAATACGAGCTGAATCTGGCAGTGGCGCTGAAGCTGCGGGATATTCTGGAGGAAAAGGGGCATGAGGTCATTATGGTCCGGGAGACCCATGATGTGGATATCAGCAACAGTGAACGGGCGGCGGTTGCCAATGACGCCGGTGCGGACGCTTTTGTCCGCATTCATGCCAACGGCTCGGAGGACCCGTCCGTACACGGCGCAATGACGATCTGCCAGACCCCGGACAATCCCTATAACGGGGAGCTTTATGAGGACAGCAGGAGGCTGTCGGACTGTATCCTGGATGAACTGACGGAGTATACAGGCTGCAAAAAGAGAAAGGTATGGGAGACGGATACCATGAGCGGCATCAACTGGTGCCAGGTGCCGGTGACGATCGTGGAGATGGGGTACATGACAAATCCGGAGGAGGACGCTCTGATGGCTACGGAGGCGTATCAGACCCTGCTGGCGGAGGGGATCGCTGACGGGCTGGACAGCTTTTTTGCGGGATATGGAGGTTAGAAGGAAGAAAAAAGACATGAGTAAGATACTGATCATCGAGGACAGCGCCGACATCAATGATTTGATCGGGGAGGCGCTGAAAAAGGCGGGATATGAGTATACCCAGGCATTTTCCGGGACGGAGGGGCTTTTGTGCGCCGCCGCCGAAGCCTTTGATCTGGCGGTCATGGATCTGATGATGCCGGGCATGAGCGGGGAGGAGCTCCTGCCGAAGCTTCGGGAAAAGCAGAACATTCCCGTTATCATCCTCTCCGCAAAGGACGGGCTGGACAGCAAGCTTTCCCTGTTCGAGGCAGGGGCGGAGGACTATATGACAAAGCCCTTCGAGGTGGCGGAGCTGGTGGCCCGCGTCGGCCTGCGGATCAATAAAAGCGGGAAAAAGCTTGTGCTGAAGGACCTGACCCTGGACCGGGAGGGCTTCTGCGGGGAGCTTGGAGGTAAAAGGATCGCCTTTACAAGGCAGGAGTTTAAAATCTTGGAGCTTCTGCTGTCGAATCCCCAAAGGGTATTTTCCAAGCAGGATATCTATACTTACGCCTGGGAGGATTATTATGTGGGAGAGGATAAGACTGTCAATATGCACATCAGCAATATCCGTAAGAAGCTGAAGGCTGTCTCGGAGGAAGAATATATCGAGACTGTGTGGGGGATCGGCTTTAAGGCCGGAAGCCAAAATCTGAAATCTTGAAACTTTCTTTACCTTTTCTTTGCGTTGTTTTTAACATCTGCCTGTATACTTTAAAATCATAAGGCGGCTGCGGGGCAGGAAGCGGCATTCTCTGCAAATATAGAGCCGCCGTACACAGGAAAGGATGTGAATCATATGGAGTATCTGCTTTCCACGGAAAATCTTACAAAGCAGTACGGGCGGAAAAAAGCCGTGGACAACGTAAGTATCCATGTCAGACAGGGAGATATCTACGGTCTGATAGGCCGGAACGGGGCCGGCAAGACCACTCTGATGAAAGTGCTTTCGGGGCTTGCGGCGCCCAGCGCAGGCAGTTTTTCCCTTTTCGGGGAGGAAGGCGCCAAAGCGGGGAAGATCATGAACAGGGTGGGGGCGCTGATCGAGGAGCCAGGCATCTATGCGGATATGTCCGCTTATGGCAACCTTCATGCCAAATGTATTGCCCTGGGAGTGCGGGGTAAGGATACGGAGCGGGAGCTTCTGGAAATCGTGGGGCTTTCTGATACGGGAAAGAAGCCTGTAGGAAAGTTTTCCCTGGGGATGAAGCAGCGTCTGGGGATTGCTCTTGCGCTGGTAGGGAACCCGGATCTGGTCATTTTAGACGAGCCCATCAACGGACTGGATCCTCAGGGCATTGCGGAGGTGAGGAACACCATTGAGCGGCTGAACAGAGAGCGGCGGATCACCTTTATCATTTCCAGCCACATTCTGGGGGAGCTTTCAAAGTTTGCCTCCAACTATGGAATTATCCACAACGGACAGCTGCTGCAGGAGCTGACGAGAGAGCAGCTGTTTGAAAAATGCTCCCGCAGGATCGTGCTGAATACTCCCGATACCCCGGCGGCTTCCACAGTGCTGGAGAAGATCGGCGTCACGAATTACCGGGTGACGGATAAGGATACCATGGAGATCTATGAGCGTCTGACCGACACAGCTAAGATCAATTCCGCCCTTGCGTCCGCGGGGATCCCCATAAACGGTATTTCGATCTTGAATCAGGAGCTGGAGGATTATTTCCTGGAGTTGACGGGGGGAGGAAAGGTTGAAAATTGAAATTTGTAATCTTATTATGCCGCTTGCGCGGCGGAATGGGAGGAACTATGTTTAATCTGATCAAAATGAATCTTTACAGGCTGTTTCGGCAGAAATCCTTTTATGTTTTGCTGGGGACAGCGGTGTTAATAGGCTGGTTTATGGTGTTTATGATCTGGATGACGCCCAGGCTGGAGGAACAGGCGGAAAAAGCCAGGGAACAGAGGGTGCAGAACGGCGGACAGACAGAGGATATGGGCTTCCATGTGGGGGTCGTCGTGGGGATGACGGAAGGGGAAGGCTTGCAGGAGTCTGCTCCCAGGCTGGAGGAATTTAATGTGACGGAGTTCATGGACGAATATTTCACTGCGGGGTTTCCCATGATCCTCATATCCGTGGGCGCAGCCATCATTGCAAACGGGGAGCGGAAAAGAGGCTTTATCAAGAATCTGGGAGGCCAGATGAAGCCCAGGGGAATGCTGCCGCTTTCCAAGCTTCCCGCCATTCTGCTTGAGATTGCCGGCCTGTATGGGGTAACGGTCTTAAGCTTTGTGCTGTTCGGAAGGATATATTTTGAAAAGTTTACCATGGGGAGTCTTTCTGCCATGTGCAGGGCAATGGGGGCGCAGCTTGTGTTGGGTCTGGCCTTTGGCGCGATTATTCTGCTCATCAGCACGGCGGCCCGCAACGCGGCGTCCGGCATCATTGCGGGGATCATTGTGGCCTCAGGGCTGTTCCCCTATGTGTATTTTTTTATCAATCGGGTGGCAAAGGCTTACTTTGGCGCATCGGAGAATTTTGACATATCCAGATGCTCCCTGGACTATTACATTTCCTGCGTGACGTCGAAAGCGGCGGGGAAAGAGATAGCTGTGGCCCTGATGGCGGGGGCGGTGTACCTGGTGCTGGCATCTGCGGCAGGGTGGTTTGTGATGGAGAAGAGGGACATAGTGTGAGAAGGAGAGGGTGATGATATTCTGGGCGGCGGCAGCCACGGCGGGCTGTATTGCATTTATTGTGATCATTGTTTTGTTTGTGCGGCAGATAAATGAGATCTGCCGCCGTCTGGCGTTTATCAGGACTCATAAGACCAATATGCGGCTGACCGTCCAACAGCCTTTCCGCTCCACAGGCAGGCTGATCGACGAGATAAACTTTTTTTTGGAGGAGACAGCGGAAGAGCGGCTGGAGTTGGAACGGGAGAGCAGAGGGCTGAAGGATTCCCTGACGGGGATCTCCCATGACATCCGGACGCCCCTCACCTCGCTCAGCGGTTATTTTCAGCTGCTCACTCAGACGGAGGATGCGAAGGAGCGGGGGCGGTACAGCAGTATCATCAAGGCCCGCATCGACAGTCTGGAGGCCATGCTGGAGGAACTGTTTACCTATACCAGGCTGCAGAATGGCGATTATCAGGTGGAGATGTACTCTCTTGATTTTACCCGGTGCGTCATTGATACGCTGCTGGCCTTTTACGGACAGTTTACCGAAAGGGGTATCCGGCCTCTGGTGGATATTGAGGAGACGCCCGTTTATATATACGGAAATGAGGAGGCGGTGCGCAGGATCCTGCAGAATATCGTAAAAAATGCCCTGGTTCACGGCACGAAGGAGGTGTCCCTGTCTCTGCACAGCGAGGGGGAAAACGTGGCGTTTCGATGCTCTAACAGATGCCGGACGCCGGAGGAGATAGATATTGAGGGGGTCTTTACGAAATTTTACAAGGCGGATCCCGCAAGGAAGGATACCTCCACGGGTCTGGGGCTCACCATTGCAGCGGAGTTGGCAAAGCGGCTTAAGGCGGAGATCAGGGCGGATCTTAAAGGGGATGTGTTTACGATCCTGCTGCGGTTCAAACGGCATTGATTTTTGACCGCAGATTGTATATACTGTAATTGTTCAGAGTTTTGTACGCAAGAAGGGGGAGCCATGAGCAGATACATTAAGGATATACAACTGGAGCAGCCGATAGATGTGGTCAGCATTGTGATGGATGATTTTATTTATCACAATCATTTTTCCAGAACCGACTGGAACGGCGAGATGGTTTTTTACCTGAAGGACCGCCATAACAAAGAGCGTTACCTGAAGTGGGTCTATGTAGACGGACAGTTTCATGTGGAAGCGTGGCTGAAAAATGCCATGGGAGGAGAGATGGACCTGGACGGTGTGGGCGGCGGCGCCAGCCGGAAAGAGTTTCGCGAAAGCATAGACGGTCTGATAGAGACGCTGAAGAAAACGGCGGCAGGTTCTCTGGCAGGAGGGCATATCGGTTCGGATCCGCTGCATCACGACGGCGGTAACGGCGCTGACCACGATACCTGGAGGCAGGATACCAAGTGGCAGCAGGGCGTCTCAGAACAGTCCGGCAGGACGGCTTCCCAGGCAGGGCAGACTCAGGGTACATACAAGCAGCAGTCCCAGACGCCGCCTTCGGGGCAGTGGAACACCGGGCAGTATCAGGGGAATGCTTCTGCTCCTGTGCAGACCGGAGAAAACAGGCGGGGGAGAGCTGTAGATCCGGAGGCTAATTCCGCTATGATCTATGCGATCCTTGCATTGATATTCGGCTGGGCATTGCCGGTCTTTGGCATCATCTTTGTCATAATGTCCTTTAGAAAGCAGGAGTACAGCTCTAATCCCAAGCGCGATAAAACGCTGTGTATCGTTGCCATTGTGATGATGGTAGTGGGCTTTGTGGGTAATTTTGCAATAGGGATCATCGGCGCTTTGGTAATGGATCTTTGAGAGTAGACGGGGTGTAAAAATGAAGCTGATCAAGAGAATACTTTATTTTATAGTGGCGCTTCTGATGGCGGGCAGCTTAGGGATCCTGGTGTGTGCCTTAAATCCTTCCCTGACTGCGGCGCTGGCGGAGAAGGTGCAGCAGCTGCAGGCCGGGAACCAAAAGCCGGACAGCGGGCGGGATCCGGCGTTCACGCCTGTGGTATCGGCAAACAGCGACGGAGAAAAATATGTGGTGCCGGACAGCTATCCTCAGGACATTCCTGAAGGAGTGGGCGGTCTGGTGGGTTATCAGCCAATCACCGCGGAAAATGAGCAGATCGCCCAGGAGGAAGCGGACAATCTGAGCAATATCCTGGCGACCGGGGAGACCGGAGAGGGCTTGAGCTTTCCGGCGGAGTATTATCCTTATTACGCCATGCTGAACGATACATTAAAAACGTTGTATCGGCAGGTCTATGCCAACGCCATGGTGCTGAATACCTCCTTTACGCCTGCGGTTGCGGTGACGACGGCCCAGGCAATGAATGTGGTCGAGGCTGTCTACAACGATCACCCGGAACTGTTCTGGCTGGACGCCGAGTTTGCCTGTAAGTATCTTCGGACGGGGATCTGTGTGGAGATCACGTTGAGATACAATGAGACCGCAGATGACCTGGCGGCGTCGGTACAGGACTTTAATACCTGTACGTCGGAAATCCTGGCGGGGACGGTGAACCTGGGCAGCGATTATGAAAAGGAGCAGTATATTCACGATGCGCTGGTGCATATCGTGGAGTACCAGGTATCCATGCCCATAGACCAGAGCGCTTACAGCGCCATTGTGCTGGGGAAGAGCGTCTGTGCCGGATATGCCAGGGCATTCCAGTATCTGATGCAGCAGTTGGGGATCCCCTGCTATTACTGTACGGGGTATGCAGGGGAGGATCATGCATGGAATATTGTGAAAATGGGTAGCCTTTACCGCAATGTGGATGTGACCTGGGACGACACGGAGCCTTCCACTTACGATTATTATAATAAATCGGACAGTGAGTTCGGGACCACTCATGTTCGGACCGAACTGGCTGTGTACCTTCCCGCCTGCGCGGATGTTCCCGTTGTGGAGACGGATGAGTCGGGAAGCAGTGCGGTGGACGCCTATATCAATCCCGATCCCATTGAGCCGCTGATATGGCAGAGCAGGGGCGACCCCTATGATGACGCGGACAGCGATAAGACTGAGGATGAGAGGCAGCAGGAAAATCTGGAAAAGGCTGGCATCACGGAGGATCAGGTGCTGAGAAGTCTGGAGAAATATTATGAAGATTGTGAAAAGCGTCTGGAGGAGGCCGGGACAGGAGAGAAGCAGTTCATCAATATCATTCCGGAGGCCCTCTGGAACGACATTGAGCGGGCATACAGCAGCGGGACCTATCAGACCGGCTATGTGAATGAGGCGCTGAAGAAGCTGGGAGTGGAAAATTTCATGATACAGCTGCAGGTACAGCGCCTGGGCGGCGGTTATTGTAAGCTGTACCATAATGTTTATACCTATTGAGCAGCCGGAATTTCCATAGAAAAAAGCGGACGTTGGTCCGCTTTTTTTAACTTATAAGAAACTTCGTCGTAGCCGGGAAAGAATGCAAAGCATTCTATAGACCCTCGTGGAAGGTACGGCTGATAACGTCAGCCTGCTGTTCGGGAGTCAGCTTGATAAAGTTTACCGCATATCCGCTGACCCGGATGGTCAATTGAGGATAATTCTCAGGATGCTTCTGTGCATCCAGCAGCGTATCTCTGTTCAGTACGTTTACATTCAGATGATGCCCGCCCTTTGTGGCATACCCATCCAGAAGATTTACAAGATTATCGACCTGTGCTGTGCTTGTGCTCATATAATACCTCCGTCTTATTTTTGATTAAATAATAATAGTAATGATTACTGTTTTGTTACAAGTAAAGCATATCACTTACCAATTCATTTGTCTATCAGTTTTTTTCAGGATCTTGTTCTTTTTCCAATACAAAAGTTCATAAGAAAACAGGAATATCCGCCTCTTATTTTCATATATTGGAGAAAGAAGGACAAAGTCAGGAAATGAGGTATGGGGATGGATAATACGATTTTGCAGCTTTTTCCGGCGGGAAGAAGGGCTTTCTGGGAGTATACGGCCGGGCATCAGAAATATGTCCGTGAGATCCGGCTGCGGGCGGATCGCCCGATCGTAGTATATGTGGACGGAAAAGAAGTTTTTCTGGACAGGGAGGGGCGCTTCACGGAGCATTTGCAGGAAGCAGTTGTGGTGACAGGCCGGGAACTGGCGGAGCTGCTGGAACATATCTGTCATTATTCCCTGTATGCCTTTGAGGATGAGCTGCGCCAGGGGTTCCTCACTGTGGGTGGCGGCCACAGGGTGGGCGTTGCGGGACAAGCAGTGACAGAGGACGGGAAAAGCCTTCGGACCATTAAAAATATATCCTTTATCAACATACGGGTGGCTCATGAAATAAAAGGGGCGGCGGATGGGGTGATACCCCGTATGTACCGGGGCGGAAGCTTAAAAAGCGCTCTGATCGTTTCCCCGCCGGGCTGTGGTAAGACGACTCTCCTTCGAGATCTTATCAGACAGATCTCAGACGGAAACAAATGGGGACGGGGCATGACCGTGGGGGTGGTGGATGAGCGATCGGAAATAGCAGGCTCATTCTGCGGAAAGCCCCAGAATGATGTGGGTATGAGGACGGATGTGCTGGACGCCTGTCCCAAGAGCCTGGGGATGATGCTGCTGTTACGGGCCATGTCGCCGGAGGTCATTGCCATCGACGAGCTTGGGAACGGGGATGAGCTGGAGGCGCTGAGCCGTGCGGCGGTATGCGGCTGCCGGATACTGGCCACGGCCCACGGGGAGAGCAGAGAGGATGTGACAGCCCGGTTTGATGTGCCGGAGGGGCTGTGGAGACAGTTGTTCCGGCTGGTGATCGTCCTTGGGAAGGAAAACGGTAGCTGCGTAGTGAAGCAGATAACTGAAGGGGGAGAGGCAGATGCTTAGGCTGACCGGCGCCTGCATGATCCTGACGGGATGCTTTGGGCTGGGGCTCTGGTACAGAAGGCAGTTTACGGGGAGAGTCAGGGCGCTACGGGCCTTGTGCGACGCCTTGAGTCTTTTGGCCGGTGAGATCCGGTACGGCAGGGGGACGCTGCCGGAGTGCTGCGAACAGGCGGCCTGCAGGCTGAACAATTCCTTAAAAGCAGCATTCAAGAGGACGGCGGACAAAATGCGGGAGAACACGGGAGAAAGCTTTGCGGGGGTCTTTAAAGAATGTACCGGCGGCCCTTTGCAGGAAATGCCGCTGAAGGAGGAGGATAGAGAGGAGTTTCTGCGGTTTGTATCCGCAGGGACCTTCGGAGACGGGCAGATGCAGCTGTCGCTGATAGAGCAGAGCAGGGAAATGCTGGAGACAAAAGCGGCGTCTCTGGAGCGGGAGAATGGGGAAAAATGCAGGATGGCGGTAGGATTGGGCGCGATGGGCGGATTGCTGATCATACTTGTGTTGAGTTGAGATCAAATATTGGCTCGCGGGAGTCAATTACCCCGCAGCAAAGCAAAATGTGCTCTTTGAGTACATGGGCATTGACCCTCGCGGCATTCGTCAAATGTCCGTGCAAGCACGGCACTTGACTCATTGCTCGCGGGAATAAAGAATAGGATGCGGGGAGTTATGGGAGTGAGTCTGATTTTTAAGATAGCGGCGGTGGGCATTCTTGTCACCATACTCAGCCAGGTGCTGAAGCACAGTGGGCGGGAAGAGCACGCATTTATGATTAGCCTTGCGGGTCTGATTCTTGTGCTGACCTGGATTGTGCCATACATATATGAACTGTTTCAGACAATACAGACCCTGTTTGCATTATAGAGGGGGAGGTAAATGTGCAGGAGCTTGTGAGGGTGGTCTTTTTAGGAATAGCGGGAGTGATGCTGGCGATCCAGTTCAAGAGCCGGAAGCCTGAGTACGGAATGTATATGGGACTGGCTGTGGGGATCCTTGTATTCGGATACGCCTTACGGCAGGTGGCGGCGGTGACGGCACAGCTTTCAAAGCTGCAAAGCTACCTGGGCGGAGCGGAAAGCTATCTTGCCATCCTGCTGAAGGTCATAGGGATCACCTACATCTGCGAATTCGGCGCGGATATCTGCAAGGACGCCGGGTATCAGACAGTGGCGGGACAGATCGAGGTGCTGGGAAAGCTGTCCGTCATGTTCGCCGGTCTGCCGGTGCTGTTTGCAGTGATCGAGCAGATCCAGAGCTTTCTGTGAGCCGGAAGCTTTACGGTCCGGCGGGGAGAGTCAGAAGAATTTACGGCTTGGCTGAAGAAATGGAAAATGCGAAAAAAATTTACAGTGTGGACAGGAAGGTCTGGGAAAGGGACAATAATGGATTTGGAAGCTATCTGGCAGGATTACGGCCTGGACAGCCTTTCGGAGGGAATACAGCAGCTTTTTCCGGGAGCGGGCATATCTGCGGAGCGGCTGCTGGAGCAGGTGATGTCCGGGGACATACTGGGCGCGCTGTCATATCTTTTCACAGGCGGGGCGGCAGGCATTACGAATCAGCTGTCGGGCATGAGGAATGTGTTTATCTGGCTGCTGGTGATGGGGATCGTGTCGTCCCTGATCACTCATTTTGTGGAAGTTTTTGATGTGCATCAGGTGGCGGATATGGGGTTTTATTTTATGTATCTGCTGTTTACGGCGATCCTTTTGAAATGCTTTTCCGAGGCGGCTCAAACGGCGCTTGGGACACTGGAGGATATTACGCTTTTTATCCGGCTGCTGGTGCCGGCCTATCTGATATCCGTGGGGGTTTCCACCGGGACGGCCACGGCGGGGGTAGTGGGCCAGATGATGCTGCTGGTGATATACGGAGTGGAGTATGTCCTTTCTGAGGGAGCGATCCCGCTGATTTACAGCTTTGCCATGCTTTCCATGATAAACGGCATCTGGGTGGAGGAAAAGCTGACGATGCTGATCGAACTGTTGGAAAAGGCAGTGGGCTGGATCTTAAAGGGGGCGGTGGGAGTGGTCACCGGTATCAGTATTTTCCAGGCGTTGATCACGCCCATGGTGGATTCTCTGAAAAAATCAGCCCTGCAGAGGATCGTCTCGGCCATCCCCGGTGTGGGAAATGTGGCGGACGGCGCTGTGGAGCTGGTGCTTGGCTCCGCCCTCGTCATCAAGAACAGCATCGGGGTGGTGCTTTTGATGCTGCTGCTGGTGCTATGCGCCGCGCCCCTTTTAAAGATAGGACTGATTGCCGGCGTATTGAAGTGTGCCGCCGCTCTCATGGGAATCGTCAGCGACAGGCGGATTACCGCCTGCGTCAACAGGGCGGGAGACGGGGGATTGCTGCTGCTTAAGACCACGGGAACGGCAGTCTTGCTGTTTTTGATCTCCATAGCGGTGGTGACGGCGTCGGGACGTTTATAAAAGCTTAAAGGAGCTTTAGGAATGGGAGGAAACCGCTATGCTGCTACAGACGATCTGCAAGATCGGCACTTTTATGATCTGCGCCCAGGCAATCATACATTTCAGGCCCAGGGAGACCTATGAGAAATATCTGAAGCTGTTGGTAGGGGTGATGATTCTGATCCAGCTCTTTCTGCCTGTGGGCAGCTTCCTGCTGGGGGGCGGCATGGAGCAGACCCTTAAAAGCCTGGAGCTGTTTCGGACCCAGCTGGAGCAGGAGCTGGAAAACGCGGCCGGGGAAGCGGAGGCGGCGGATAAGCTGTTGGAGCAGATGACTCTGGAGGAGGTAAGGAAGAGAGTGGAGGAGCAGAGGCATACGGAAGAAGAGGCGTTGGAGGAGGCGGGGGAAGTGGAGGAGGTGCCGGAGGTCACAGTGATAGTGGGACCCATTGAAATACAATGACCGGGAAGGAGGCGGAAGATCCTATGAAAAAGGAATGGAAAAAGTGGCTGGAGGACGAGCGGGTGAAAAAGCTGTTCCGGAGGGATAATCTTCTGGTATTGATACTGGCGGGGATCCTTCTGTTTATTATAGCCCTGCCCACAAAGGACAGCGGGAAAAAGGACGGAACGGGCGGGGAGCAGGAAACGGCCCTGAAGCTGCAGACGGGGACGGACAGCGGGACGGAGAGTGAGGGGGCAGATTGGGAAGCCGGGGAGGAGACCGGGTATCCGGAGTATGCGGCCACCCTGGAAAGGCGGCTGACGGAAGTGCTGGCGGAGATGGCGGATGTGGGAAATGTGCGTGTGATGATCACTCTGAAGTCCTCAGCAGAGCTGGTGGTGGAAAGGGAAACGCCGGTGAGCCGTTCCGTGACCACGGAGACGGACGCCCAGGGGGGGACCCGCACCGTGAACACAAGCGAGACGGGAGAAAGCGTGGTGTACAGTACAGAGGGCAGCAGCAGTACGCCCTATGTGGTGAAAACCTATGTGCCCCAGATCGAGGGAGTGCTGGTAGTGGCGCAAGGGGCGGGAAGCGGTACGGTAAACCGCACCATAACGGAGATCGTGCAGGCCCTTTTTCATATAGACGCCCATAAGGTGATGGTGGTAAAAATGGAGACAAAATCCCGGTGACAGGATTCATATATCCGTATCCGGGCTCATACAATAAATTAGTAAAAACCAGAGAAAGGAAAAGACGTGAAAAACCTAATCAAAAAAAATCAGCTTATGATAACCGCACTTGCGATCATGATTGCTATCGCAGGGTATCTGCAGTTTGCGGGAACCGGTCTGGAAGAGGAATATCAGGCGGTAGACGACAGCAATGTATACACAAGCGATACGAATCCGGCGGACGCACAGGATATTCTCACGGAGAACTTTACGGCGGCGGATCTGCTGGACCTGTCGGAAGAGGATTTGATACAGACGGGGCTGACCGAGATCGACAGTATGGATTCCGACATGGAGGATGACCCTGTGGATGATTATCTGGATGCGGATTTCCAGGTGTCCCAGAACTCGTCTGCAGAAGGGGAAAATACTACGCCGGAGGAGGGGGAGATCCCAGGAGAGGCTGTGTTTACATCCTCCACTGCGGGGGTGGCGATTCTTTCCGAAGCAAAGCTTTTAAAGGAGCAGACCAGGGCCAGAAATAAGGAGACACTGTTGGAGATCATCAACAGCGCGGGGCTTTCCGACGAGCAGAAGCAGGCGGCGGTGGACAGTATGGTACAGATGACGGCCATTGCGGAGAAAGAGGCGGCGGCAGAGATCCTGCTGGAGGCTAAGGGCTTTTCGGATGTGGTAGTCAGCATCAACGGGGACGCCGTGGACGTGGTGGTAAATGCGTCAATGCTCAGCGAGGCCCAGAGGGCGCAGATCGAAGATATCGTGAAGCGAAAGACGGAAATCGCGCCGGAAAATATCATTATCAGCACAGTGGCGCAGTAGATGTAAAAATTTAGTATAAATTACATAGATTATGTGCTATAATAGGCGCAGAAGAGAGGACTAAAGAGTATGCGGAGAATTTTTTTGATCGTTTTGGACAGCTTTGGGATCGGCGGGATGGAGGATGCGGCTTCTTACGGGGATATAGATGTAAATACCCTGAGAAGCGTATCTTCCAGCCCCTGTTTTCGTATGCCGAATATGCGGGAGCTGGGGTTGTTTGATATTGACGGGGTGGCGGAAGCCTGCAGCCTGGCGAAAAAGGGAGATCACAGGGCGGCCATTGCCCGGATGACGGAGAGCTCCAGGGGAAAGGATACCACCATAGGCCATTGGGAGATCGCAGGGGTCTGTTCCGAGAAGCCGCTGCCCACTTATCCGAAGGGCTTTCCGAAGGAGGTGCTGGACGCCTTTTCGGAAAAGACCGGGCGGGGTGTGCTCTGCAATCTGCCCTATTCCGGCACGGCGGTGATCCAGGAATACGGGGATGCTCACATGGCTACGGGGGATCTGATTGTCTATACTTCTGCGGACAGTGTGTTCCAGATCGCAGCCCATGAGGATATCGTACCGCCGGAGCAGCTGTACGAGTACTGCCGCATGGCAAGGGAAATATTGAAAGGGGAGCACGGTGTGGGAAGGGTGATCGCCAGACCCTTTGAGGGCCCCGCAGGGGGACCCTTCACCAGGACGCCCCGCAGGCATGATTTTTCCATGGAGCCCCCCGGAACCACCATGCTGGATCAGCTTGCAGACGCCGGGAAGGATGTGATCGCGGTGGGCAAGATCTGGGATATTTTTGCGGGCCGGGGTATTACGGAGTCGGTGCGCACAGGCGGCAATGAGGAGGGGATCGGCCGGACCCTTGCCTATCTGGACAAGGATTTTGAAGGTCTGTGCTTTGTCAATCTGGTGGATTATGATATGCTGTACGGGCACCGAAGGGATGTGGACGGTTATGCCAAAGCACTTGCTTACTTTGATGAGAAGCTGCCGGAGCTATTAAGTAAAATGCGGCGGGATGATATTCTGATGATCACGGCGGATCACGGCTGCGATCCTGCGTATACGGCCACCACGGACCATACCAGGGAGTATACACCCTTTATTATGTACGGGCAGAATGTGCGCCCTGTAAATTACGGGACCCGGAAGAGCTTTGCGGATATCGGGGCAACGGTGCTGGAATATTTCGGGATCGAGCCTGCCTTTTGGGCGGAGGGTATGGCGGCAGGCGGTGTCGCTGCGGAAGGTCCCATTTAAGGGTGAATGCAGCGCACAGATTCGGCTTTTAATAAATTCGCAGGCTGCGGAAAGGCATGGTTAATAAAATGAATGATTATACGGAAGAAATCAATCGCAGGAGGACCTTTGCGATCATTTCCCATCCTGACGCAGGAAAGACTACTTTAACAGAGAAATTCCTGCTGTACGGCGGAGCCATCAATCTGGCGGGCAGTGTCAAGGGAAAGGCTACGGCCAGGCACGCCGTGTCCGACTGGATGGAGATAGAGAAGGAGAGAGGTATTTCCGTCACCTCCTCCGTGCTTCAGTTTGAGTATGACGGATACTGCATCAATATTTTGGACACACCGGGACACCAGGACTTTTCGGAGGACACCTACCGCACGCTGATGGCGGCGGATTCCGCCGTCATGGTGATCGACGCCTCCAAGGGCGTGGAGGCACAGACAAGAAAGCTGTTCAAGGTCTGCGGAATGAGAGGCATCCCTATTTTTACCTTTATCAACAAGATGGACAGGGACGCCAACGACACCTTCGATCTGCTGGATGAGATCGAGAAGGAGTTAGGGATAGCCACTTGTCCCGTGAACTGGCCCATCGGGTCGGGGAAGGGCTTTAAGGGAGTCTATGACAGGGAGAAAAAGTGTGTGATCTCCTACTCTGATACGGAGAAGGGCACAAAGGAGGGAACCGCCACGGAGATTCCCATCGGGGACGAGACCAGGCTTCGGGAGCTGATTGGAGACGAACCCGCGGACAAGCTTCTGGAGGAGATAGAGCTGCTGGACGGCGCAGGCGTTTCCTTTGATCTGGAGCAGGTACGGGCTGGAAAGCTGACGCCGGTGTGCTTTGGTTCCGCTCTGACTAATTTCGGCGTGGAGATCTTTTTACAGCATTTTCTGAAGATGGCTACCACGCCCCTGCCCAGAATGGCGGATATCGGGCCGGTGGACCCTGTGGAGAATGAGTTTTCCGCCTTTGTGTTCAAGATACAGGCCAACATGAATAAGGCCCACAGGGACAGGGTGGCTTTCATGCGCATCTGTTCCGGGAAGTTCGACGCCAGCATGGAGGTGCGCCATGTGCAGGGAGGCCGGGTCATGCGCCTCTCCCAGCCCCAGCAGATCATGGCGGACGAGAGGAAGATATTGAGCGAGGCGTATGCGGGAGACATCATAGGCGTTTTTGACCCCGGTATTTTTTCCATCGGGGATACGCTGTGTATGCCGAAGGAGAATTTCCGGTACGAGGGGATACCTACTTTCGCGCCGGAGCATTTTGCCAGAGTGCGCCAACTGGATACCATGAAGAGAAAACAGTTTGTGAAGGGCGTCGAGCAGATCGCCCAGGAAGGAGCCATCCAGATATTCCAGGAGTATAATACGGGACTGGAGGAGATCATCGTCGGCGTGGTGGGCGTGCTGCAGTTTGACGTGCTGAAATACAGGCTGGAAAATGAGTATAATGTGGGAATCCGTCTGGAGAACCTGCCCTATGAGCATATCCGCTGGATCGAGAATAAGGATGAGGTCGATATTGCCGGACTGACAGGTACTTCAGATATGAAAAAGGTAAAGGATATGAAAGGAAATCCGCTGCTGCTGTTTGTGAATGCCTGGAGCGTGGGCATGACGCTGGAGCGCAACAAGGGTCTGGTACTGGCAGAGTTCTCCAGAAACTAATGCACCGGAAACATGGTATGAAAAAAATTTTCGTTTTTTTACTTCTGTTTTTATTGATACTGGGAGGCTGCGGCAACAGCAGCCTCTTAAAGGAAATACCCAGGGATTTTTCCATGACGGGGCCGGGGATCGCGCAGAAGCGGGCAAGTGCCGGGGAGGAGCAGGACAGGGAGGATGACGGGGCTTCTTCAGGCGGCGCGGAAACGGGACAGGAAGCGGATCTGCAGGAAGAGGTACAGAAGGAGGAAGCAAAGGAAGAAGCCATACCGGAGGGGCAGGAAAGCGCCAAGCTGCAGGGAGGCTTTCTGTATGAGGGCGCGTTTGAATATGCTGCACAGTATCTGAGCCGGGAGGAGATGGCCTGGTATCAGGATATGAAACAGGCTATGGGGAATTTCGGCGAGAACGTCCGGCTGGACAGCGCGGCGCTGGAGGCGGGCTGTGACGAGGAGGACATCGACAGGATCTTTCAGTGTGTTCTGAACGATCATCCCGAACTTTTTTATGTGGAGGGTTATTCTTATACCCGGTATACCAGGGGGGACAGAATAACTTCTATTGTATTTTCAGGGACTTACAGTATTGACCGGGAGACCGCAGAGAGCAGACGGGACGAGATAGAGGCTGCGGTCGCGGATATTCTGGCCGGTGTGGAGGAGGGCGCTGACCAGTACGCAAAGGTCAAATATGTGTATGACACTATTATCCGGCAGACGGACTATGACCCGTCTGCGCCCGACAACCAGAATATTTATTCCGTATTTGTGAACCATAGATCTGTGTGTCAGGGATATGCCAAAGCTGTCCAGTATCTGCTGAACCGACTGGGAGTGGAGTGTACGCTTGTGCTGGGAACCGTGGAGACCCGGCAGGAGGGACATGCCTGGAATCTGGTCAGGGTGGACGGAGAGTATTATTATGTGGACGCCACCTGGGGAGACGCCTCCTACAGCAGGCAGGACGGGGAACCGGCGGAGGATATCAATATGCCGGAGATCAACTATGATTACCTGAATGTGACTACGGAGGAGCTTTTAAAAACCCACACTCTGGGAGAGAATGTACCCATGCCTCAGTGTGCCGCTACGGACGCCAATTACTATTTGAGAGAAGGAGCGCTGTTTACCTCCTATGACAGGGAACAGATGCAGGCGCTTTTTGACAGGGCAAGGGAACTGGAACGGGATGATATCACCGTGAAGTGTGCGGACAGGGAGTGTTATGACCAGGTGTTGACGGAGCTGGTGGACAACCATGAGATATTTCGCTATCTGGACGCAACAAATGCCGCGGTTGCCTATGCCAGAAACGATGATCAGATGTCCTTGACATTTTGGGTGACAAATGAGTAAAGGTTGTGTTATAATATTTAATGTTTCTAATATTGAATGGAGGAGCAGGGATGGAAAAAGACATAGAGAAAAAGGCAGTGGTACTGAAGGATGAGGAAAATGTGGGAGTGGTGCAGATCGCGGACGATGTGGTAGCAATGATCGCGTCACTTGCGACTACGGAGGTCGAGGGCGTCTGCGCCATGGCGGGCAACATTACCAACGAGCTGATGAGCAGGGTGGGTATGAAGAAATTGACTAAAGGAGTCAAGGTGGAGGTCCTGAACGACAGCGTGGTGGTCTGGCTGGCAGTGACCGTTGAGTACGGCTATAATATTCCCGCCACCTGTCAGAAGGTGCAGTCCAAGGTGAAGGCTGCCATCGAGAATATGACAGGGCTTACCTGTACCGACGTCAACATCCGGATCGCCGGTGTAAAAGTAAAATAAAGGGAAAAGACGCAATGGGAAAAGACACAATGGGACGACATGAGCAGAGAGAACAGGTATTCATGCTGTTATTTCAGGTGGAGTTCCACACACCGGAGGATATGCCCAGGCAGATGAAGCTGTTTCTGGAGGACAACGAGGCGGTCAAATCACAAAAGGACTCCGATTACATTGAAGCCAGATGTAATCTGGTTCGTGAGAGAATCCCTGAGATAGATAAGCTGATAGACGACAATACGGAGGGTTGGAATACCACCCGTATGGGCAGAGTGGAGCTTGCCATTCTGCGGCTGGCAGTGTTTGAGATGCGTTTTGATGATGATATTCCGCCCAGAGTTGCCATTGACGAGGCGGTGGAGCTTGCGAAAAAGTACGGCCAGGAGAGCGCCGGTGGTTTTGTGAATGCGATTCTGGCAAAAATATTGAAGCTGGGTGATTGAGATTCGCAGTGTTTATACGGTAGAACAACTGAATTCATATATCAAAAATATGTTCACGCAGGATTACCTGCTGCAGAGCCTTTTCGTGAAAGGGGAGGTCAGCAATTGCAAATATCATGCATCCGGACATATTTATTTTACGTTAAAGGACCCTGGCGGAGTGGTGAACTGTGTCATGTTTGCAGGAAGCCGCGCGGGTCTTTCTTTTCGTCTGGAGGAAGGGCAGCAGGTAGTGGTTGGCGGCGCCGTGGATGTGTATGCAAGGGACGGCAAATATCAGCTGTATGCGAAACAGATCCTGCTGGACGGCAGCGGGCTGCTGCATGAAAAATTTGAGCGGCTGAAGCGGGAACTGGAAGAATCCGGTATGTTTGCTCCGGAATATAAGCAGCCCATTCCGAAATACATACGGACCCTGGGAGTGGTGACGGCGGACACGGGGGCGGCTGTCAGGGACATTATTCAAATCACCCGCAGGCGTAACCCTTATGTGCAGATCATTTTGTACCCTGCCATTGTCCAGGGAGAAGCGGCGGCTGCAAGCGTGGTGCGGGGGATACGGACGCTGGAGCGGCTGGGAGTGGATGTGATGATCGTAGGCAGAGGCGGCGGCTCCATTGAGGATCTATGGGCATTTAATGAGCGGGAGGTGGCTCAGGCGGTGTTTGACTGCTCCGTTCCCATTATTTCGGCTGTGGGACATGAGACGGACACTACCATCATTGACTTTGTTTCCGACCTGCGTGCCCCCACGCCCTCTGCGGCGGCGGAGCTGGCTGTGGCGGACGTCCGGGAGGTGCTGGGAGAGCTTGCGGCATACAGAAATGAACTGGTGCGGTCCATGCAGCGGAAGCTGCAGGAGAGCCGTATGGCGGCAAGGCAGGCGGAACTTCGGCTGAAAGCGGTCAGTCCCGCAGGGCGCATCCGGGAAAGGAAGATGCGCCTGCTGAGTATGGAAGAGCAGCTGCAGTACAGAATAGAGCGGCTGCTGCAGATAAAGCGGCACGAGCTGGAGCTGCATATTCAGCGTATGAAGGGGCTGTCACCCTTAGAAAAGCTGAGCAGCGGCTATTCCTATGTATCAGACCGGGAGGGCAGGAATATACGGTCCGTGAAGCAGGTGGAGATCGGGCAGTCGGTGACGGTACGGGTGAAGGACGGAAGCTTTGAAGCTTGCGTGCATACAGTATGCTTTTATGAGGCGCAGTAAGACAGGAGGGGATATCATGGCGGAGAGAAAGAGGGAAATCAGTCTGGAGGAGAATTTTGACAGGCTGGAGGAAATCATGGAGAAGCTGGAGGGCGAAGATATTTCTCTGGAGGACGCTTTTCAAGCATACAGCGACGGCATGAAGCTTCTCAAGGTCTGCAATGATCAGATAGACCGGGTGGAAAAGCAGGTGCTGAAGCTTACGGAGGAAGGAAAACTGGAGGCGTTTGAAGATGGAGAGCAGTGAATTCAGGGCTTTGCTGGAACAAAAGACAGGGGAAATGAACGAGATCCTGGAGCGATATCTTCCCCCGGAGGAAGGGCTGCAAAAGACGGTGATCCAGGCAATGAATTACAGTGTCAGGGCAGGGGGCAAACGCCTTCGTCCCATGCTGCTGTGGGAGACCTTTTTGCTCTGCGGAGGCAGTAAGGAGGATAAAGCCTTTGTGGAGCCCTTTCTGGCGGCGGTGGAGCTGATCCATACCTATTCCCTGGTGCATGACGATCTCCCTGCCATGGACAATGACCAGTACCGCCGGGGCAGAAAGACCACCTGGGCGGTGTACGGGGAGACCGTGGGAATACTGGCGGGAGACGGACTTTTGAATTACGCCTTTGAGACAGCCGTGGGCGCATTCGATCTCTGCGGCTGCACAAGGGAATCGGTCACGTCCGGCTGTCCTGCGGGGGAATATTTGACCAGGGCGGCGGCAGCCTTGTCTGTGCTTGGACGGAAAGCGGGGATCTACGGCATGATAGGCGGCCAGACGGCGGATATTGAAGCGGAAGGGCAGACTGAGGACATAACGGAGGAGACGCTTCTGTTTATCCACGAGCATAAGACTGCCGCGCTGATACAGGCGTCCATGACCATGGGAGCCATTCTGGCAGGAGCGGGACAGGAGCAGATAGCTGCTCTGGAAAAGTGCGGATACAATGTGGGAATTGCTTTTCAGATCCAGGATGATATACTGGATGTAGTGGGGAACAGCGCAGAGCTGGGCAAGCCGGTGGGAAGCGACGCGCAGAATGGGAAACAGACCTATGTGACGCTTAAAGGTATGGAGCAGGCAAAAAGGGATGTGGCAGCGCTGTCGGATGAGGCGGTCAGGATACTGGAGGGGTTTGGGGGCAGCCACAGCTTCTTAAAGCAGCTGGTTTTGGAGTTGATCCACCGCACAAAGTAGGATGATCCGTTACGGAAAGGCAAAAAAATGTTTTTGGAAACAATAGAGAAAGCAAATGATATAAAGCAGATAGACCGGAAAGACTGGGAACAGCTTGCCCAGGAGATCAGGGAGTTCCTGATTGAGAAGATCAGCGTTACCGGGGGACATCTGGGCTCCAATCTGGGGGCGGTGGAGCTGACCATGGCGCTTCACCTGGCGCTGAATCTGCCGGAAGATAAAATCATCTGGGATGTGGGGCATCAATCCTACACTCACAAGATACTGACGGGCAGAAAGGATGGGTTTGAATCACTCCGCCAGTTTCATGGGATGAGCGGTTTTCCGAAAACAAAAGAAAGCAGCTGCGATGTGTTCAACACAGGACACAGCTCCACCTCTATTTCCGCGGGGCTTGGTCTGGTGAGGGCGCGGGATATACGGGGAGAAAGCAATACCATTGTCTCTGTCATCGGCGACGGTTCCCTGACCGGGGGCATGGCATATGAGGCGCTGAACAATGCGGCAAAGCTGGAGACGAATTTTATCATTATCTTAAATGACAACAATATGTCTATTTCGGAAAATGTGGGGGGCGTGTCAAAATATCTGAACAATATCCGCACGGCCACAGGGTATCTGGACCTGAAGGCCGGGATCTACCAGGCATTGAAGGGGACCAGGCGGGGGAACAGTACCATCAGGACGATCCGCAGGGCGAAAAGCAGCTTCAAGCAGCTGGTGATACCGGGAATGCTTTTTGAAGATATGGGAGTTACCTATCTTGGCCCGGTGGACGGACATGACATTGAGGGTCTGATACGAGTCATCGGAGAGGCAAGGCGTGTAAAGGGACCGGTACTGATCCATGCCCTGACCCAGAAAGGCAAGGGCTATGGGCCTGCGGAGCGCCATCCGGCCAGATTCCACGGAGCGGAGCCCTTTGACATTGCCACGGGGCTGCCTGCCAAACCCAGGACCGTGGCAAACTATACGGACATATTCTCCACTGTCATGTGTAAGCTGGGGCAGCGGGATGAAAGGATCGTGGCAATCACTGCGGCCATGCCGGACGGCACAGGCTTAAAGCGGTTTCGGAATATGTACCCGGACCGATTCTTTGACGTGGGGATCGCGGAGGAGCACGCGGTGACCTTTGCAGCCGGCCTGGCGGCAGGGGGATTAAAACCCATTGTGGCGGTGTACTCTTCTTTCCTGCAGCGGGCCTATGACCAGATCCTTCATGATGTATGCATTCAGAATCTGCCGGTGATATTTGCCATAGACAGGGCGGGGCTTGTGGGAAGTGACGGCGAGACCCACCAGGGCATTTTTGATTTTACATATCTTTCGGGCATTCCTAATATGTGCGTCTGCGCCCCCAAGAATAAATGGGAGCTTTCGGATATGATGAAATTTGCCGTTTCCTATGATGCGCCCATAGCGGTGCGCTATCCCAGGGGAAGCGCCTACGACGGGTTGAAGGAATACCGCGCCCCCATTGAGCTGGGACGGGCGGAATGGATATACCGGGAGTGGGAGATCGCCCTGTTTGCCGTGGGCAGCATGGTAAAGACGGCGGAGAATGTGAGGGAGCAGCTTAAAGGTAAGGGCTATGGGGTCAGCCTTGTGAATGCCCGTTTTGTAAAGCCCATTGATGAAGCGGCAGTGAAAGAAGCCTGCAAGGATCATATGCTGATCGTTACTCTGGAAGAGAATGTGGCAAGCGGCGGCTACGGGGAGAAGGTGCTGGACTGCATGAACCGGAACGGACTTCGCAATCCGTGCCTGAATATCAGTATTCCGGACGCCTATGTAGAGCACGGCAATGTGGAAGCATTAAAGCAGGAGGTTGGTATAGACGGGGACAGCATTGTGGAGCGCATCTGCCGGATGTTAAACAGTACACCAGGGGTATAAAGTATGAAGGAGCGGCTGGACGTTATTTTGGTGAATCAGGGCTATGCGGATTCCAGGGAAAAGGCAAAAGCAATCATTATGTCTGGAAATGTCTATGTCAACGGCCAGAAGGAGGATAAGGCAGGGACTGCCTTTGACGAGAGCAAAGTACAGCTGGAGGTCAGAGGACAGGCTTTGAAATATGTAAGCCGGGGCGGCTTAAAGCTGGAGAAAGCCATGGAGGTATGGAACCTCTTTTTGGAGAATAAGGTCTGTATGGACATAGGGGCGTCCACAGGCGGCTTTACCGACTGTATGCTGCAAAACGGAGCGGCAAAGGTGTATGCGGTGGATGTGGGACACGGGCAGCTTGCCTGGAAGCTGAGAAATGATGTGAGGGTGGTCTGCATGGAACAGACCAATTTCCGATATATGGTCAAAGACGACATAGGGGAGGAACTGGATTTCGCCAGCGTGGATGTATCCTTTATCTCCCTGACCAAGATACTGATCCCGGCCCGGAATCTGTTAAAGCCGGGGGGCGAGATGGTGTGTCTGATCAAGCCGCAGTTCGAGGCCGGCAGGGAGAAGGTGGGGAAGAACGGCGTAGTCAGGGAACCGGAGATACACAGAGAGGTCATTGGAAAAATAGTGGACCATGCGGACAGCATCGGATTTCAGGTACTGCATCTGGAATATTCTCCCATCAGGGGACCGGAGGGAAATATTGAGTACCTTCTGCATTTGAAGAAGGAGAGAGAGCCGGAGGAGAAGATCCGTATGCTCACGGAGCAGGAGGCGGAGGCGGCGCTGCAGGAGATAATAAGGACCGGGAGCGGTTTGTCCGGAAGAGGGGAATGGCAGACGGTCATCCGGGAGACGGTGGAAAATTCCCACCGGATTGGAGTGTTATGAAGCATTTTTTGATTTATACCAACAGGCATAAGGATAAAAATATGATAGTTACGGAGCGGATCCGCAGCTATCTGGAGACCAAGGGCAGGCGGGTCTCCCTGAATACGGAGGGCGTGGACTGGAAGGAGGCGGCGGACTGTATGATCGTCCTGGGAGGCGACGGGACGGTGCTTAGGGCTGCCAGGGAGACCAGAGAGCTGAATATCCCCATCATCGGCGTGAACCTGGGGACCCTTGGGTATATGACAGAGATCGAGCCGGATAACCTGGAGGAAGCGCTGGATCGCCTGATCCAGGGGGATTATGAGCGGGAGAGCCGCATGATGCTGTATGGCAGGGCATTTCT
The DNA here is from genome assembly GCA_023663285.1 of Bacillota bacterium. GTDB lineage: Bacteria > Bacillota > Clostridia > Lachnospirales > Lachnospiraceae > Acetatifactor. The sequence continues at coordinate 31,827 of JAMPHT010000020.1, forward strand.
GGAAGAGGACAGGACGGAGGAAGGCTGGGCCCTGAATGATATTGTCATTTCCCGAAAGGGCTCGCTGCAGATCATCCGGTTCAATATATACGTCAACGGCCAGTTTCTAAACGATTACTGCGCGGACGGAATGATCGTCACAACGCCCACAGGTTCCACAGGCTACAATCTGTCTGCAGGAGGACCGCTGGTGGAGCCGGGGGCAAGGCTGATCATGCTGACCCCTATCTGTCCACACACGCTGAATCAGAGAAGCATCATCCTGTCCCCGGAGGACGTGATAGAGATAGAGATCCCGAAGAACAGCGACGGTACTGTGCAGACTGTGGAGGCAAGCTTTGACGGCGGTCATGGGATCTCGCTTTGCACCGGCGAGAGGATACGGATCAATCAGTCGGAGAAGATAACGGAATTCCTAAGGCTGAACAGGGTCAGCTTCCTGGAGGTGCTGCATGGGAAAATGTCCGGGTAGAGGCAGAGGGAAGTTCTAATGCGAACCTTTCCGGCAATGGAAGAATCCGCGGACGGATTCTTCCGGTGAGGGCGGAGACGACATGGTGAGAAGGAACAAGTATGGATATGAAAAAGCTTCGGCATGAAAAAATAGCGGAAATCATTCAAAAATATGACGTGGAAACTCAGGAGGAGCTGGCCGGGAGACTGCGGGAGGCAGGGTTTGCGGTGACCCAGGCAACCGTTTCCAGGGATATACGGGAGATGAAGCTTTCTAAGGTTTCTGCAGGCGGAGCCGGACAGAAATATGTTATTCTGGAGCAGGGAGACGGGCCTGTGGGGGACAAGTACATCCGTGTGCTGAAGGATGGCTTTGTCTCTATGGACAGGGCCCAGAATATTCTGGTCATCAAGACGGTTTCGGGGATGGCAATGGCGGTAGCCGCAGCCCTGGACGCCCTGCAGTTTGCCGAGGTGGTGGGCTGTATCGCAGGGGACGACACGATTTTCGTGGCGGTGCGCACCGCGGAGGAGACCAGGCGGCTGATGGAAAAGGTGCGGGGGCTGGTGTGAAAAAAAATTAATATAGATTTATAATATTTTTCAAAAGATGTTGCTATTTTTTTGTTGTTTGAGTATACTATAAACAGGTTAATGCCTTTGGCTTAACAGCAGGTATATCTCGACCTTTAACGGAGACAGTTATAAGCGGGTATATCTCAACCCATAAGCGAGACAGTTATAAGTGAGTGTTTCGCCACTCAAAGTGCGAGTTTAACAGTGGGGCGGATTTCCGCCCCATTTTTACCTTAGGAGGATATATGATTGGCAGTAGAGTTATATGAGGTCAATTCCAAATATATTGATTATTTGATTCCCTATGCGCCGCACTTATTTCATAATAAGCAACCACAGCAGGGTAATGAGAGAAAGTATATAGGTATTGTTTTAACTGTAAACAATATGAAGTATTTTGCCCCATTATCTTCTTTTAAAGCAAAGCATGAGAGAATGAAAAATGGATTGGATTTTATTAAAATAGGGAATTATGCCGTAATAAATATCAACAATATGTTTCCGGTACCTGACGGCGCATATACTTATGTAGATATACCTAAAGTGAAAGATCCACAGTATAGAAAGCTTTTGATGGTAGAATATCGTATTATAAGGAAATTGCAGGACAAGATAAGGAATAACGCGGCAGAGGTTTATAAGCACAAGATACATAGAGGCAACACAACAGCACTGGCAAAGAGATGTAATGATTTTCTCCTGTTGGAAGAAAAATGCAGACAGTTTGAGTAAGACTTTCAGATAATGGGTTAGGATTCTGCGATGCTGGAGGAAAAATGGCTTTAAGTATAGTAGTTTTCTCTGATATTCATGGTAATCATGCGGCATTTGAAGAGTGCCTGCACTATATTCTGCCCCGCCGTATCCACACCTTTATCTTTCTGGGCGATTATCTGGGGGAATTTCCGTATCCGCAGAAAACAATGGAAATGCTGTATGCCCTGCAAGAAAAATACACCTGCTTTTTCATCAGGGGAAATAAGGAAGATTACTGGATAAGCCGCAGGAATGACGCGGACTGCCGGTGGAAATACGGAAATCAGACTGTGGGCGCCATGCAATACTGCTATGAGAATCTGCGGGAAAGAGACATTGATTTTTTTCAAAGCCTTCCGGCCGCTCATAAGATATGCTTTGAAAACAGTTCTGCAATATTGGCCTGTCACGGTTCTCCGGAAAGAAACAATGAAAAGATGCTTCCCGGCAATGATCAAACGCGCCAGCGCATGGAGGAATGTGCCTGTAAGTATATCCTTTGCGGCCATACCCATCTGCAGGGAACAATAGAGTATGGCGGCAGGACGGTGTTCAATCCCGGTTCCGTCGGCGCGGCTCTGCACAGCGGCGGGAAAGCGCAGTTTATGGTCCTGCATCAGGAGGGGCAGGAATGGACGCCGGAATTTATCAGCCTGGACTATGACAAAGAAAGAATCATGCAGGAAATGCAGGAATCCGGTCTGGAGAAGGCAGCGCCCTGCTGGACCCGGATAACGAAGCATTTGATACTTACGGGGGAGATATCCCCTGGAACGGTTTTGGCAAGGGCAATGACCCTATGCGAACAGGAACAGGGGGAATGTGACTGGTATAATGTTCCGGACCGATATTGGGAAATGGCTCTTGGAGAAATACGGGAAATACAGTAAACACAATAAATACAGGAGGAAAATACAGACAAAATATGCTACAAAGCTTACACGTGAAAAATCTGGCGCTGATCCGGGAGACAGAGGTGGAATTCGGCAGGGGTCTGAACATACTGACCGGTGAGACAGGCGCAGGAAAGTCCCTGCTTATCGGCAGCATCAATCTGGCGCTGGGAGGAAAATTTGACAAGGAAATGCTGCGGCAGGGCGCGGACAGCGCACTGGTGGAGCTGATGTTTGAAGGAGACAGCGAAAGGGTGAGGGAAAAGCTTGCCCGGATGGAGCTGGAGGCGTCGGAGGACGGCACGGTCATCATCAGCCGGAAAATGCAGGTAGGAAAAAGCGTCTGCAGGATCAATGGGGAGACTGTGACTGCAAAGCAGGTGAAGGAGCTGGCGGAAGTACTGATCGACATTCACGGCCAGCATGAGCACCAGTCCCTGCTGAACAAGCGCAAGCACATGGAGATCCTGGACTCTTACTGCGGCGGAGAATATATCGAAGCGGCGGAGGCTGTGGCGGAAGCCTATGGCAGATGCAGGGAGTTGAAAAAAGCGCTTGCGGAAGAATCCATGGATGAGGAAACAAAGCTAAAGGAGCGGGCGCTGGCTGAGTTTGAATGTCGGGAAATCGAGGAGGCAGGGCTTAAGGAGGGGGAAGATGAGGAGCTGGAACAGCGATACCGCCTTATGGTAAACAGCAAGCGGATCATGGAAGGCCTGTCTGAGAGCTGCCGGATAACGGGAAATGACAGTGAGGAAGGCGCTGGCAGCGCTCTGGGACGGGCACTGCGGACGCTGCGGAGTATTTCTCATTTTGATAAGCGTCTGGAGGAGTTGGCGGAGCAGTTGTCGGAGATCGACAGCCTTCTTGCGGATTATAATCGGGATGTGGCGGAATATATGGCTGACTGCGAATTTGACGAAGAGGATTTTGCAGTTACGGAGGAGCGGCTGAACCTGCTGAATCATTTGAAGGGGAAATACGGGAAAACCATAGGCGATGTCATAGGCTACGGCCAGAGCAGGCAAAAGCTGCTGGAAAAGCTGGAGGACTACGACGCTTATGTGGCAAAGCTGGAACAAGAGCTTTCAGCGGCGGAAAAAGAGCTGGACGCGGCCTGCGGAAGGCTCACTAAGATCCGGCGGAAGAACGGGCTGGTATTACAGCAGCAGCTGCAGGATGCCCTGGTTCAGTTGAATTTCCTGACGGTGGAATTTGAGATCGCGATCCGCCCGGAACAGGCGGTCACTGCCAAAGGCTGGGATGACGTGGAGTTTATGATCTCCACCAATCCGGGAGAACCCTTAAAGTCCTTGAGCCAGGTAGCCAGCGGCGGCGAGCTGTCCAGGGTCATGCTGGCCATCAAGACGGTGCTGGCGGAAAGAGATGATGTTGACACGTTGATCTTTGATGAGATAGACGCGGGAATCAGCGGCAGGACGGCATGGAAGGTGTCGGAGCAGCTTGACACCCTGGCTCATACCCATCAGGTCATCTGCATCACCCATCTGCCCCAGATAGCGGCTATGGCGGACAGGCATTTCTGTATAGAGAAGAGCAGCACACAGGACAATACCATTACGGATATTCGCGCCCTTAAGGAAGAAGAGGGAATAGAAGAGCTTGCAAGATTGCTTGGCGGTGATGAACTGTCAGAAGCGGCAATGTCCAATGCAAGAGAGATGCGGTCACGGGCTGAGGAACATAAAGCTGCAAAAGAAATCATGTAAAGATAAAACGGGATTTGCAGGGGAGGACTTCGTATATGAAAATAAGATGTGTATGGGAACATAACGGAGACGACAGCATTTTGTATGCGGATAATTTTATTGGAGCTTTTACAAGAGGAGCCTCCAAAGATCTGGCAATTCAGAAAATGCCTTCTGAAATAAAATCTTATCTGCTGTGGAAGGGTGATTTGACATCAGACTTCTTTGAAACTGAGATCGTTCAGGAAAAGTGTTCCGAGCTAACCATTTCTGACGCTGATTCCGACGTCCTCTTTGACGAAGAAAGAAAAGAATTGAGTGCGTCTGAGTATGCAGATCTGAAATCACTTGCCTTGAAATCAGCCCATGATTTTTTTGTATTGTATCAGGCAATTCCGGACAAAGATAAAAGCTGTATTCCGGCCAGGGCAACTTTTTATGGACAGATTCCCCGTACAGCATCTGAAATGTATGAGCACACGAAGAATGTCAACGATTATTACTTCGGCGAAATCGGGGTTGCTGCGGATCATGAGGGAGATATCGTGGAATGCAGAGAGCGTGGATTTGCAGTTTTGGAAAGCCAGCCGGATTTCCTGAAAAACGTGGTCTGTCTTGGAAGCTATGATGAAGAATGGTCGCTAAGGAAAGTGCTTAGACGATTTATTTGGCATGACAGGATCCATGCAAAGGCTATGTATCGAATGGCTGTGAAAACCTTCGGCTCTGATGTTGTGCCAAATATTTTTAAGTTTGATATGATATAATACACTCAAGACATAAGTTTTGTTGACTTGTGAATAATAGCAGCATAGAATGTAAGTACAATAAACAGTATGGTTTTTGGTACGGAAAAGAGCCGCGTTATGATTGCAACGAAACAGATGGATGAGCTTCTGGCGATGGAGGATTAGTTCATGCTTGATTTTATATTGGATTTTTGCCTCAGTATATTTGCGGAAATCGTTTTTTACAGGAAAGAGATCATTGATAAGCTTACAAAAAGAAAGAAGGACTCTCAATATGACAAAGCAGCAGTACTTAAGTAACCCCTGCGGAGAGTCGTCGCTGCCTTATTGGAAGGCGGTCAAAATGGATGTGCCGGAAAATATGTTGATTCAACACGATCGTCATTTTTGTGGCGAGCGTTTCACGGATTATACAGATGAGCCATATTTTCGACTGTACCATGATTTGCAAAGGCTGCCCGCTGCAATCCTGCCGGACGGTTTTCGGTTGTGCGAGGCTGCTCCGGCCGAATATGCCGCACATATCAGTGAGTGTTATGTTGGGGTATCAATGACCGAGGCAGAGATAAAATCATATTTTCAGCGCAGAGTATATTCGCCAGCACTGTGGATTGCTGTTTGTGAGTGCAAAAGCAAAAAAATCGCTGCGACAGGAATTGCGGAATTAGATGACCAGATAGGCGAGGGAATATTGGAATGGATCCAGGTCTCTCCAACATACAGAGGGCTTGGCCTGGGAAGCTATGTTGTTACAGAGCTTTTGAACCGTATTGCCAAAAAGGCGCAATTTGCCACTGTTTCCGGTCAGATAAACAATCCGTTCAAGCCGGAAAGCTTATATCGAAAATGCGGTTTTCAAGGGAATGACATATGGCATATATTGAAAAAATGAAATTGATCATGCATTGTGTAAAACTGTATGGAAAACCAAATATCCGGAGAAGCGGTCAATGGAGTTGATCTTTTTTGCATTTTAGAAAACTGAAGAAAATAGCCGATTGTATTTTAAGGTATTGCATATTATAATTAGTAAGAGAGTTAAGGCTGAAATTGCCGCGGAGGTGCTTATGAGTACATTAGAATATACAGTTTCCATGCTGGAAGCTATGCCGGAAGAAAGGTTAAAAGAGGTTCAGAGTTATATTCAGTATATTATGTTCCGTGATGCGGGGAATCCCATAACAGAACTACTTACGGAAGCTGCGATCGTGGAACAGTTGACAGCATCGATGGAGAAAAGTGATATGGATGCGACTATTCCGGCCAGTGTCGTTTCTCAGAAAATGAGGGAGAAATATGTCGTATAAGGTAGAACTGTCAGAACTGGCAAGTATGCAGTATGATAAGTTTTTGGAGTATATTTATTATAAGTTAGAGAATCCGCAGGCTGCCAATGATTTGATGCAGGATTTTGATGACACGATAGATACTTTATCGGAACAGGCTGATTATTTGGGGTACTGTAGAAGTGAACGGTTAAGGCAGTTGGGGTTCCACAAAATTCGTTTAAAGAAGCATAGGTACCTGTTGGTATACAGAGTGAAAGTTGACAAGGTGATTGTTGAAGGGATGTATCATGAACTACAGGACTATGAAAAGACAATCACATAGAAAATTCTTTTCCGCCGCACATCCGGATGACCCTGTCGGCAAATGCCGTTTCTTCCTCGCGGTGCGTCGTGTAAATAACGGTAGCCTTACTGCTTCTTATAAAGTTCATTAGCTTTTCGGCGTGTTCCCCGTCCAGGGACGCGGTAGGCTCGTCAAGAAGAATCATTTTGGCATTGCCGTTAGAAAAGGCTCTGGCGGCATTGACCCTCTGTTGCTCCCCTCCCGAAAGCTGGGATACGGAAGAAATTTCACGGTTTGAAAAATCAGAGACCCCGGTGGCGTCTTTCAGGAAGCTTAAGGATGGATGGTTTTCCGGGCTCATTTCATCAAAGCTGCCCATTGAGATATTATCATCAATGGCAGCCTCATAAAGCTGGGAAGCGGCGGGCATATAGGAGAAAATATGGTTTTCCCTGAAATATTCCGCATCATCTGCCGGGGACTTCCCAAATAGTGTTATACTGCCGGAGGTTGGTGCATACATACCCATGATACAGCGGAGCAGTGTGGATTTTCCGCTGCCGTTTTCACCCAGGATCGCAATATGCTCCCCCTCTTTTACACATAAGTTTACATCCGACAGAATTTTTCTGCCCTCTGCTTCAAAACACAGTCCGTTGATCACCAGGGCGCAGCTATTGTCATAATTGTGAGGTCGTTCCTCTCTTCTTAAGGCGAAAAGCTCCCCGCCATTGTCGATCGGCACGGTATTGTATGGGATATATGCCGCCATCTGCTGAATATCCTGAGTCTGCTTGCCCGATTCTTCAATAATACTTTTAACGGAAGCCAGATTTCCGCCCGAAATTTTTACACTGCCGGGCAAAAATCCTAAAACAGGATAAATCAATCCGCTTACCAGTTCGCTTATTACTTTTTGCAGGGAGATATAAAAATTATTCTTTTTAAGCTGCTCTGTCTGAACACGGAAAATATCCCTTCTGGTTTGCTCAAAGCGGTCCTTTATGATGCCCTGCAGGCTGTTCATATTGATAAAATCTGCTTTATACATAAGCTCTTCAACATTTTTATTTTTTTCGGCTTCAAGGTCCTGGAGCCGGGAGGCGTATTTTTCGGATATGTCATTCACTTTTTTGCCCGCAAAAACCGTGACGCCGATATGGGCCAGGATAAAGAAGGAAACCGTATAATGGACCTTTACCGATAAGATCAACAGAACGCCTGTTACGATCACACTGATCACAAGCCGGATGATCATGACCCATAATGAGAGGGCGGAATCCGTGAAGGCAGTCATTCTCTGGAGCAGCTCTTCCTCATCATATTTTGCTTCCCTTTCACCGTAGGGCAGCGCAAACAGATCCTTATACAGATCCGCCGAGCCCCTGTAAATAAGGTTTGCGCACATGACATTTCCGTATACATTCACTATGTAATCCAGGATAAGCAGGAAAAAAGCAGCCAGGATCAATGAAAGGATCATCAGGGGCGTTACACTCATGCCGTTTTCTATTCTGCCGATGATATATTGTATCATAAAGGGCGAAGCTAAGGGCAGCCCGAAGGAAACAAGAGAAAACAGCATCAGCAGAGCCGCAAATTTCAGCTTATATTTTTTTAGGATAAGGGATGTGGATCTCAGCCTGTTTAACATTTTCATTTATTTTTCTCCCATATTTAGGATTTTTACACTTTCCTGGGAATCATGCTCAAAATCCATATGTGAGGACATGATAAGTATCTGGGAGCTCTCCTTAAGCTGCGCAAGGAGCTTTCCGAATATCTCCCTGCGCGAGTCCGGGTCTATGGCGGAGAAGCTTTCATCGGAAATGATCAGGTCATGATCTCCGTAAAAAGCTCTGGCAAGACAGATCCTCTGCTGTTCTCCCGAAGATAGCTCCAGCATGGAGACAGGGGTGTCCAGCCCCCTTTGGAATTTGGGGATAAGGTCCTTTAATCCGGTCTGCTCCAATGCGTGATCAAGCTTCTCTTCATCCGCAGCCTTAAACAATGTGATATTTTCCTTCACTGTGCCGGAGATAAGCTGAGGCTCCTGGCTTAAATATAAGATCCTGTCCCAAAAGGAGTTTTCCCTGATATTTTTCAGGTTTTTACCGCAACAGATGATATTTCCCTTATAACCCTTTAAAATATCCGCGAAAATTTTCAGCAGAGTGGATTTACCGCAGCCTGACGCGCCGTTTAAAATCAAACACTCACCGGACTTTAAGTCGAAATTTATGTTTTCAAAGAGATTATTTCCATTTTCGTAGGCAAAGCTTACATTTTGCGCAGAGAGCGAGGTGATTTTTGCAATATCCTCAAATCCGTCGGAGATTCCAGCCTGCGGGGTCAGCAAAGCGTTTATCCTGCCGTCCATGCCCTTAAGCTGCTGATAATCTGAAATACAGGCGGGAATTTGATACAGGGTATTGGTCAAAAATCCCAGGGCCGCCAGAAGCGCGATCAAATCGCTGATCTCAATACTGCCCTTGGAGATCCCGTATCCCCCGATGATCAGTGTAACGCAGGTGTTCAAAATCGTGTTTGCCGAGCCTAAGATTCTTTGCACTGTCATTGTGCTTAAGATTTTTGTCTGATCGGTTTTATAGTCCCCGATCTCTTTTTGATAAGGTTCAATGACCCTTTCGCCGTTGAGGGCACAGGCGGCCTCACGGTTTCGCACAAGCTCCGCATTGTGGTTATAGATGGCCCCCATATGATAATAAAGCTTTTCATTCTGTTCCGGCAGCTTCCTGCTCTTGCAGGCGCTTATTGAGATTGCCGCCAGGGACAAAAAAAGGGTCAGGGCAAAAAGCCAGGGCTCGATCACAATTACGTAGATACTTGTCAATACGACGGAAACAGCAGTTCCTGCCACCTTTAGCAGAAAGCCTGAAAGCTGCTCAGAATATGTAAAAATATCATTTCGGATAACAGGTAACATTTTTTCGGCATTTTCATCGTTTTTATAATTTTGACCAAGCCAGACGTCCATGCCTTTTTGCTCCAGCGATCCTATCAGCTTCTGCCTGATCCTCAAGGATTTACTGTTTTGAAGGCAGAGAAGCAGAGCCGATAGTATCAGGCTCACTGAAAATACTGCAAATATGCCCCATATTCCGCCCATATTTCTGGTCAGACAGAAGTCCGCCAGAAGTCTTATGCACTCCAGATAAATAATACCCATACCTGAACCCAGGCAGACGGCAAGCCATGCCGTAAATAAATCGCCGGCGGATTTTTTCAGTATGCTTTTTGATTCGGTATTCATTTTTGTCCATCTCCCGTTGACGAAACAGTCTGCTTTGATTATATGTGTAAAAATACAGGATGTAAATAAAAATATATACCAATCTTTACACGCGGTCCTTTTCGCCCGGTCTATTTTATGTTATAATTCCCTACAGGGAAAATTTGAGCAGCAAGCATTTCTTGTGTTTTTATAATCAGGCAGGAGGTTCAAAATGACACAGAGAACAGATATTCACAAGGTACTTATCATAGGATCGGGGCCCATTATCATCGGACAGGCCTGTGAATTTGACTATTCCGGCACCCAGGCGTGCAAGGCATTAAAAAAGCTGGGATATGAGATCGTGCTGGTGAACTCCAATCCGGCCACCATTATGACGGACCCGGAGACGGCGGACGTCACCTATATCGAGCCGTTGAATAAAGAGCGTCTGGAGCAGATCATCGCAAAGGAACGGCCGGACGCGCTGCTGCCCAACTTAGGCGGGCAGTCGGGCTTGAACCTGTGCGCCGAGCTGGCGGGAGCCGGTATTCTGGAAAAATATGATGTGAAGGTCATCGGCGTCCAGGTGGACGCCATTGAGCGGGGCGAGGACAGAATAGAGTTTAAAAAGACCATGAAGGAGCTTGGCATCGAGATGGCTCGCAGCGAGGTGGCTTACAGCGTGGAGGAAGCCCTGAAGATTGCGGACGAGCTGGGCTATCCTGTGGTGCTGCGCCCGGCCTATACCATGGGCGGCGCCGGAGGCGGGCTGGTCTACAACAGGGAAGAGCTGAAAACCGTCTGTGCCAGAGGGCTGCAGGCCAGCCTGGTGGGCCAGGTGCTGGTGGAAGAATCCATCCTGGGCTGGGAAGAGTTGGAGCTTGAGGTGGTCAGGGACGCATCAGGCAGCCTGATCACGGTGTGCTTTATTGAAAATATCGACCCCATGGGAGTACATACGGGGGATTCCTTCTGCGCCGCCCCCATGCTGACTATTTCAAAGGATCTGCAGGAAAGGCTCCAGACATACGCTTACCGCATTGTGGAGTCCGTGCAGGTCATCGGCGGAACCAATGTGCAGTTTGCCCATGATCCGGTGAGCGACAGGGTGATCGTCATTGAGATCAATCCCCGTACCTCTCGTTCCTCCGCCCTTGCCTCCAAGGCCACCGGTTTCCCCATCGCCCTGGTGAGCTCCATGCTGGCGGCGGGCCTGAACCTGAAGGATATTCCCTGCGGCAAATATGGGACTCTGGACAAGTATGTGCCGGACGGGGATTATGTGGTGATCAAGTTTGCCCGCTGGGCCTTTGAAAAGTTCAAGGGCGTGGAGGACAGGCTGGGAACCCAGATGCGGGCTGTGGGCGAGGTCATGAGCATCGGAAAGAATTATAAGGAGGCTTTCCAGAAGGCGATCCGCAGTCTGGAAACCGGACGCTACGGCCTGGGGCAGATCGAAAAGCTGATGAACAGGACAAAGGAGCAGCTGCTTCAAATGCTGGCAATGCCCTCCAGCGAAAGACATTTTATTATGTATGAAGCGCTGCGCAAAGGGGCTTCTGTGGAGCAGATCCATGAGATCACCCATGTGAAGGAATATTTTATCAGGCAGATGAAAGAACTGGTGGAGGAGGAAGAAGAGCTGTTATCCTTAAGAGGCGGCCTGCCTGCAGACGAGAAGCTGATCAGCGCTAAAAAGGACGGCTTCTCTGACAAATACTTGAGCCTGCTGCTTAAGGTGCCGGAGGAGGAGATCAGGAACCGCCGTATAGCTCTGGGGCTGGAGGAAGCATGGGAGGGCGTACACGTCAGCGGCACCTTAGACAGCGCCTATTATTTCTCCACCTACAATGCAGCCGATAAAAACCCTGTGAACGACAGCAGGCCCAAGGTGATGATCCTGGGGGGCGGCCCCAATCGTATCGGTCAGGGGATCGAGTTTGATTATTGCTGTGTACACGCTTCTCTGGCCTTAAAAAAGCTGGGATTTGAGACCATTATTGTAAACTGTAACCCGGAGACGGTCTCCACGGACTATGACACCTCCGATAAGCTTTATTTTGAGCCCTTGACCCTGGAGGATGTGCTGAGTATCTATAAAAAAGAAAAGCCGGTGGGTGTGATCGCCCAGTTTGGCGGACAGACCCCCTTAAACCTGGCGGCGGAGCTGGAGAAAAACGGTGTGCGCATCCTGGGCACGGCCCCTTCTGTGATAGATCTTGCGGAGGACCGGGATCTGTTCCGGGCGATGATGGAGAAGCTTAAGATCCCCATGCCGGAATCGGGTATGGCTTCCACTGTGGAGGAAGCTCTTGCAGCTGCCCACAGGATCGGATACCCTGTGATGGTGCGGCCCTCCTATGTGCTGGGCGGCAGAGGTATGGAGGTAGTGTATGATGACGAAAACCTTGTGGACTATATGCAGGCGGCGGTAGGGGTGACGCCGGACAGGCCCATACTGATCGACCGTTTCCTGAACCATGCCATGGAGTGCGAGGCGGACGCCATCAGCGACGGGACAAACGCTTTCGTGCCCGCGGTGATGGAGCATATTGAGCTTGCCGGCGTGCATTCCGGCGATTCGGCCTGCATCATTCCTTCCAGGCATATTTCCGATAAGAATGTGGCGGTCATCAAGGATTACACCCGCAGGATCGCAGAGGAAATGCACGTAAAGGGTCTGATGAATATGCAGTACGCCATTGAAAACGATAAGGTATATGTGCTGGAAGCAAATCCAAGAGCTTCCCGCACGGTGCCCCTGGTATCCAAGGTGTGCAATATCCGCATGGTGCCCCTGGCTACGGATATTATTACGGCGGACATTACAGGCAGGCCCTCTCCCGTTCCCACGTTAAAGGAGCAGGAGATTCCTTACTACGGCGTGAAGGAATCCGTATTTCCCTTTAATATGTTCCCGGAGGTGGACCCTATCCTGGGACCTGAGATGCGTTCCACCGGCGAGGTGCTGGGACTGGCTTCCACCGTGGGCGAGGCATTCTTCAAGGCCCAGGAAGCTACGCAGACCAGGCTTCCCCTGGAGGGCACGGTACTTATCAGCGTCAACCGCAAGGACAAGGCGGAGGTAGTGGAAGTGGCGAAGCTGTTCCATGAGGCGGGCTTCCACATCCTTGCCACAGGAAATACCTGTAAGCTGATACAGGAAGCGGAAATCCCGGCGGAGCCGGTAAAAAAGCTCTATGAGGGACGGCCCAATGTGCTGGACATGATCACCAACGGAAAAGTAGATCTGATCGTCAACTCCCCTGTAGGTGCCGACAGCGTCCATGACGACAGCTATCTGCGCAAGGCGGCCATCAAGGGCAAGATTCCCTATATGACCACCATCGCCGCCGCCAAGGCAACAGCGGAGGGGATCCTCTGCGTCAAACAAAGCGGAAACGGGGAGATACAGTCCCTGCAAAGTCTGCACAGTCAGATAAGATGAAAATGAAATTTTTGAATGAAAGCTGAAAAATGTCACATACTATGTATGACAGAAGAAAAAAGACTCCTGCGAGGGTCTTTTTTTGATGGGAGTGAGGATAACTGCAGACAGGAGCCGGGTGTCTGCGGATCGGATATCGTCAGACAGATTTTCAGGAGCGTATGGGGTATGAGACGAAGCAGCGATGAAAATAAGAGAATTCAGGAACAGGCCGGAAAGAATATGGTGGTAGTGCTGGAAAGCTGGAAAAGAAGAGTCCGGCGGCTGAAAATATACCGGGCATGCCTGATTGCAATGCTGGCGATCAGCTGTACAGCGCTTACGGGAGCCGCTTATTATCGTATAGAAAGCAGTATTCCATCTGTTATCAATATCCGGGCGGGCGAGGAGGACTCCTTTTTGCTGGGGATCCCTGCCAGGGCGGAGATCGTCAGCGTAAGCGATCAGGGCAGCAGCAACATCCCGGCGGGAGCCGTGAATATCGATCTGAGCAAAACAGTCACCATGAAGATGAATTCGGAAGCCTCCTGTCAGATGCAGGTAAAGCTTTTCGGGTTCCTGCCGATCAAGCAGGTGGACATTCAGGTGATCGAGGACCAGACTCTGATACCGGTGGGGGCGCCCATCGGTATTTATGTGAAAACCGACGGAGTGCTGGTAGTGGGAACAGGAGAGTTTCAGGGAGAAAACGGCCTTAAGTGCTCCCCTGGGAAAAATATTGTAAAATCCGGCGACTACATCCGCAGGGTAAACGGACAGGAGATAGAGGAGAAGGATGAACTGACCCAAATGGTGGAGAACTGCGGCGGAGATCCGGTGATACTGACGGTGGAGCGGGATGGGGAGACCATGGATGTGCAGATAAAGCCGGAGCGGGATGAAGCCGGAAAGTACAAGATCGGAGTCTGGGTCAGGGACGATGCCCAGGGCGTGGGAACCCTGACCTACATTGACAGTCAGGGAAACTTCGGAGCCCTGGGGCACGGCATCAATGACGTGGATACCAGCACCCTCATGCATATGGGAGGCGGCACGCTCTATGAGACCAATATCATAGAGATCAAAAAGGGAGAATCAGGCAATCCGGGCGAGATGACCGGTATGATCATCTATACCGACGAACATATCCTGGGAAATATTACGGAGAACAGTATCCAGGGAATTTTCGGCACCTGTAACGCGAAAGCATTGTCTCTGGGGGTAAATGCGCCGCTGCCCATCGGGCTGAAGCAGGAGATCCGGAAAGGCCCCGCCCAGATACTCTGTACCGTGAACGGAGAGCCGGAGTATTATGATGTGGAGATCACGGAAATACATCTGGACCATGACAATGTGAACCGGGGCATTGAGCTGAAGGTCACAGACCGGGAGCTTCTGGAAATCACAGGCGGCATCATCCAGGGTATGAGCGGCAGCCCTATTATCCAGAACGGAAAGCTCATCGGCGCGGTGACCCACGTGCTGGTGCAGGACGCCTCTAAGGGATATGGGATTTTTATTGAAAATATGCTGCAGCAATGAGGAGCGATTGTCCGATGCTGTCCGGGCGGTTTGTGGGCAAATATATAACAAAGGTGATTTTGTTTGCTTTTTCATTGAGTTCCATGTAAAAATATGGTATCATCATACTAGTTCCTGCCAATGTTAGCAAAGCTTTCAGCCTTGAAGGAGAGGAATACCGAATATGAAAATCGAGTCGCTGAAAATACACAATTATAAGGTATTCAAGGATGTTGAAGTCAGGGATATTCCCAATTTAGCCGTGTTCTTAGGAAAGAACGGAACAGGGAAACCCACTTTTTTTGATATTTTTGGTTTTCTTCACGACTGTTTAAACAGCAATGTGCGTACCGCACTGGTAAAAAGAGGCGGCTATAAGGAGGTCATATCGCGGGAGCAGGCCGGAGATATTGAATTTGTGATCAAGTTCCGTCCATCTGATGATGAACCGCTGATCACATATGAGATTTCTATTGGTTTAGATGATATGGGGAAAGCAGTTGTAAAAAAGGAAGTTCTGCGTTTCAGGAGAGGGCAGAAAGGCTCTCCTTGGAAGGTATTGGATTTTTCGATGGGAGAGGGAATTGCTGCCAAAGGCAGGTTAAGCAGTTATGAAGATGTAAGCCTGGCCACAAGGGAGCCTCAAAAACTGGATTCGCCTGATATTCTTGCCATTAAGGGTTTGGGGCAGTTTAAGGAATTTGAAGCGGTGACTACTT
>JAMPHT010000021.1 GCA_023663285.1 Bacillota bacterium
AAGAGTAGTAAAAGTAAAATATTTGCTATATAGACTCTAAAAACCACATATCTGTCCATACGTTGTTGTTATACCGGAGGGGCGGGGAAGCCTGTCAGCCGGTTTTGAAGCTTTCCGCTGATAAAGCGTACAGTGTGCCAGAGAGGCGGCATGGCGTAAAGAGACAGATCTTCAAGGCAAGTGATGAGAGGCATCACTTGCCTTTTTGTAACGGCTTTCCACAGGAGAGGAGAAAAAATGAGCGACAAGATTTCCCTGTATGGTTTCAATAATCTGACAAAATCTCTCAGCTTCAACATTTATGACGTATGCTACGCCAAGACCCAGCGGGAGCAGAAGGATTACATTGCCTACATTGACAAACAGTATAATTCCGAGCGTCTGACCAAGATCCTTACCAACGTGACGGATATGATAGGCGCCAGGGTGTTAAATATTTCCAGTCAGGACTATGAGCCCCAGGGCAGTTCTGTGACGATCCTGGTGGCGGAGAAGAGCATGGTGCCTTTGGGAGACACCACGGTGGCGCATCTGGACAAGAGCCATATTACGGTGCATACCTATCCGGAATATCATCCGGAGACCTGCCTGGCCACCTTCCGGGTGGATATTGACGTGGCTACCTGCGGGGAGATCACGCCCCTGTCTACCCTGGATTACCTGATCGGTTCCTTTGACTCGGACATTATCACCATGGATTACCGGGTCAGAGGATTTACCAGGGATATGGGCGGTCATAAGCTGTTTATCGACCACAGGATAACGTCGATCCAGGACTATATTGATCAATCCATTCTGCGCAGGTATGACGCGGTGGATATCAATGTGTACGACGCAAATATTTTTCACACAAAGATGCTGATAAAGGAAATCGACCTGCAGGAGTATCTGTTCAACAGTGACGTCTATGAGCTGCCGCCAAAGATCCGGCTGGAGATCATGGATAATCTGCGGAAAGAGATGATCGAGATATTCAGTGGGAGAAATGTATATTAGCAGGTAGGAATTTCGGAAAGGAGACGCCGGATGGGTCGTTTTGATCAGGCCAGGGCCCCTGTTTATGAGGCGTTGGAGGAGTTTAGGAAAAACAGGGTCGTACCCTTTGACGTGCCGGGGCATAAACGGGGCAGGGGAAATCCGGAGCTGGTGGAGCTGTTGGGGCAGCAGTGCGTGGGGATCGATGTGAATTCCATGAAGGCCCTGGATAATCTCTGCCATCCCGTGTCGGTCATCCGGGAGGCGGAGGAAATGGCGGCGGAAGCATTTGGAGCCGCCTATGCCTTTCTCATGGTGGGTGGAACCACTTCCTCGGTGCAGAGCATGGTATTGAGCGTCTGCAAGAAAGGGGACAAGATCATCCTGCCCAGAAACGTACACAGAAGCGTTATCAATGCGCTGGTTCTGGGAGGCGCTATTCCCATCTATGTGAATCCGGACATGGACAGAAAGCTGGGGATCGCTTTGGGGATGAAGGTTTCCCAGGTGGAAAAGACTATCCGGGAAAATCCGGACGCTGTGGCAGTGCTGGTGAACAATCCCACCTATTACGGTATCTGCTCCGATTTGCGGAGCATTGTCAGGCTTGCCCATGCAAACGGCATGAAGGTACTGGTTGACGAGGCTCACGGAACCCATTTTTATTTTGGGGAGGATATGCCTCTGTCGGCTATGGAGGCAGGAGCGGACATGGCTGCAGTCAGTATGCACAAGTCCGGCGGAAGCCTGACCCAGAGCTCTTTCCTGCTCACCGGGGCGGGAATGAATCCCGGCTATGTGCGACAGGTCATCAACCTGACTCAGACCACCAGCGCATCCTATCTGCTGCTGGCAAGCCTGGATATTTCCAGGCGGAATCTGGCGCTTCGGGGAAAAGAGGAGTTTCGCAAGGTGACGGCGCTGGCTGAGTACGGGAGACAGGAGATCAACTGCATCGGCGGATACTATGCTTATACCGCGGAGCTGATCAATGGGGACAGTATCTTTGACTTTGACAGGACAAAGCTGACCGTCAACACTCTGGGCATCGGCCTGGCGGGAATCGAGGTCTATGATATCCTGCGGGATGAGTACGATATCCAGATGGAGCTTGGGGATATTGCAAATGTGCTTGCCTATATTTCCATCGGCGACAGGGAGCGGGATATGGAGCGGCTGATTGGCGCCCTGGCGGAGATCAGGCGGAAATATGCAAAAGATGATTCGGATATGTATACTCAGGAATATATCGATCCAAAGGTGGCGGTATCTCCCCAGAGCGCCTTTTACGCGGAGAAGGAAGCTCTGCCGCTGATGGAGACAAAAGGACGCATCTGCAGCGAGTTTGTCATGTGCTATCCGCCGGGCATCCCCATTCTGGCTCCCGGCGAGGAGATAACGGCGGAAATCCTGGAGTATATCGCATATGCCAAGGAGAAGGGCTGTTCCATGACAGGGCCGGAGGATGCGGCCATTGAGCGGCTGAATGTGCTGAAAGAGATTTTGTTCACAGCATAAAAAAGAGGTGACAGTATATGGAGTTGTGGTTTTCGGAGCCCCACACGCCGGATGTAAAGCTCTCCATCCGGGTGGACAGGCAGCTTTATAGCGGAGAAAGTGATTTTCAGAGGATCGACGTGTTTGAATCGCCGGAATTCGGGCGGTTTCTTGTGCTGGACGGCTATATCATGCTGACGGAGAAGGACGAGTTTATCTATCATGAGATGATCGTCCATGTGCCCATGGCGGTCCATCCGGATGTAAAAAGGGTGCTTGTCATCGGAGCGGGGGACGGCGGCGCAGTCAGAGAGCTTGTAAAGTATCCTGAGATCCGGCACATAGACCTGGTGGAAATTGACCAGCAGGTGATCCAGGTGTGCAGGGAGTTCCTTCCCAGGACCGCCTGCAGGCTGGACGAGGAGAGGGTGCATATCCACTATGAGGACGGGCTGAGATTTGTCCGCGGGAAAGAGGATGAATACGACCTGATCATTGTGGATTCCACGGACCCTTTCGGACCGGGAGAGGGTCTGTTTACCAAAGAGTTTTACGGAAACTGCTACAAGGCGCTGAAGGAGGACGGCATCATGGTAAATCAGCATGAGAGCCCCTTTTATGAGGCGGACGCCACGGCCTGTATGCGGGCGCATAAGCGCATTGTGGAAACCTTTCCCATCAGCCGGGTCTATCAGGCTCACATTCCAACCTACCCTTCCGGGCATTGGCTGTTTGGCTTTGCTTCCAAGAAATACCATCCGGTACATGATCTGGACAGGGAGCGCTGGCTGAACAGGGAGCTGGATACCCGATATTACACACCAAGGCTCCATGAGGGCGCGTTTTGTCTCCCTGCTTATGTGGAAAAATTGTTGCGGAGAGTGGAGGTGCGGTGACAGAGCCGCCGGCGCAGGAACTTAAAAAAGCAGCGTAGAAAAAGCTGCTGCTGAAAAAGAAAGGCATGGGTAGGAAAGCTTGAAAAGGAATTCCGGAAAAATTGCGGAGACTGCGGCGTTAGTAGTGATGACGTGCGCCCTTTTTCTGGCG
The DNA here is from genome assembly GCA_023663285.1 of Bacillota bacterium. Classification (GTDB taxonomy): domain Bacteria; phylum Bacillota; class Clostridia; order Lachnospirales; family Lachnospiraceae; genus Acetatifactor. The sequence goes on from JAMPHT010000021.1 coordinate 3,520, forward strand.
GTGGTCTTTGCTGTGATCCATTTTACAGGTCAGAAGTCCACAGAGGAACAGAGCAGTGAAACCTTACCGGCTGAAGATATGACACGCGTGTCAGGCACTGACTGGGGATCTTCGCAGACAGGTCCCGGATCATCGGGACCGGAAAATGAAGCGCCGACAGGATCAGACCAGACCCCTGATACGGAGCCGGAAGCGGAGGAAGGGTCCGGAGATACGGCAGATTCTTCTGAATCCGGACAGGAATCTTTGACACCGGGAAGCTCGGCGGAGCCGGAAGATTCCTCAAGACCGGGAGGCGGGTCTGACGAAGGATCGAAAGCTTCGCCGGAGGCTTTGCTGGCAAATATGAGTATCAGAGAAAAGGTTTATCAGCTTTTTATGGTGTTTCCCTCTGCGGTGACAGGCGTGTCACCTGTGACGAAAGCAGGAGATCGAACCCGCCAGGCGCTTGCAGATTACCCCGTGGGGGGCTTTATCTACGATAAGACCAACATGGTGAGCAGAGCACAGGTGACAGAGATGCTGACCAAGGTACAGACATATTCCAGGATTCCTCTGATCCTCACCTGTGACGAGGAGGGAGGCCGGGTGAACCGCCTGATGAGTACGGTGGGGACCACTTATATAGACAGCATGATGAGCTATCGGGACCAGGGTCCGGAGAAGGCGGCGGAAAATGCAAAGACCATTGCAGCGGACCTGGCAAGCTGCGGTTTCAATACAGATCTTGCGCCGGTGGCGGACGTATGGTCCAACCCCGAAAATAAGGTGATCGGGGATCGGGCGTACAGCGACGATTTTGACCAGGCCGCCACCCTGGTGGCGTTTGCGGTGGAGGGCTTTCACGCAGGGGGAGTGGCCTGTACCCTGAAGCATTTCCCCGGTCATGGGGATACTGCGGCGGATTCCCATACAGGCGCTGCCTATGTGACAAAGACCCTTGATCAGCTGCGAAGCGGAGAACTGCTTCCTTTCCAGGCGGGGATAGACGCGGGGGCGGATATGGTCATGATAGGGCATCTGACCGTCTCGGATATAGAGGATGTTCCGGCTCTCTTCTCCTATCGGATCGTGACGGAGCTTCTCAGGGAAGAGATGGGATTTGAGGGAGTGGTGATAACGGATTCCCTGCAAATGAAAGCGGTGACGGATTATTACGACAGCGGCCAGGCGGCGGTGCTGGCGATACAGGCGGGAGTGGATATCCTGCTGTGCCCGCAGGATCTGGAGGCGGCTGCGAACGCCCTGATCAATGCGGTGGAGACAGGGGCGATCTCGGAGGAAAGGCTGAACGAGAGTGTGCTGCGGATCCTGCGGCTGAAAGAAAAAATGGGTCTTTTATAAGGGGAAGAGGAATGACGGAAAGAGAGGAGAAAAAGATGTCTAAGATCATGATCATCGGCTGCGGAGGCGTGGCTTCCGTGGCAATCCAGAAGTGTGCGGGGAAGGCGGATGTGTTTTCGGAAATCTGCATTGCCAGCCGCACGGTGGCCAAGTGCGACGCGCTGAAGGCAAAAATTGAGGAAGCTTGTAAGAGGACCGGAAAGCAGGCTCCTGTCATTACCACGGCAAAGGTGGACGCGGACGACGTGGAGGATCTGACGGCTTTGATCAAAAGAGAACAGCCGAAGGCAGTGCTGAATCTGGCCCTGCCCTACCAGGATCTGACTATCATGGACGCTTGCCTGGCCTGCGGCGTGGACTATATCGACACGGCAAATTACGAGGCGGAGGATACGGAGGATCCCGAATGGCGGGCGGTCTATGAAAAGCGCTGCAGGGAAAAGGGCTTTACGGCCTATTTTGACTATTCCTGGCAGTGGGCATATAAGGAGCGCTTTGAGAAGGCGGGTATCACGGGACTGCTGGGCAGCGGCTTTGACCCTGGCGTCACCGGTGTGTTTTCCGCCTATGCCCTGAAGCATTATTTTGACGAGATCCACTATATTGACATCATGGACTGCAACGGGGGAGACCACGGCTATCCCTTTGCCACCAACTTTAACCCGGAGATCAATCTCAGAGAGGTTTCCGCCAACGGCTCCTACTGGGAGGACGGCCATTGGGTGGAGACAAAGCCCATGGAGATCAAGCGGGAGTACGATTTTGCCCAGGTGGGGAAAAAGGATATGTACCTGCTGCACCATGAGGAAATCGAATCCCTGGCGCAGAATATTCCCGGCATTAAGCGGATCCGTTTCTTTATGACCTTCGGACAGAGCTATCTGACACACATGAAATGTCTGGAAAATGTGGGGATGCTGCGCACAGACCCTGTGATGTACGAGGGGCGTGAGATCGTGCCCATCCAATTTCTGAAGGCGCTGCTTCCCGACCCTGCATCCCTGGGGCCCCGCACCGTGGGCAAGACCAACATCGGCTGTATTTTTAAAGGAGTGAAGGACGGCAAGGAGAAGTCTGTTTATATTTATAATGTCTGCGATCATCAGGAATGTTACAAAGAACTGGGTTCTCAGGCAATTTCCTACACTACGGGGGTTCCCGCCATGATCGGGGCAATGCTGGTCATGAACGGCGTCTGGAAAAGGCCGGGGGTATTCAATGTGGAAGAGTTTGATCCGGATCCCTTTATGGAAGCGCTGAATCAATACGGACTGCCCTGGGTGGTGGAGGAAGATCCCACGCCCATAGAAGTGTGAACGGAATGAAGATATTCTAAGGTCAGAAAGGACCTGACCTAAGAATATCTAATCATTCCGGGAAGAATCCGCAGGCGGATTCTTCCGGCCTTGCGGCGGTTTATTGATTGTTCTTGACAATAGAATCAGCCTTTTGATTCTATAAAGAGGGTGTATAACACACCTCTTTGTGCAGGCATGACTGGAAGTTTGTGAAAGGTTGACCCTGGCAGGATAGCAGACAAAGAGATATTTCAGGCGGAAAGCCTGTCAAAAGGAGCAGCATAGAAGAATGGAGGTTGAGTTGAACATGGAAGAAAATCAGAAAAAATGGGCGGAAGAAACACTGGCGAGGGTGGAGCGTAAGCTGGCAAAGGTCAGCGAAAGATCGGCGGACAAGATACCTTATACCACGTCGGCGGGTGTGCATGACGACAGGAGCGGCGACATCGGCTGGTGGACAAACGGCTTCTGGGGCGGCATGATGTGGCAGATGTACACCCTGACCGGTGAGGAAAAATACCGCCGGATCGCAGAGGACAACGAGAGAAAGCTGGACGCCTGCCTGATGGATTACGGCAAGCTGGATCATGATAACGGTTTCAAATGGCTTCCCACCGCCGTGGCGGATTACCGGGTGACGGGAAATGCAGCGTCCAGAAACAGGGGACTTCTGGCGGCGGGCAACCTTGCGGGAAGATATAACAATAAGGGCTGTTTTATCAGGGCCTGGAACGAGTGGGGAGAGGACGACCACAGGGGCTGGGCGATCATCGACTGCATGATGAATCTGCCTCTGCTGTATTGGGCTTCGGAGGAGACCACTGACCCCAGATTCCGGCAGATTGCCATGAGCCACGCGGACACGGCGGCGAAGGCTTTTGTCCGGGGGGACGGCTCTGTCAACCATATTGTGGAGTTTGACCTGGAGACGGGAGAAATGGTAAAGAGCTACGGCGGTCAGGGCTATGGAACAGGTTCCTCCTGGACCAGAGGGCAGGCATGGGGGCTGTACGGCTTTACCTTAAGCTTCCTGCATACAAAAAAAGAATCATATCTGGATACGGCGGAGAGAATCGCCAACTATTTTATTGCCAATATACCGGAGGACGGGCTGATACCCGTGGATTTCAGACAGCCGCCGGAGGTGTCCTGGCAGGACTCCACAGCGGCAGCCATAGCAGCCTGCGGCCTGATCGAGCTGTCGAAGCTCAGAGAGGGGCGGCAGGGGAGTATTTACCTGAATGCAGCTCTGAAGCTGCTCCATGCCCTGGCGGAGCACAGTGTAAACTGGAACGAGGGAGAGGATGATCTGCTGGAGAAATGTACGGCTGCATACCATGAAGAGGTACACGAATTCTCCATTATTTATGGCGATTATTATTTCCTTGAGGCCCTGATGAAGCTGAATGAGAAGGAGTTGTTCATCTGGTAGCTTTTTTGACGGAAAGCAAGGCAGTTAGTCAATTGTGTTGACTTTGTGCCTCCGGGGAAAAAAGCTCCTTGCCCACACTGCAGAGAGGGCATAAAAAATTTTCCGGTACGTTTTCCCAAGGGGTTCCGGGGGCGATTCCGCCCTCGGAATACCCTGCTTCTTCATCATATTCCCATCCGCATACGTCGCAAATATATTTCATGGCTGAATCTCCTTTTTTCTGTATTATGACCGGACAGGGACAAAAATATTCCACAGATAGACCGTTTTCACGGCTTGCTTGCACGAATCCTTTCTGACAACTTATTTTTGGTTTTATGATACATCTAAGGTATTTTCATGCAAAGCGTTTTCTGATGAGGCAAGCGCTGTTCTGTTATTCCGGTATTCTTTCGGCGTGTACCCGCTATATTTCTTGAATACCCTTGAAAAATGGCTTTGTGATGAAAAACCAAGGTAATCGCTGATATTTGTAAAGGATTTGTCTGAAACCTCAAGAAGGCGTTTTGCCTCTTCTATTTTTTCCCGCAGGATGAAATCTGTCAGGGAAATCCCTGTTTCCGCCTTGAACCTTGCCGAAAGGTAAGGCCGGCTGAGATACAGGTGTTTTGCGATTGCCTCTACGGTCACTGTCTCAGACAGATGACTGCGGATATAATTCGCCGCCTGCATTGCCAGGGGGGAATCATGGGCGCTGCGGCGGATACGTTCCACAGCTTCCGTATACTCCAGGATCATATGATATTGCAGGGTGTTGATGCGTTTCATATCGCTTAGCAGCTCACATTTCCGGATAAAGGCGTCGCTGAGGGAGAGGGCATCCTCCGGATTCATGCCGCCCCGGATTGCCGCACGGGAGGCCAGGGTGGCCGTGACCACAAAGGTATTCTTAGCCTGGCGGAGCTGGTCTGCCGCCATGATGCCTGCCCGCACCGCAGGGGCAGTGGCGATCCAGCTTTTCAGTGTGGCAGTATCGCCGGTGCGGATGATATTGGTGACAGCCTGCTCTATGGAAAGGGAGTTATGTGATATCTGCTGGGAGAAAGGGCTGCTGTATTCCCTGGCAGAATATTGTTTCATGCTGTGTGAAGCCAGTTCTTTCCTGATATCTGGTTCCGTATCGTAAATAGAAATATCTTCCAGTCCCAGCCTTTCCCCGTTCAGGATATGGTTCAGTACGCACAGGATCTGGATGATGCTGTCAAGGGGCATTTTGACGATACCGGACATACCGTTTATAAAATCCTCTGTCTCGGCTTTTGGAATATCAAGCAGGAAAGCAAGCTCATGCAGCTCCTGCCTGCCGGAGACGATCTGGCGTGTGGGACCGATGATGATTTTATTTTTTCCTGAATTGACAATGCCATAATAATAGAAATGCGGCGTCACAAAATATCCCACATGGGAAGTGACTGCAAAAATCTGCTCCCGGTAGAGCAGCATGGGGTCTTTGGGGAGGTGGATGATGGAATGGTACAGGGATAATTCCCCGCCCCGGAAAAGCCGTACCGGGATCCCGGCCAGGTTTCCGACTGTTGTGCAGACATAATGCAAATCAATGTTTTTCATAGCGATACTCCCTTATCCTGCGTCGGCGGGCATTTCTTTCTGAATACATTACAAATATAACAGATACCATACAGATATGCAAGAAATATAGAGAAGATATCTGTATAATAAATGGTATCAGGATGCATTGTCAGAAAACGAGGGTGGAAGGAACTGCGGATGGCAATAAACAAAGGATAGAATAAAATTCGGGAGGGATGGAAATGAGCGAAAGGATGGGAAAGAGCAAATTGTTGGACGGGAAACGGTTTTCCAGCCGGATTTCATCCGGGGATGTGACGGGAAAGGAAAAGTGGCTGGGCTATCTGCTGGGGCCCGCCGGAGCACTGCTGCTGAACGCAGTGCTGGCAACATATCTGAATGTTTATTATACGGATGTCCTGAAGCTGACCGGGGTCTGGGGCGGGGCGTTCCTGGTGGTGTTCCCCATTGTGTCTAAGGTGCTGGATGCTATTACCAACGTGGTGATGGGCTATATCATTGACCGCACCCATACGAAGGAGGGCAAGGCAAGGCCCTGGCTCCTGCTTTCCGCGCCGCTGCTTGCGGTGACGGGGATACTGCTCTTTGCGGTGCCCAATGCATCGGAGACGGTTCAGGTGATCTGGGTGATAGTGTCCTATAATCTCTTTTATTCCTTTGCCTACACGATTTTTAACATGAGCCACAACCTGATGGTTCCCCTCTCCACCCGCAACAGCGAGCAGCGGGGCGGTCTGTCGGTGTTTAACCAGATTGCCACCATTATGATGAGCGGGATTCTGGTGGCGCTGATATTCCCCATGGTCATCATGCCTGCCATCGGCGTGGATCAGGGGAAATGGATCGCTTTGATGAGTGTTCTGGCGGTTCTGGCTCTGCCGTTGACGCTGCTGGAATATTATTTTACCAAGGAGCGTGTGACGCTTCAGGCACAGGAGAAAGGGGACGAGTCCGTGCCCTTTGTAGAGCAGCTGAAGGCAATTTTCACGGATAAATATATGCTGATCATTTACGTCTATTTTCTGATCTACACCTGCGGCTCCAATATCAAAAATATCAGTCTGGTCTATTTCTGCAATTATGTTCTGGGGACCTATAACGACGGGATGACCCAGACCCTGATTTCCGTGATTGGCGGCATCCCTATGGGGATCGGCATCTTTGCGGTATGGCCTCTGGCGAAAAAGTTCGGCAAGCGGAATGTGACGCTGGCGGGTTTTATCCTTTATGCCATCGGCGGGGCGGTGTGCTGGATGTTCCCCCGGAATATGGTCCTGATGTTAGCCGGACAGTTTATCAAAAATATCGGCGGGCTTCCCTGTGCCTATGTGTTCATGGCGCTGTTTGCAGATGTGCTGGACCATCTGGAGTGGAAGAAGCGGTTCCGCTGCGACGGGATCGCCATGTCGGTGTACAATATTATTGCTGTGGCCATGGGCGGAATCTGTACCGGTATTTTCAACGGACTGTTGGCAAAGAGCGGGTATGTGGCTCCTTATGTGGATGAAGCGGGGAACCTTGTGGCTGTGCAGAGCGAGGCGGTGCAGAGGGTCATCACCTTCGGCTTCGTGGGGCTTGAGGTATTCACGGGCGTTATCCTTGCGGTGCTGCTGATCTTCCTGAATGTGGAGAAGGACATCGGGAGGAAGCAGGCGGAGATTCAGGACAGGGGAATCAGATAGATGTTGGTTTCTTGCTATAGGGACGGCATTTTGAAGTGGTTATTTATCTGAGAAGGGAAAATGTTGGAGGAGAGCAGATGAAGGCAATCAGATTGCGGACGGAATATTTGAAGGAACCTATGGGCATTGACATTATAAAGCCCCGGCTGATGTGGAACTGTGAGGGAGGCGTCAGCCAGACGGCTTATCGGATCGTGGCGAGAGAGGACGGCAGCGTACTGTGGGATACCGGGAAGGTGGTCAGCGGCTCTATGCAGGCTGTTTGTGATGGGATACCTCTGCAAAGCCGCAGCGCAGTCTGCTGGCAGATATGCCTATGGGATGAAAAAGACTGTCCGGGGGAGTGGAGTGAAAGCGTTTTTGAGCTGGGGCTGTTAAAAGAGAGCGACTGGAAAGCGAAGTGGATCACTGGAAATTATCAGGTCAATAAAAGAAAGCGGTATCCTGTGGACTGTTTCCGGAAAGCATTTACCGTGGCAAAGGTGGTGAAGGCCCGTCTCTACGCCACGGCCTGCGGTATTTATGAGGCGAGATTAAACGGAGAAAGGGCAGGGGATTTCATCCTTGCCCCCGGACATACAGACTACCGCAGGCGTATCCAGTATCAGACCTATGATGTGACTGCGCTGGTGAAGGAAGGGGAAAATGTATTGACTCTTTGGCTGGCGGACGGCTGGTATCGGGGCAGCGTGGGGGCATGGGGCATTCGCAACGCCTACGGAAGGGAGACGAAGCTTCTGGCGCAGCTTGAACTCACTCTGGCGGACGGCAGCGTGCAGTTCATCTGTTCCGATGAAAGCTGGGACTGGAGCAATGACGGTCCTGTCCGCTTTGCGGACAACAAAGACGGGGAGGTATATGACGCCCGGATGCAGCCTTCTTATCAGGGGAAAGCAAAGCTTACTTCCCACGGGGTACTGCCCTCCGCATCCAACAATGTCCCGGTTACAGAGCATGAGCATTTCCATCCCACGGTGGTCACAACCCCCGCCGGGAAAACGGTGCTGGATTTCGGGCAGAACATTGCGGGATATGTTTTCTTTTTCCTGCAGGCGGAAGAAGGACAGCGGGTGTCCCTGCGGTTTGGGGAGATGCTGGACGGGGATGGGGAGTTTACCCAGAAGAACATTCAGTGTGCAAACAAGAAGAAAACCACGCCGCTGCAGCAGGTAGAGTATATCTGCAAGGCAGGCAGGAACGATTATAAGACTGCCTTTGCGGTGTTTGGGTTCCGGTATGTGCTGGTGGATACGGATGCGGCTTTCCGTCCGGAGGACTTTACCGCTATTGCGGTGTACTCCGATATGGAGCAGACGGGCTTCTTTACCTCATCCAATGAGCTTTTGAACCGTTTTGTGGACTGTACCCTGTGGTCCGCCAGGAACAATTCCCTGGACATTCCCACAGACTGTCCTACCAGAGAGCGGCATGGCTGGACAGGGGACGCTCAGATCTTCTGCCGGACGGCAAGTTACCTTTTTGATTATCTGCCCTTTGCAGACAAATATCTCCGGGATGTATATGACTGGCAACGGAAGGATGGCTGCCTGCCGCAGATCGCGCCGGAGGGCGGGGTGGATTTTTACATGGCTCCTATGAACGGCTCCGTAGGCTGGGCGGATGCCGGGGTGTTGATGCCCTACCGCCTGTGGAAGCAGTACGGGGACAGAAGGATTCTGGAGCGTTACTATCCCGGTATGCGCCGATATGCGGAGTTTATGATGGGGCGGTGCGGGAAATGGACGCCTCTGGCAAAGCCTGTCCGGTTAAAGGGCAGGGCGGCAAAATATCTGGTCAACTGCGGCCAGTCCTACGGGGAGTGGGCGGAGCCGGCGGATGTGTACCCCAATGACTGGAAGGATATGGTGCTGCCTCACCCGGAGGTCAGCACCGCTTACACGGCTTATGTGATGGACTGTATGGCGGAGATTGCGGGGGAGATGGGAAAGACGGAGGACGAAAAACAGTACCGTCTTTACGCTGATGGATGTCGGGAAGCCTACAGGGGGCTGCGCAAATTGCCGGGATTTGGTCTGGATACGGACAGGCAGGCCATGCTGGTGCGGCCCTTGGCTCTGGGGCTGCTGGACGAGGAGCAGAGGGCTTACGCAAAGGAAAGGCTGCTGAAGGCACTGGAGCGTTACGGATGGCGGCTGGGTACGGGCTTTCTGTCCACGCCGCTGATACTGGATGTGCTGACAGAAATCGACATAGAATCCGCGTATCGGCTTCTGGAAAATGAGGAGATGCCGGGATGGCTGTTCATGCCGAAGTCGGGGGCAACCACCGTCTGGGAATCCTGGGAGGGGACCAGCGCCCAGGGAGGGATCGCCTCGCTGAACCATTATTCCAAGGGAGCCTGTGTGGAATGGCTCTTTGGAACCATGTGCGGCATTCAGGTTTCAGGGGAGAACCATTTTACCATTGCGCCCAGGCCGGGCGGCAGCTTCACTTATGCCTGTGCGAAATACCGCAGCGTTTATGGTATGGTTGTCGTAAAATGGGAGAGGAGACTGCAGGGATATCGCTATGAGATTACTGTCCCTGCCAACTGTTCGGCGGAAATCCGTCTGCCGGGAGGAAAGAAAGAAGAGGTTGCGGCCGGGAGCTGCTGTTTTGAAATGGGACAGCAGAACAGACACGGTGGTTCTCTCGGAGAACAGCCGGATGCTGGCGGAGAAGCTGGCACAGGTGGGGGATTTTGTGAGCAGCGGATGGAAAACGGAGGGAAGGAATGATTGATAAAATAATATCAGATATGACACTGGAGAAAAAGATTCGTTTTTGTTCCGGGGCGGATTTCTGGCATACAAAGCCCTTGCCGGAATATGATGTCCTCGCCATGATGATGTGCGACGGCCCCCACGGCCTGCGAAAGCAGGAGGATGCCACAGATATGCTTGGGATCAATCAGGCTGTGCCTGCTACCTGTTTTCCCACTGCCGTGTCCACCGCCTGCAGCTGGGACGAGAACCTGCTGGGTAAGATCGGACAGGCCATTGCCGAGGAAGCCGCTGCAAATGGGGTGGGGCTTGTTCTGGGGCCGGGAGCTAACATCAAGCGTAATCCGCTGTGTGGACGGAATTTTGAATATTTTTCGGAAGATCCCTATCTGACCGGAAAGCTGGCGGCAGGTTATATATGGGGAGCAGAGTCCACCGGCATAGGCACCAGCCTGAAGCATTTTGCCTGCAATTCGCAGGAGTATAAGCGGTTTTCCTCGGACAGCATTCTGGATGAGCGGACGCTGCGGGAATTGTATCTTGCGGGATTTGAGGCGGCGGTAAAGGAAGGGCGTCCGTCCACGGTCATGTGCGCCTATAATAAAATCAATGGCGTGCACTGCTCGGACAATAAAAAGCTTCTGACGGACATTCTCAGGAAGGAGTGGGGATTTGAAGGAATGGTAGTCACGGACTGGGGAGCCATGAGCGACCGTATCAGGGGATTTGAAGCGGGGTGCGACCTGAATATGCCTGGAGGATCCTCCTATATGGAGGCGGAGGCAGCCAGAGCCGTGAAGGATGGGACATTGGATAAGACGCATATTGACTGCTCAGCTTTGCGGGTGCTTCAGATGGTGGAGAAGGCTGACGCTGCGGTGAAAGCGGCAAAGCCTGTGGATATGGAATTCCATTATGCACTTGCGCGTCAGGCGGCGGAGGAAAGCGCCGTGCTGCTGAAAAATGAGGAGGGCATTCTGCCCCTTTCGGAGAGCCGGAGGGTGGTTTTTATCGGACATATGGCAAAAGAACTGCGGTATCAGGGCGCAGGCAGCAGCCATATCAACCCGTGGAGACTGTCCAATGTGACGGAGGTCTGTCCGAAAATCCCTTATGCGGAGGGCTGCGATGCAGCGGGAGATACTACGGAGGCATTGCTGGCAGAAGCGGTCCGGATGGCAGGGGAAGCGGAAACGGCGGTGGTATTTGCCGGCTTGACCGACAGGTATGAGTCCGAGGGCTTTGACCGGGAGAACATGGCTATGTCTAAGGGACATAACAGGCTGATCGAGGCTGTGGCAGAGGCGAATCCCAACACTGTGGTGGTGCTGCTTTGCGGCAGTGTGGTGGAACTGCCCTGGGCAGATAAGGTGAAGGGTATTCTATATATGGGGCTGCCTGGTGAAGCCGGGGGAGAAGCCATCCCGAACCTTCTCTTTGGCAGGGCAGTGCCCTGTGGCAAGCTGGCGGAGAGCTGGCCTTATCAATATAGTGACTGTGTCAGCGCTTCTTATTATGTCAATGAGCGGGTACACGGTCAGGAGAAAAGGAAAAAAGATGCCCATTACCGGGAGGGGCTGTATGTGGGCTACCGCTATTATACGTCCGCCGGCGTGCCGGTGCGTTATCCCTTTGGCTATGGACTCAGTTACACTTCCTTTTCCTATTCTGACTTGAAAATCAACGGGGATACAGTGTCCTGTACTGTGACAAATACCGGTTCCATGGCAGGGAAGGAGATTGTACAGCTTTATATTGCGCCGCCTGAAGGCCCGCTTTACCGTCCCATGCGGGAACTAAAGGGTTTTCGCAAGGTATATCTGGAACCGGGGAAAAGCAGGACTGTGGAATTTCAACTGAGCGAGAGGAGCTTTGCCGTGTGGAGCGGGGGCTGGGTCATTCCCAGCGGGAAATATACCATCCTGGTGGGAGCAGATAGTGAGAACCTGCCGCTGTCTGAGACTGTTGAAAAGCAGGGGATGGATGTGGCCGATATCCGGACGCCCGCATGGTATTTTTCGCCTAAGGGTGCGCCATCCCATGAGGATTTTGAAGGCCTGCTGGGTCATGCCGTCCTGGAAAGACCTTTGAGGAAAGGCGAGTTTACCATGGACAATACGGTCATGGAGATGAAGGACTACTCGCTTATCATGAAGATCATGTTTAAGGCCGTGGAGGCCACTGTGGCAAAGGGCTTTGGGGGAAGAAAGGATTATAGCGATCCAGTTTTTCGCATGATGATGAATTCTGCGGCGGATGCCTCCTTAAGCGGCATGAAGATCAGCGGCGGCATGAATAATCATGTCCTGGAGGGTATGCTGGAGATTGCCAATGGGCATCCCTTTCGGGGAATCGCAAAAATGCTCGATTTGAAAAAGTAATGGGAGATTAAGAAAAGTGATAATAAAAAAGAGTGGACGCGATTCCCATTCAAGGACGCATCCACTCTTTTTTACCAATATTGTTTTACCGTTTCACTGGATTCGCTTTCAGACAAATGAAATTTTTCCGCAATTCGCTTTATAGTCTCGGCCAAAGAGATACCCAAATCTTTACACATCAAAATTGCGCCCTCTATCTTACTTTCTTCCCGCATTTGTTGAATCGCCAAGCACATATTCACCGCTCCTTTCCCTTCGGGATAGCTTAACTTAGATCCCGTAACAACATTGATTACCTCCGCTGCCTGTCTTTCTACGCTTTGGAAGTTTGAATCGTTTTCTATGATTTTATGCAGTTCCTCTTTATCCTTGGAATACTTGATGTACAGCATCACTTCCCGCAGATTTGAGTGGAACTCATTAATCTCATTATCTGACATTTCTTTTGGGGCGATCAGATTTACATGGTAATCCGGCGCATGTGCAAGGATCACGCTGTTTGTGTTGGAATACATTTCTTTTAAGGAAAGGGGTGCATCCCAAGCATCTGCTCCAAAGTAGATCACAAGTGTGATGACAGGTATGAGGCGGTCTGTTTTCCAGAAGCCACTCAGGAATTCGCCATCGGTTGGTTTCTCCTTATCTGCCTGTTCTGCCGCTTTTTCTTTCATGGCCTGCTTATGGGAGTTGGCGGCTTTGCTGACCTGGTGGGACAATTGAAGGAAGTCATAAACGCCGTTCTTGACAGGGAGGGCATAATGGATCTCCGCATGGTTTTCGATGCCCATGACACAGTATGCCGCATCCCCGTCCGTCATGGCATATAAGAGTTTTAGCACGTCCCTGTATTTTTGCTCCGGTACGCTTGCACCGTCAGCCCCATACGGAACCACGATTCCCGTTGTGTCCAGTTCCGTCAGCCGGGCGGGATCAATTCTCTGATCCCCATGGTAGAGAAACTGATTGAACGCATCCGCGAAAACGACCGGATTCTCCATATATTGCTTAGTTATAGTATCTATCTTTCCCATCATGTATTCCTCTTCTGTTGCTGCTAATAGTATACACTTAAAAGCATTTTTCCTCAACAGTCTTTTCAAAATTTTATAAACGGAATGCTTACTTTGTTTTTGCTCGGATATACAGATAAATTTGTGCGTTTTCTTGTGCTTTGCGTGTTATGCTCCAGACTTTTATGGATGAAACCAAGTGTGTTGAACTTTTAGCAGCTTCTGGTTTTCTGGCGTATTTTTCGTTAGATTTTTGTAAACGAGTTGAATTATAGTTGAACTATTTGCGCATATCTCTCCTAAGCTTTCAACATAAGAATACCAAGAAACATTGAATTTACGGAATTTTCCATAAAATCCCCAAAGTTGTCCAAGGTCACTTACGGGGCAGTATCACTGCCCCAGCTCCGTCACCGTGCCGATAAACACAGGCAGGTTTTCTTCACAGTCGATGATCATGTACACAAAGGGGCGGTCCAGATAAACTGTCTTTGTTTCAACGAGACTTACCGCGGCGCTTTCCTTGCTTACCTCCACCGCGGTGGCGGCTCCGGCCTTTGTTCCCTTTTCATCCAGAGCAATATAGGTTTTATGGAGAACGCGGCTGATGTATAGGTTTCCGCCAGGGCAGTATCCAAGCCCGGAGAGATCCGCTTTTTTGGAGTCAAAGGCGTTTGTCATGCCAAGGCTTTCCAGAATGTCATTCAGGGATGCGCTGTATTCCGTCTTAAATTTTGGAATGGCTGCTTCGACGAAGGGGGATGGAGAAACGGGCTCGGACAGCAGCTCATGCAGCCGTTCTCCCGTCAGAGAAGCCACGTAATCCGCCAGGCTGACGCCCTCGTCCGGCAGCAGGGCTGCAAAGGCGTATCCGGCGTCATGATAATATTTTACAAAGCCCTGGGCCTGTGTATCCTGAAGGTAGGTATATTCGGTGGAATACATCATCTCCGCATCCTGTACGGTACCGTCCTCAAGGGTGAATACGCCCTCCCTGACCTGGTGTTCTTTATAGACGGACTGCCATTCTGCGTCAAAGGCAAGAGCGTTCACCAGGTACATGACTGCATCCTCCGGGATCTCATCCAGGATCTCCGGGATCATTTCATCGGTATTTTCAGACACCCATCGGTTTATGTCCCTGAGAGTGGAATCGTCAAAGGGAGCCATGTAGATATCGGCATTGAAGGATTCAGCGTTTGCCTGCAGGAAGTCAGGCGAAACGGTGAAGCTTTGGTCATCTCTTATCCAGATGGAATCAGCCAGATGCAGTTTATATTTTTCGCCCGTGGGAAGGTTTTTGTTATAGCTGCTCAGATAGCTGCAAAGGGAGCTTAGGTCTGCGCCCAACACCTCTTCCATCTGTTCCAGCGTCTCTCCTCCTGCGCCGTTTGCGGTCATGGCAAGAGCATTGACGACAGATAATGGCGATAAAAGCATATTGTCTCCTGTCCGGGAGCGGCTGCACTCCTGAAACAGGCGTACCGCGAAATCCGTATAGGTAACGGCGTCTGCGGCGGGCAGTCTGTCAGCCTGCGAGCCGCCAGCCCGCGTACCGCCATCCGAATCCGCCGAACTGCCCTCGGCCTGTGAGCCGTCAACCCGCGTACCGCCGTCGGAGTCCGCCGGGTCGCCCGTCTCCGTAGGATTTCCGCCTGCCTGATCCTGTCCTATCTTCACGTCGTCCATCAGGTTCCTGCTGCCGCCGCTTCCGCAGCCTGCGAGGGCGGCAGACGTCAGCGCGGCGAGAGCCAGCGTGGCAAGGGCGCAGACTCCCCTGCGGATTCTCCGGCCTAAAAGGCCGATCATACCGGTTTTTGTGTTTTTCATAAGATCCATCTCCTTTCACGCATCATAAATTACTCTATAGATACAGACGAAAAAAATAAATAAAAGTTTTAACCTCTCGTAAATGTATTGCATATGACAATCAGTATATGGTACAATAGTCCCAGATAGAGAAGGAGGAGGATGGAACATGGCAAAGTACAGCGTACTGCTGGTTGGAAGGAACAAGGTGATGATTGGAGACTTTTTCACTCATCTTCGGGATGAACTGGAATGCCTTTCATGCACCGGACGCTTTGAGGATGTCAGAAACCATTTGAAGTATTACAAGCCGGATGCCCTTGTCTATTGTCTTATGGAGGACAGCTATGAGGATATGCAGCAGATACTCTCCGTGAAGAGCAAGCTGGAGGAGGACGATATCCCTTTGGTGATCATCGGGCAGAGCGAGGACTGCGACGAGTTCTGCCGCTATTCCGCAAATTCCGCCCAGCTGGTGATCGAGAAGTCCATGCTGACGATCACCCAGATACTGGCGCGTCTGAACAGGTTTCTGGACAACAGGCAGACAAGAGCAGGCAGAAACCGGACGGTGGAGCAGAGCCAGCCGGGGGGGGCGCCGAGTCCGTCCAGGGAGGATTCGCTGATGGAGGCGGCGCGGATGCTGAACCTGGATATGCCGCCTGAGATGGCGGAAGAGCTGGCCCGTCCGGTGAGAAGGCATATTCTGGTGGTGGATGACAATCCCATGATGCTGAAGGTGATCAAGGAGAGCCTCCGGGATCGGTACGAGGTGGCGACGGCTATCAGCGGAAAGATCGCCCGGAAATACCTGACGAATAAATCGGTGGATCTGATCCTTCTGGATTATGAGATGCCGGAGGAGAGCGGCTCTGAGGTGCTGGAAAAGCTGCGTCAGGATGAAGCCACAAAGGATATTCCGGTGATTTTCCTCACCGGCGTAAAGGAAAAGACAAAGATCCAGAAAGCGCTGTCGCTGAAGCCCCAGGGCTATCTTTTAAAGCCCATTGAGCATGATAAGCTGATTGCAGCCATTAAAGGTCAGTTTGGGGAAGCGTAATATACTGTTTTAAGAAAAAAGGATCAGGGGTAATAAGAGATGGAGGAAATATTATATTTAACGGATTTGATCAGTGTTGAAACCTTACAGCGGGTCCAGGACGCATTTTCCGCCATGACAGGCATGGCGGCGCTGACTACGGACGCGGACGGCATCCCGGTGACAAAGGGCTCCAACTTTACGGACTTCTGTATGAAGTATGCCCGCCAGTCAAAGGACGGTCACATACGCTGTGAGCAGTGCGATAAATTCGGTGCGGAGGATTCCTGGAAGGTGGGGGGACCCACTACCTATTACTGCCATGCGGGGCTGATCGACTATGCGGCTCCCATACTTGCGGACGGACAGATGGTGGGCAGTTTTATCGGCGGCCAGGTCCTGACGGAGCCGCCCAAAAAGGAGGAGATATTTCGGATAGCTTGGGATCTGGGCGTGCGGCCCCAGGAGCTCTGGGAGGCGGCGCAGAAGGTCAGGATACTGGAGAAGAAGGAGATCGACAAGGCGGCGGAATTCCTGTTTATCGTGGCAAATGTGCTTTCCGATATGGCATATGGACAGTACAGAAGCATACAGGGTACCAGGGAGATCGAGCGGGCAAACAATATGAAATCCGATTTCCTGGCCAATATGAGCCATGAGATCCGGACGCCCATGAACGCGGTGATTGGTATGGCGGAAATGGCGCTGCGGGAGAAGCTTCCCCCTGCAGCCAGGGAGTATGTCCGCCAGATCAAATCCTCTGGCAAGGCGCTGCTGACGATCATCAACGATATTCTGGACTTTTCCAAGATAGAAGCTGGGAAAATGGATATTGTACCGGTGGAATACGAGCCCATGTCCATCGTCAACGATACCGCCACCATTGCGGAGGAGCGGCTGAAGGATAAGGAAGTGGAGCTGGTGCTGGATATTTCCCCGGAGATCCCCAGCAGGCTCTTAGGAGACAATATCCGTATCAAGCAGATCCTGCTGAATATTGTCAACAATGCTACGAAGTTTACCACCACGGGCCAGGTGTTGGTGCGGATGTACCATGAAAAGCGGACGGACGGGAAGGTGCTTTTGTGCTTTGCCGTGGAGGATACGGGGATCGGCATCAAGGAAGAGGATCTGAAGAGAATCTTCAATTCTTTCCAGCAGGTGGACAGCAAGCGGAACCGTAATATCGAGGGAACAGGCTTAGGACTGGCTATCTCCCGGCAGCTGACCCATCTGATGGACGGCGAGATCCATGTGAAGAGCCAGTACGGCAAGGGAACCATGTTCTCCTTTGAGATACCGCAGACACTGATCAGTGAGGAGCCCAGTATCTCCGTTAAGAATCCGGAGGCGATCCGGGTCTACGGACTGATCAAGAGCGAGTATCTGAAGCAGAACCTGGCGGCGGACTGCCAGCGCTTTGGCGTTGAGTACCGTGAGATCTCATCTATTGAAGAAATTGAGATCGCGGAGGGCAGGGAGAGCTTCCTGTTCGCAGAGAGAGAGCTGTTGACCCCTTCGATAGAAGAGTTTGTACAGAATACTCCGGAGCTTACGGCGGCATTTCTGTTCCCCTTCCAGTCTCTGGAGGGTCATTATAATGCGCCCAACATACATATGGTAAGAAAGCCCCTGTATTCCATGAATGAGGCTATGATCTTCAACCATGAAAGGCTGCGTTCCCTGGATGATGATGCGGACGTGGTGGAATTCAACTTCATAGCGCCGGATGCGGAGGTGCTGATCGTAGATGACAATGCGATCAACCTCACTGTGGCGGAGGGCCTGCTGGAGCCCCTGCAGATGAAGGTGGATCTGGCCTTAAGCGGCAAGGAGGCGATCACAAAGATCTCCGATCACCGATATGATATCATCTTTATGGACCACATGATGCCTGAGCTTGACGGCGTGGAGACCACCCATATCATACGGCGTTTCCATCCGGAATATGAAGACGTACCCATTATCGCTCTGACCGCCAACGCAATGAGCGGTACCAGAGAGGTATTTCTGGAGGAGGGCATGAACGATTTCATTGCAAAGCCCGTAGAGCTGAAAATGCTTATCTCCAAGGTTGCCCAGTGGCTTCCGGCAGAGAAGCTGGTGAGGACGGACACCTCCGCCCTTGACCTTGCGAAAGGAAAGGAGCAGGAAAAGAAAGATGGGAAGGTCACGGTAGGGAATCTGGACACGGAGACGGCGATCAGTATGCTGGGAAGCGAGAAGCTGTTCTGGGCGGTGTTGAAGGATTTTTACCGGGTCATTGAGAAAAAGTCTAAGCAAATCAAAGATGCAGAGAAAAGTGAGGATTGGAGTGCATATACTATAGAGGTTCACGCCTTGAAGAGCGCGGCAAGGCAGATCGGAGCCATACCCCTTTCGGAGAAGGCGGCAGCCCTGGAAAAGGCAGGGAACGCGAAAAACGGGGCCATGATCCATGCCCGGACGGATGAGATGCTGATGGAGTACATGGCATACATACCGGTACTTGCTCCCTTCTGTGAGGAGCAGGAGGCCAGGGGAGGCAAGGGAGAAATCCCGAAAGAGACTTTGCAGAAATTATTTGCAGATATGCGAATAGCCATGGATGAGCTGGATATGGACAGAATGGAGGAAGCGGCTAATGCAATGAAGGAGTATTCTTACAGCGGAAAGCAGGCGGAGCTTTTCGAGCGGCTGCTGGAAGCAGTGGAGAATATAGATGTCGATACCTGTGAAGAGATTATGGTGGAATGGGAAGAGACGATATGAATGAGATGAACAATTTCGGATTGACGGAAAAAGAACAGGATATGAATCTGCACGATTATAACCACGCGCTTTTTCAGAACATGATGTTCTTTATGGACATTGCCTGGGAGATCAATATGCTGACGGGCACGGCAGTCATTCTGCAGGACAGGAATGAACCGGAAAAGAGCGGCACGGAAAGCTCCTACCGGGAGGCATATCAGGATTATTTGGAGAACAGGATCGACGAGAGCGAGCGGCCTGTCTTTGAGCAATATCTGGAGCCGGGGAATCTGAAAAAGCTGGATCGGGAGGTTTCCTTTGAGGTGCGTCTGCGCCGGAGAGACGGCGGCCGGGATATGCACCGCTTCGTGCTGACGCCTGTCTTCGACCATTATGATAAGCTTTGCTGTGTGTATCTGGGGGCAAGAAATATGCAGACGGAGACGCAGCAGGCTGAGGCCCGGCAGCAGGAGGCCCTGAGGGAGGCATATGAGGCGGCAAATCGGGCCAACTCCGCAAAATCTGAGTTTCTCACCCAGATCAGCCATGATATCCGCACGCCGCTGAACGCTATCATCGGTATGACGGCTATCGCGGAGAAGCATTCGGATAATACGGCGCGGGTGGCGGAGTGTTTGAAGAAGATTTCCGTTTCCAGCAAATATCTGCTGTCCCTTGTGGATGAAATGCTTGACATGGGCATGATCGAGTCCGGCAAGATGACGCTTCAGGAGGAAGAAGTCGAACTGCCGGAGTTGTTTGAGAACTTTAATGTCATACTGGGGTCCTATGTGAGGGAGAGAGGACATGAGTTTTCCATGAAGATCCTTTACCTGGAGCATGAAAAGGTGCTGGGGGACAGGAGGCGCATCGACCAGATCATCATGAATCTGGTGGAAAACGCGGCAAAATATACCCTGGAGGATGGCAGCGTCAGCCTGACGCTGGAGGAAAAGCCTACCAACAAGCAGGATATCGGCTGCTATGAGATCGTGGTGGAGGACAACGGTATCGGCATGGAGCCGGAGTTTGTGGAGCATTTGTTTGAGCCCTTCGCCAGGGCAAAGGACCGCCGGGTGGAAAAGGTCCAGGGCAGCGGTCTGGGTCTGGCTATCACAAATAATATTGTCCGGATGATGAATGGCAACATCTATGTGAAGAGCACGCCAGATAAGGGGACGAAGGTGATCGTCAAGATCTTCCTGAAGCTGATGGAGGAGGAATCGGTGGTATTTCCACAGCTTGCAGATTCCACGGTCCTGGTAGCGAGCAGTAATGAAGCCTTGTGTAAGGCCGCCTGCGATACCATGGCGGGGCTTGGCATCAGGAGCGAATGGGTGCTGACGGACAGGGAGGCGCTGGAACAGATCGCCGGACGCCGGGAGGAAGAGGACGGCTACTGCGCGGTGCTTCTGGAACGGGGAATAGTGGAGGATGCAGCCCTTGTGGAGTTGATAAGGGAAATCCACAGTCTGACAGGCGGTTCCACGGCAGTGGTAGTCATCTCGGAGGCCGACTGGTCCGACATTGAAATGGAGGCGCGGAAAGCAGGCGCAGCCGGATTTATCACCAGACCGGATTCCAAATCCCGGTTGATCCACCTGTTCCGGATCATAATCGGTGAGCAGAGCGAGGATGAAAAATCTCCGATCCAGTCTCTGACGGAGAGAGATTTCAGCGGGTACAGAGTGCTGATGGTGGAGGATAACGAGTCCAATGCCGACATCATCCGTGAGATATTGGAAATGGTAGGGCTTAAGATCGAGCAGGCATGGAACGGCAAAGAAGCCATTGAAAAGCTGGCTGCTGCGGAGGACTGGTATTATAACATTATATTCATGGATATACAGATGCCGGTCATGGGCGGCTACGAGGCGGTGAAGGCTATCCGCAGCATGGATCGTCCTTATGCAAAGGAAGTGCCGATCCTTGCCATGTCTGCCAATGCTTTTGCGGAGGATGTGCAGGCGTCTCTGGCAGCAGGCATGAACGAGCATATATCCAAGCCTGTGGATTTGAAAAAGCTGGAGAGATCTCTGTGCAGATGGCTGACTCCCCAAAACGGAGAGAGGGAGGACGCCTGATGGCTTTTCTGTGCCGCCGGGGGCGGGAGAATGTGAGAAAAGATGAAATGGTGCGAGCTGCCTACGCCCTGTTATGTGATAGACGAAGGGCTGATAGAGAATAATCTGAATATACTGCACGGGGTCATGGAGCGCACGGGAGCGAGGATCCTGCTGGCGCAGAAAGCATTTTCCATGTATGCGGTCTACCCTTTGATCGGAGAGTATTTATGCGGCGCTACGGCAAGCGGGCTGTATGAGGCCAGACTTTGCGAGGAGGAGCTGTGCGCTCCCTTAAGAGCCATGGGGCGGAAGCCGGAGAACCATATTTTTTCCCCTGCTTATCGGCAGGAGGATTTTGAAGAGATCCTGAAATATTGCGATCATATTGTGTTCAATTCCTGGGAACAGGTGGAAAAATTCGGACCGCGGGCAAAAGCGGCGGGAAAGAGCATCGGTCTGCGCGTCAATCCGGAATGCTCCACCCAGGAGGGCCATATGATCTACGACCCCTGTGCGCCGGGGTCCCGTCTGGGAGTCACCAGGGAAGCGTTTCTCCGAGGGGCGGGAAACATTATCCCGCCTGCGGAAGAGGAAGGTGGCAGAATTCGGAGACAGCCGGAGATAGACGCTGAGCCGGAAAGCCTGCTTTCTTTGTTGGACGGGCTGCACTTTCATACCCTTTGCGAGCAGGACTCCGATGCACTGGAAAAAACCCTGGATGCGGTGGAGGAACGGTTTGGGGAATATCTGCCGGGGATGAAGTGGATCAATTTCGGCGGGGGACATCATATCACCAGAGGGGGCTATGACATTCCGAGACTGGAAGGATGTATCCGGAAAATGCAGCAGCGGTATGGTCTGACGGTATATCTGGAGCCGGGTGAGGCGGTGGCGCTGAACGCAGGATTTCTGGTGAGCAGTGTGCTGGAGGTGCAGGGAGAAAATGTCATTGTGGACGCTTCCGCCGCCTGTCATATGCCGGATGTGTTGGAAATGCCCTACAGACCGCCGCTTCAGGGCAGCGGTGAGCCGGGTGAGAAGCCCTTTACTTACCGCCTGGGAGGGCCCACCTGTCTTGCAGGAGACGTCATAGGAAAGTATTCCTTTGACACACCGCTGCAGGAAGGGGACAGGCTGGTATTTGAGGATATGGCGATCTATTCCATGGTAAAGACCAATACCTTCAACGGTATGCCTCTGCCGGACATTGTGCTTCGGGAAAAAGGCGGAGAGTACAGGACGGTCAGGCGGTTCGGCTATGAGGACTTTAAAATGCGCCTGTAAACGGAACAGGCGCATATGTAAACCTGCATTCGCAGGATCGTATTTAGTCGAAGCTGACCGAACCCTAACGATAATGTTAAAACTCAACAGCTCCATTTATTTATATATTCATCATACACTATAAATGTGTCAGAATTATGTCATAACCCGGAAGAAATTATAAATTTTCTAAATAAAAAATTAGAGATAGAAGTTAGAGGAAACCAGATGAAGATCATTACAGAGTCCACACCGGCGGCGGACGGCTTTCGTATGCCTGCAGAGTATGAACCCCATCAGGGCTGCATCATGATATTCCCGGAGCGCCCGGATTCCTGGCAGTACGGCGGATATGCCGCCCGCAGGGCTTTCGGACAGGTGGCGGAGGCTATCGCCCGATCCGAGAAGGTGACGGTATGTGCAAGCGAGGCTCAGTATGACAATGCAAGGGCCATGCTGCCGGAGCAGATCCGGGTGGTGGAGATGAGCAGCAATGACGCCTGGGCCAGAGACTACGGGCCTACCTTTGTCAAAAATAAACAGGGGGAGATCCGCGGCGTCGACTGGGGCTTTAACGCCTGGGGCGGCCTTGCGGACGGGCTTTATTTTCCCTGGGACAAGGATAACAGGATGGCCCGGAAGCTTTGCGATCTGCTGGAAAAGGATGTGTACCATAAGCGGGATTTCATTCTGGAGGGAGGCTCTATCCATGTGGACGGAGAAGGCACAGGTCTGGTGACGGAGAGCTGCCTGCTGAGCAAGGGGCGGAATCCTGACCTGACCAGAGGAGAAATTGAGGCTGCGCTGAAGGAATATCTGGGTCTGTCCACAGTGCTGTGGCTGCCCTGTGGAATCTATCTGGATGAAACAAACGAACACGTGGATAATATCTGCGCCTTTACAGCGCCTGGGGAGGTGGTGCTGGCCTGGACGGAGGACAGGAACGACCCCCAGTATGCCATGTCAAAGGCGTGCCTGGATTATCTTGAGCAGGCTGTGGATGCCGGAGGCAGGCATATCAAGGTCCATAAGCTGCCCCTGCCAGGGCCAATAGTGATGACTGAGGAGGAGTGCCTTGGACTGGACGAGTGCTGGGATGAGCCCACCCGCAGACCGGGGGAGAGGCTGGCGGCTTCTTATGTGAATTTCTATATTTCCAACGGGAATATTATTATGCCGGGCTTCCACGACCCGGCGGATAAAGAGGCAGGTAAGATACTGCAGGAGCTGTTTCCGGAGAGGGAGGTAGTACAGATCTACGCCAGAGACATTTTGATCGGCGGCGGAAATATCCACTGCATTACGCAGCAGATACCGAAATAAGGGGGTATAAGCATGAAAAATGTGACTGTGGCGGCGGTGCAGATGTACTGTGACCGCTCTGTGGAAGAAAATATAGAGGCGGCGGAAGCCCACGTCCGCCGGGCAGCCGATAAGGGGGCGCAGATCGTTCTCCTGCCGGAGCTGTTCGAGACAAGGTATTTTTGTCAGGAGAGAAATTATGACTTTTACCGGTTGGCGAAGCCCCTGGAGGAAAATCCGGCAGTGCAGCGTTTTCAAAAGCTTGCGGGGGAGTTAAAGGTGGTTCTGCCTGTCAGCTTTTTTGAGAGGGACGGCAATGTGACCTATAATTCCGTGGCTGTCATTGACGTGGACGGCAGGGTCCTGGGGGTCTACCGCAAGACCCATATCCCAGACGACCATTTTTATCAGGAAAAGTTTTATTTTACGCCCGGAGACACCGGCTTTCGGGTGTGGGATACGGCTTACGGGAGGATAGGTGTGGGGATCTGCTGGGATCAATGGTTTCCGGAAACGGCAAGGTGCATGGCGCTCATGGGTGCGCAGCTTTTGTTTTACCCCACCGCGATCGGATCCGAGCCTATCATAGAGTGCGACAGTATGCCTCACTGGCGGCGCTGTATGCAGGGACACGCGGCGGCGAATGTAGTGCCGGTGATTGCTGCAAACCGCATCGGAGAGGAAAAGGTAACTCCCACAAAGGACAACAATAACCAGTCCTCGTCTCTGGTATTCTACGGTTCCTCCTTTATCACCGACGAGACAGGGGAGGTGCTGGAGGACGCAGGACGCAGGGACGAAGCGATAATTTTACACACCTTTGACCTGGACGCCGTGGAGGAAATGCGGTTCAGCTGGGGGCTGTTCCGGGACAGACGGCCGGAAATGTACGGGGAGATCTGTGGGAAGAAGTAGAAAAAGCAGGCATTCAGCCTGCTTTTTTGAAATTTATAAGAGACGTAAAAATTCAGCCGGTTCAAGTACTTTTACTCGTGCGTTTTTGAAGTCATCAGGATTTCGGGTTACAATATAATCTGCCAGTTCTTCCACTGCGCATTCCTCCTGCAGGCAGTCCTCAAAATCTGAAAATTTACTATTGTCCAATGCAGCCAATATTTTTTTGGCATTCAAATCAGAGATACGAAATATGGAACATAAATTTTTCAATAAACTTCGTCTTTCATTCTGGCTGAAATTTTTTCTGAGAATGTAAAACAAATTCGGAATACTATGAGCGGCTATGATACCGACAACTTCTCGTTTTGCACATTTTTCCAATACCTTTTCCCCATATCCAGCATGAGGTTCCCGATTGGCAATGACATCTATAAGGATATTTGTGTCAACCAATA
The DNA here is from genome assembly GCA_023663285.1 of Bacillota bacterium. Lineage (GTDB taxonomy): Bacteria > Bacillota > Clostridia > Lachnospirales > Lachnospiraceae > Acetatifactor. The sequence goes on from JAMPHT010000021.1 coordinate 28,505, forward strand.
TTACCATAGCGTTCTTCCCTTGCCGCTGCCAGTTCTCTGTCTGCATCAAAGTCCTCCGGCAGTTTTCCCTTATATTTTAGTATATTCTGCAATGCCGCCATTGCCTGTTCTCGGTCGCTATCTTTGTTTGCCGCCATTTCTTCCAGATTCTTAAGGATATTAATTACATAAAGCATATTATCGTCCGGTATACGCTGAATCAATTCAACGGCTCGTTCTTTGATTCGTGTCATTTGGTCACATCCTTTTTCTTTTATCATACTGTAAGCATTTGCGTATTTCAATAAATTATTTCTTAAATTGGCAAATACACATATGTTTTTCCAGTCCGTCCGCTTTACCTGATATTCAACACAAATTCCCTTTCCGTCATAGTCAGCCGTATGCGGTACAGATCATGGTCCCAGGCGGCCTGCAGGCGGGGATCTGTGATGGGCAGGGTGTCTATGGCCAGGAGTCGGGCACCCTGAAATTCCAGTTCTGCGTCGCCAAGGATTATGACAGAATCGTCAGTTTTCGGTTTTTCATAAGTGATAAAGTTCAAGACCACATTGCCGCAGTCGGTAGTATCCCGCAGGGTGACGCATTCTGCTTTTTTGTCCAGCAGCACCTGCCTCCGGTAGGAGTGTCCGGGTTCAGACAGAGGGTAGGCGTGGATCAGCTCCATGGAGATCTCCGCCCTGCCTTCGTTCAGTTCACAGGTCACATCCGAAGCGCCATAGCCGCTGCCCTCATGCTGGTCTGTTCCCTCAATGGCAGGCAGATTGTGATAGCCGGACTGCATGGTCCATATCTCATAGCGCCTGGCGGAAAAGGTCTTTCCTGTGTAGCTCTCCACGCCGATATCTACAAGCACGGGCCTGCCCTTTTTATACAGGGTCAGACTGCCGGTGTCGTTGTGATTGTGATTGTCATCATTGTCCCCGGCTTTGACCGCAAGGCAGAAGTCCTTGCTTCTGGCAATGAACAGTCCGATGCTGGGGTAATAAATATCCCTGTGGACCACAGGGGCGGAGGTGTCGTATGCCATGACCTCACTGTAATAAAAAGCATTCTGCAGGCGGTAGTAGAGGCTGAGACGGTAAGTTTCCTCTTCATATATTTCATCCTGGGCCGTCTGGAAATCCTTTGCTGCGAATAGCATCAGGCCGGGCTGCCCGGTACGCTTTCCGAAAAGGTATTCCCGGACGCCGGACCGCCCCGGAGAAGGAGAACAGTCTGCGAAATTGAAATAATATTTATCTTCCACATGAACATTTTCTATGTAGGCGGCTATATTTTTCATTTTCTCCCATTGATACAAATGTGCAAAAGCGCCTTCCGTCACCCGGTTCATTAAATCCGCCGCCCCGTCCAGACACAGTCCTGCCCGGCGGAAATAGAGGGCGCCTTCGTCGCAGCAGCCGTCCGTTCCGTAATCCTTTAAGAAGTGATCGCAGCTTGCGGCGGCCTTTTGCAATACCGCCCTCCGCATATCTGCGCTGCAGTCCGCCAGAAACGCGGCAATGAGGACATTCTGGGTACACCAGGGCGTCCAGTTGCACATGGGCTCATCTCCCCGTCCCATCCACCAGAAATGCCGGTTCAGGTAGGGTTCAAAAATGCGCCGGTTCAGCTCCGAGAGGATGCGGGCGGCGATAAAGGGACTGACAGCGTCCAGCTCTGCTTTAAGCAGATAATAAATGCAGGATAACTGAGCGCCGGTCTCACAGGCAAAAAGATCCAGTACGGGCCGGTCCGCGTCAGGCAGGATCTCCTGGGGGTGATCACGCTCATAGGAATTGTGAGGCGGCAGCTGCCAGCCGCTTTCCTCACAGAGGAGAAAGACGCCGTCAACGATCCGGTCCAGGAAACGGCCCTCATGCTCCACACACTCCGCCAGCGTCAGGGAGTTCAGGTCATACCGCCGCTCAAAATAAATATGTTCATAATTTACCCGGTTTCCCGTCCGTTTAAAAGCCATGTAGTCCGTGGCATAAATGGGGGGATACCGATGGTCCAGACAGGCTTCTCCCTCTGCAATCAGCCGTTTTTTTAGCTCCGGAGACAGCTGTTCATAAGCATTTCTGTCCGCCGCGGCGGGAAAGGGAATAAAGTCCTGTAGATCTTTGTTTGCAGTTAAGAATGTTTGGGCTGCTTCCTGAAAACGCATTTCCATAGCTGATACCGTTCCTCCTCTTATATATAAGTGTAAAGTCTCAGCACCCAACAATCGGTTGGGGCTTTCTCTATTCCCGCGAGCAAGCCAAACAGCCATGCTTGCATAGGACATAAAGTCAGCAAGCTGACTTGACTGAATAGGAAATGTGGTTATGATAGGAATCGTTCACGCGCCTGCGGCGCGGTTTGTGTAATCCGAAGGGGAAATACCTTCCAGCTTCTTGAATACCTTGCTGAAATAAAAGGAGCTTTCAAAGCCCAGCATATCCGCCACCTCGTATACCTTCAGGCTGCCCTCGTCCAGCAGCCGCTTTGCCTCGTTGATCTTACAGGTGTTGATATATTCGGAGAAGCCCATATCATTGTACTTTCCGAACAGCTGGCTCAAGTAGTTGGGACTGATGCCGAATACGGCCGCGGTCTCATTTAAGGACAGGCGCTCCGATACATGGCTGTTGATATACTTTTTCACGTTGGTGACGATATGATTCTTGTAGTCCTTGTGGTGATCCTCGAACAACAGGCAAAGCTGCCTTTCCAGGAATTTCAGCCAGTTTACCACCTGCTCCACGGTAGTTTGTTTGTAGATGGAGCGGTAGCCGTCCGGATTGTCCCGGAAAAAACCGGAAACAATAGTTTCCCCGTTCTGCAGCAGGGACAGAGAGAGAAACAAAATGTTGCAGGCGGCGTCCAGAGCCTGGAGATAATGGTGGGGGTGGGTCAGAAGCAGCTCGCAGAGAGCGTCCAGGGTCTGCTGAAGCAGCAGGGCGTCATATTCCTCGAAGGCTTTGGTCAGATCCTCCTTAAACAGGCTGATATTAAAAGCGTTATAGTTGGACAGACCGGGCAGACAGTCCTCAAAGCAGGTAACGGCACAGCCTTCGGGTCCCGCCTGAAAAGCCTGTCTGGAACACTGGTAGGAGTCGCAGATGGCCAGAGGCATACCTGCAGGAATGCCGACGCCGCACCGGAAGGACACATTGTAATAGTTGTTCAGGGCCTCCCGGATGCTTTCCAGAATGCCCTTCAGCTCTTCCGCCCATGTGCCGGGCAGCTCCTCCGGCGCTTCCTCATAGCAGAAGATCAGCGCGAAATGCCGGGTGTCCAGAGTGAGGACATAGCAGAACCGATATTTTCCGGCCAGATCCTTCAATATCTGTATGGAGGAGGAAAACAGGGAGATCTGTTTTTGAGCAGGCAGCGCGTCCGCCTGTCTGCCGGACATTTCCCCATAGCAGCAGACATATGTCTTATAATGAAAGTCCAGGCTCAAGTCCTGGCTTTGAAGCGCAAACTGTTCCTCCGATTCAAAAAGATTGTTTAAAAGCCGGATAAAAAACTTTTCATTAAATAAATAGGTGATCGGATTGGGGGGGGTATTTTTTTCCGCCGCCCGGTCTAAGCGCTCCATGACGCGGTCTATAGCTTCCCGCAGGGTCTCAGGGGTCAGCTCCAGCTTTACAAGATAGTCGGTGACCTGATAGGTAAGGGCCTCCTTCACCATGTGAAAATCCTCGTAGCTGGTGAGGATGATAAACAGGGGTCTGTCGCTGCCGTAGCGCTCTCTGCAGGTGCGGATCAGCTCCAGTCCGCTCATGACGGGCATTTTGATATCCGTGATACACAGGTCAGGGTTCTGCTCCTCGATCATTTTCAGAGCCGCCTGACCGTTCATGGCAGTGCCGCAAATCTCAATATTTGATTCCGCCCAGTTCAACATGGACTTAAGTCCTGCCTGGACCAGGGGCTCATCATCTACGATCAGAAGCTTATACATGGATGGTTTCCTCCGCTTTGTGGCAGGGAATCAGTATGGACATGGTGGTGAACCGGCCTTTCTCGCTCTTCACCGTAATGCCGTACTGTTCTCCGAATTCATATTGCAGCCGTTTCTGCACATTGCTCACGCCGATCTCCCGGAAAAAGTCGGCGCTGCTGTCGCTGTTGGACGCAAGGATCTGCTCCGCCTTTTCCTTTGACATTCCCACGCCGTCGTCCGTCACGTCGATGCGGACGTCGGGGGGAGCGTCTTTATCTGTACTGTATTCATAATATAAGTGTATTTCGATATGTCCTGAGCCCTTGGGCTCGATGCCGTGAAAAATGGCATTTTCCACCAGGGGCTGCAGGGTAAATTTGATGATCGGTACATCAAAGATCTCATCCTCATCTGTATGAATGTCCAGGGTGATGGTGCCGCCGTAGCGGTAGCGCTGTATGGTGAAGTAATCCCGGAGCAGGGACAGCTCCTCCCGGACGGGCACCAGCAGGCTGGTCCCCTTGGAAAGGCTTTTTAAGAGCTTCGCAAGGGCGGTAGTCATCTCGGAAATGCCGTCGGCCCCCTGTATGGTGGCCATCCATTTGATGGAATTCAGGGTATTGTACAGAAAGTGGGGATTGATCTGGCTCTGCAGCATCTTGTACTCCAGATCCTTCTTCTGCTTCTCGTCCTCCAGCCGCCTGTTCATCAGCAGGTACACATTTTCAGACAGATCGTTGATGCCTCTTCCGATGTCGCCCAGCTCATGCTCCCATTCAATGGAAGGATCCCTTGTAAAATCACCCTCCGATACCCGCCGCATCTTATCCCGGATCCTGGTGACGGGCAGGCTGATCATCCGGTTCAGCATAGTCATCAGCAGCGCGCCGATGCCCAGGATACCAAGCAGGGTGCCCGCCAGGAGGAACAGAAGGATCCGCTGCTGGCTCTGCAGCTCTGTGCGGGAAATGATCTGGGTGATATAACAGTCCGGCATATTTAAGTGTGCAGTCACTGCGAAATGTGATCTGCCTCCGCTGTCCCTGACCTTGCTTACCTGCATACCCTCTATGGCGGCGGAATCGGAAAAATCCTTTACGATCTCCCAGGTCGTTTCCGTTTCCGTCAGCCCGCCATCGCCGTACAGGTAGCTGTGTTCGCCGATGGTGAGGATCACAGGACTGTCCTCCACGGCGCCGTAGCGCTGTAAGGCGTCGGTAAAAAGGTCGGAAGAAATCTCGATAAAGAGAAATCCTCCCTGAATGGAATTGAACTTGTAGGTGATGGGCCTGATTATGGGAAGCACATCTTTTCCCTTCCGGTAAAAGGGATCCTTGATAAAGCCGGTGGAAAAATCATATCCGCGGCTGTTTAAAAGCGTTTCGTAAAAGGAAAGCTCAGGCACCTCATCCGCCAGATCGGAAGTGGAGGAGTAGGAAGCGCTGACGATCTGCAGAAAATGTTCCCTGGTAATGACAGCCAGCCGTATCATGTATTCGCCGGAGGGGTTATTGTTATATTCCTCCGTCATGCGGTCGTGGGTGGCTACAGCCAGGGCCGTTTCGGAATCGGGGCCGCTGTTGATATAGGCGGCTATATCGGAATTGGTCTGGCAGAAGCGGACCATCCGGTAAATGTCATTTATGTTCCCGTCCATGGTATCGGACAGCAGCCGGAGATTGGTCTCCGTGGACTGGATCAGGCTGTGCTGCAGATAATTCTGAAACAGGTAGTAGCTGACAAAGCTGATCAGCACACACATACCCAGCAGGCAGGAGACGGTGATGACAAGTATTTTCTTTTGAATTCTGCCGGGACTGTGGAATATTCTCATGGTTGGGACTCCTATGTACCCATTATAGCATAAATAATTGCATAAATCTAAAGAAATTACATTCAAAATAAAAAAAGTATATGTTTTGGAAGCGCTTACAGAAAAAAGGCTGAAATTGTGAATAAATTTTAAATAGAATATTAATTTTTTCCATGTCATCCTTTTCTGTTTTTTCCTATACTTACAGCATAGTAAGAGAAGAAAGCCCCGACGGGGCAATAACAAGGAGGGTGTACTATGAAAAAGAAACTGCTCAGCGCCGCGCTTGTAGCGGCAATGACGGCAGCCATGCTGACCGGCTGCGGAGACGGCGATTCCGGAAAGTCCGGTTCGGGGGATGTGACCCTGAAGTGGGCGATCTGGGATGAGTCTACCACCCAGTACTGGGGAGACATCAAGAAGGCGTATGAGGATTCCCATCCCGGCGTCACCATTGAGATGGTCGATCTGGGCTCCACCGATTACATGACGGTTCTTGCAACCGAGCTTTCCGGCGAGGGCTCCGACTTTGACGTTGTTACCATCAAGGACGTTCCCGGATATGCTACGCTGGTTCAGAAGGGTTCCATTATTGCGCTGGATGATTACATATCAAAGGATAAGGTCGATCTGGCTAAATTTGCCGGGGCTACCGATCAGGTGCTGGTGGACGGCAAGCTGTATGAGCTGCCCTTCAGAAATGACTTCTGGGTGCTTTTCTATAACAAGGATCTGTTCGACAAGAAGGGTGTTGCTTATCCCACCAACGACATGACATGGGAAGAGTACGATCTGCTTGCAAGACAGATGACGGATACCACCTTTGGTTCCCAGGTCTACGGCGGACATTACCATACCTGGAGAAGCTGTATCGGACTGATGTCCGTACTGGACGGCCAGCACACCATTCTGGACGGCAATTATGAGTTTATGAAGCCCTACTACGAGATGGTCCTGGCACAGGAAAACGACGGCGTGGTAAGAAAGTACAGCGATTTGAAAACAGAGGGCCTGCATTATTCCGCAGCATTCTCCGGCGGAGACGTGGCTATGATGAATCAGGGCTCCTGGTTTATTGCGACACTTATCAGCAACTTAAAGAGCGGCGAGTATGATTCCAGCCTCTGCGGCAACTGGGGCATTGTAAAGTATCCTCACGCTGAAGGCGTGGAGCCCGGCTCCACTCTGGGAACCATTACCGGACTTTCCGTTACCTCTGCTTCCGATACCCCCGACGCGGCCTGGGAGTTTGTAAAGTGGGTAAGCGGTGAAGAGGGCGCGGCTGTTATGGCTTCCAGCGGTAACTTCCCTGCGATCATGACGGACGACGTGAAGAACGCCATCGCGTCTCTGGAGGGCTTCCCTCAGGACGACGCCAGCAAGGCTGCTCTGGACGTCTCCAATCTGTACCTGGAGGTTCCCTATGCGCCTAACGTATCCGAAATCAACTCTATTCTGGATTCCTATCACGGCTCCATCATGACCGGTGAGATGACCATCGACGAAGGCATTCAGGCTATGAACGAAGAGGTTCAGAAGGTTTTGAATCAGTAATCATGGGGGCCTCACCAGACGGTCTATTGGCCGCCGGTGAGGCCCATTTTATGTAAATAACTCCGTTTTGGAAAGGAGAATGATCGTATGCCGAAGATGGACGCAGCACAGAAGGCTGTCAGGATTGACGGCCTGCAAAGTGAACTGACACAGCTGATCGTGGCGGTGAGAACAGAAAACGACAAAAAGAAAAAGCGTAAAATGCTGACGAAAATCGGTTCCCTGAACAGGCAGATCGACAAGATAAAGGCTGACAGGATCATCAGCCGGGAGACAAAAAGGGATCTGATCGCATATTCCTTTATTGCTCCGAATTTTATCGGCTTCTGCGTGTTCACTCTGATTCCCATCCTGTTTGCTTTCGGGCTTGCATTTTTGAAATGGGACGGAAGCAATCCTCTTGAGTGGGCGGGAATCAGCAACTTCCGGAGACTTGCGGGGGATACCTTTTTTAAGGCCGCATTGAAAAATACTATCATATATTGCGTGGGCACAGTGCCCCTTACCATGATAGCCTCTCTGGCGCTGGCTATCGTATTGAATCAGAAAGTAAAGGGAAGGGGGATCTTCAGGACCCTGGCCTTTTTTCCATATGTAGCTTCCCTGGTGGCGATCACAGCCGTATGGAAGATGCTCTTCCACCCTTCCAAGGGACCCATCAACAGTATCCTGCTGAACAGCTTCGGCGTGGACCAGGATAAGCTGCCCCAGTGGTTTACCGGCGGACTGGTGCTGCTGTCCATGATCTTGTTCAGCGTGTGGAAGTACATGGGCTATTACATGGTGATCTACCTGGCGGGACTGCAGGGGATCTCATCGGAGCTTTACGAGGCGGCAAGCCTGGACGGTGCGGGTACATGGGCAAAATTCCGATATGTGACCTGGCCCCAGCTGTCCTCCACCACATTCTTTGTGGTAGTCATGCTGACGATCAACTGCTTTAAGGTTTATGACATTGCTGTCATGCTGGCAGGCGGAGGAAGCGGCGAGCTTACCCTTTCCTCCACGGTGCTGGTGTACTATATTTATCAAAAAGCCTTTATCGACTGGGATCTGGGCTATTCCAGCTCCATTGCCATGGTGCTGTTTGTCATGGTGCTGATAGTGACTATCATCCAGTTCTGGGGCCAGTCAAAGAAGGAGAAGGCGTAAAAATGATAGTATCCTTAAAGGTGATCGATAAATTTGACAACACCATCTGCGTGGGCAGCGGCGAGGACTTTGTGGATCTGGTATGTATGCGCGCCTACCAGGAGGGGGACAGGATAGAGCTTACAGCCTCCGAGAAGGACTGTTATCTCAAATGGCAGGTAGATGATGCGCTGGGCGCGGCCTTTGTGTATATTACCGAAAAGACGGTATCCTACGCCATCCCTTTTGGTGAGAAGCGGATCAGCTGTTCTCCCAAGGTATTCAGCGGAGATCGGCATTATATTTATGTGGAGGCGGCCAGGCAGGATGAGATCGAGGCTTATCGGAATCTGGCGCTGAACCCTGCGGATCAGCACTGTGACGTCCCCTGTTATCCCCATGCCACGGCAAACGTGGAGACCAGAGGGGAGTCCGTGTTCGCGGCGAAGAACGCCATTGACGGCGTGCGGGCGAACCTGTCCCACGGACAATGGCCGTATCAGTCCTGGGGCGTCAACCGGCAGGACGACGCGGTGATGAAGGTGGAATTCGGGCGAAAGGTCAGAACAGGCAGGGTAGTGCTTTACACCCGCTCGGATTTTCCTCATGACAACTGGTGGAGTCAGGTGACATTAAGCTTTTCGGACGGCAGCAGCATTGATTTTCCCATGGAAAGATCCAGCAGGGGCCATGTGCTCACTTTCCCGGAGAAGGAGATCACATGGATAGAGCTGGGCAGTCTGATAAAAGCGGACGATCCTTCACCCTTTCCGGCGCTTAGCCAGATAGAGGTGTACGGATTCAATGTGTTATAAAAAGGAGGAGCAATATGAAATCAGCACATACGAAAGCGGTTGTGGGCAAAGTGATCGTATATATTATTTTGATTTTGATTGCTGCCGTCATGGTGGTTCCTTTCCTGTGGATGCTGTCGGCGTCCGTCAAGAGCGACAGGGAAGTATTTCAGATGAATCCCTTTGTGTGGATTCCGGAAGTGCCAAGGTGGAGCAATTATTCCAATATCTGGACAAAGATCCCCTTTGCCAGATTTGTGGGAAATACAGTATTTCTGACGATCGTGGTCACCCTTTTGCAGCTGTTGACCAGCAGCTTTGCGGCATATTCCTTTGCCAAGCTGAATTTCCGGCATAAGAACGGGCTGTTCCTGGCCTACATTGCGACCATCGCCATGCCCTGGCAGGTATACATGGTGCCGCAGTTCATCATGATGCGGAAGATGGGGCTGAACGACAAGCTGACGGCGATCATCTGTCTCCAGGCATTCTCGGCATTCGGCGTGTTTATGATGAAGCAGTTTTATGAAGGGATACCGGACGATTTGTGCGAGGCCGCCAGGATAGACGGCATGAGCGAGTACAAGATATATGCAAGTATCATGCTGCCCCTGTCGAAGCCGGCCCTGTCCACACTGACCATATTTACCTTTGTGGCCACCTGGAATGATTATCTGGGACCCCTGATCTATCTGAAATCCCAGAACAAAAAGACCATTCAGCTGGGGCTGAAAATGTTCATCAGCCAGTATTCCTCGGATTACGGCCTGATCATGGCGGGTTCCGTGCTGTCCCTGATACCGGTGCTGATCGTGTTCCTGATCCTGCAGAAGTATTTTGTGGAGGGCGTTGCGGCCACGGGGTTGAAGGGATAGGCGGCAAGCGACAGGTTTTCGATTGGAAAGAGTAACGGTACATAGAGCGTCATAGGACGGCGCTTTATGTACCGGTTTTTTATCTAATAGGAAATTCCTGTGGAATTTCCGTATGAAATAACGAGTTTGCGAAGCAAATCTCGCAAGCGGACAACGTCCGCTTTTTTCCCGCGAGGGTCACATACCCATGCGCTTTTAAGCACATTGTGCTCTGCAGCGTTGCGGGTGTGACGGCTATTGAGAGCCTTGAAAAGCGACAGCAAAATATGTAGAAGATTTGCGGATAATTTGACATCAAAACACTTGCTCTTTTGGTTAACAAATGATAAAATAAACATATAATTGTCTCTACATATACAAAAAATTATTACAAAATAAGGGGGCACAAATGAAAACAGAAGGAAAGATGAGGTTTAGTGTTCGGGTAAGATTGATTGCCATGATGATCGTACCGGCGTTATTTATTTCGGTGGTACTGACGTTTTACGCAATGTATTCTCTGTCAAGCGGGCTGAAGAATCAGTCTCTGGAAGGCTTGGGTCTGCTGGCGCAGTCCCTGAAGAGCTCTTACAGCACCATGGAGGGTGACTGGCGGCTGGACGAGGATCTGCAGCTCTGGAAGGGCGAGGAGAATCTCACCGCTCTTATGGATGAGATTGACACCTATGTGGAGGGAAGCGATGCGGACGTGACCATCTGCTACGGCAAGACCAGAAGGTTGACCTCCCTCAGGGACAGCGGCACCGGCGAGCGCATCCTGGGTACGGACATTTCCGACGAGGTCTGGGCGACGGTACAGAGGGGCGAGAAGTACGAGACTACTGACATTGTCATCAACGGTCTGCCGTATGTAGCCGTTTATATTCCACTGGAGGATCTTTCCGGTAAGGTCATCGGCGTTGTGTTTGCGGGAGAGCCTCTGACAGATGTGAATGCGTTTATTTCCCAGAAGGTATTCAGTGTTCTGGGTATCGCTGTGGTGATGCTGCTTATTGTATGCGGGCTGGGTATCGTTGTGGCAAACAGTATGACCAACGGTATCGTGCGGGCAAAGAATGCGGTAGAGGTCCTGGCTTCCGGCGATCTGGGAGCAAAGGTAGATCAGAGAGTGCTGAACCGCACCGATGAGATCGGTGATATGGGAAGATCCGTGAAGGGTCTGAAAGATAAGCTGAACACCATTGTTGGCAATCTGCAAAGGACTGCCGGCACTCTGTTTGAGGCGGGCAACGGCCTGGAGGATATGGCAAAGCAGTGCAGCAATACAACGGATGATGTGAGCCGCGCCGTGGAGGAGATCTCCAAGGGCGCCGTATCCCAGGCGGAGGAGATCCAGAATGCCTCCAATGAGATCGTGGCCATGGGCGAGGTGATAGAAGATATCGTAGAAAACGTAAACGATCTGACGGAGGCTTCCGACGCCATGAGCAGGGCGGGCAATGAGTCTACGGAAACCATGCAGAATCTCAGCGAGTCCAATGACAGGACCTCCGGCGCTATCGGCAATATCGGCAATCAGATCCGCCTGACGGACGAATCCATCAAGCAGATCAGCCAGGCTACAGAGCTTATCACCTCCATTGCGTCCCAGACCAATCTGCTGTCCCTGAACGCCTCCATCGAGTCGGCGAGGGCAGGCGAGGCAGGAAGAGGCTTTGCGGTGGTTGCTACAGAGATCCAGAAGCTGGCGGTGCAGTCCAACGACGCTGCTGTTGAGATCCAGCAGATCATCGGCAACCTGATGAACGAGTCCCAGCGGACCATGGATGAGATGAAGGAAGCGGAAGTCCTGATGCGGGAGCAGCAGGAGAAGCTGAACGATACAAAGGAGAAGTTCGGCGAGGTGAGCACCGGGATCGATGTTTCCAGGGAAGGCACCCAGCAGATCCGCGTATGCGCGGATTCCTGCAACAGTGCGAGGGCTTCCGTTATTGACGTGATCTCCAACCTGTCCGCGATCTCGGAGGAGAATGCGGCTTCGGCTGAAGAGACCACGGCTTCCATGCAGGAGCTGAATGCCACCATCAACCTGTTGTCCGAAGAAGCGACAAAGCTGAAGGAGATCTCCACGTCCTTGAATGAGGAAATGAAGTTCTTTAAGATGTAAGTTGGCTTTGGAATCGTGTGATCACGCAGAGCGAAATCATGAGAGTTAAGGTGTAGAAATGAGGATAGAGCGTGTAGATGAAAAAACAGTAAAATGCTTTTTATCCAATGAAGAATTGGAAGAGTATGACATTGACTATAAGGATTTTATCATGCGCAGTGAGAAGGCAAAGGAGCTTGTTCAGGAGATCATTGAACAGGCCGCCGAGGAGGTGGGCTATACGCCTCCCAGATTTGCCTTTGATCTGCAGATCATGATGGTGGCTGACCAGGGTCTTGTTCTGACCTTTTCCGACAGGGATCCGGATGTGAATGACAGCAACCAGCTGATAGAATGCCTGAAGGAAATGAAGCGTATTCTGCAGAAAACGCGGGAGGCCACCGAACAGATGGCGCCTGCGGACACAGCGCCCGGCCAGGCGCAGAAAAAGAGGGCAAAGCAGGAGCCGCCTGTAGACAGGCCGGAGGATGCGGTGTTTATGTTTTCCAGTCTTTACGACGTTATGGATTATGCCGCTGCCCTGCCCGGAAATCTGCGGGTGGAGAGCGCTCTGTATGAATGGGAGGATTCTTATTATCTGTATATACAGAGAGGGCACGCCGCTTATGAGAGGTACAGCAGAGCCTGTATCGAGGCGCTGGAGTTTGCCACGCTGTATGCGGCGGATGAGACCAGGATACTGCGGCTGAAGGAACATGGGACCTGTCTGATCGCGGAGAAGGCAATCAGGAAGCTGAGAGCAGGGTGAAGCTTTTATCCTGCATCTGATATTTATACCTGAGTTTACACCCCCGGCAGTCTTTTGAGGCGCTGCCGGGGGTATATTTATAACAAGTAGATCGTTTTGTTATATAAATTTCACGGCGGTGCCGTAGGCAATGACCTCCGCTGCGCCGGACATAACGGAAGAGGTGCCGTAGCGGATATTGATCACGGCGTCTGCGCCCATTTCTTCAGCCTCGTCCACCATACGCTTGATGGCGATCTGCCTTGCCTCGTTCAGCATCTGAGTATAGCTCACCAGCTCGCCGCCCACCAGGGTTTTCATGGCAGCCATAAAGTCACGGCCTACGTTTTTTGTGTGTACCACTGTTCCCTTCACGATGCCAAGGGCTTCAAGCTCTCTTCCGGGTACATAGTCAATATTTAGAAGCTTCATCCATTTCTCCTCCTTCAATTTCTCTGAAGCGCTCCCACAGCACAAAAAGTGTGCAGACGATCAGTACCGTGGGAATTGCCGTCAATATTACGGCAGGTATCACAGGCATCGCTGTGGCTATGATACCCCAGATAGTGCTGGCCAGGCATCCTGACATCAGCAGGATAAAAAGTCCCGCTCCGATGAAGGCACCCCTCTTTCGCTCCCGTCTGTCTTTTTCGCGGACATTCATAAATTTTGTACCTCCTTTCTCTATGTTGTCCATCTCCCGGAGGAGCTCTTCGATGGGAAGGTTTTCCAGTGCGGCATCTTCCGTGTGTTCCGTAAGAAGGCTTCTGCAAAAATTCTCCGCCGCCTCCAGATTTCGCCGCCGCCGCTTTAAGGTGATGAGCTGGCGTTCCAGGCAGTCTGCAAAGGTCTGGCTGCCATTCTGCAGGCGCTTGATTTCCTCAATGGGAATGTCCAGCCTGCGGAGCAGCTTGATCTGCTGCAATACCCTGACGTCCTCCGGGGAGTAATCCCGGTAACCGTTGGGGCTGCGGGAGGGGGTCAGAAGCCCTTCCTGCTCATAGAAGCGAATATTCTTTTTGGTCATGCCGATAGCCTGTTCTACCTCGTTGATCTTCATAAGCCCTCCTTCTGATGTTGTTATTGTAACCCTTCCACAAGGTGGAAGGTCAACAGGTTTTAAAAAAATATCCCGCTGAAAGCAGCGGGATATCTGTTATTCAAACTGTGAGGTGTACAGCCGGTAATAAAAGCCCTTTTCATTCATAAGCTCCCGGTGGGTGCCCTGCTCCACGATATTACCCTCATTCACTACAAGTATCCGGTCCGCATTCTGGATGGTGGAGAGGCGGTGGGCGATGACAAAGCAGGTCTTTTCCGCCATCAGCTCCCGCATTGCGGCCTGGATCTTGCGCTCTGTTCCTGTGTCTACATTGGAGGTGGCCTCGTCTAAGATCAGCATCCTTGCGTCATACAGCATGGAGCGTGCAATGGTCAGCATCTGCTTCTGTCCCTTGGAAATATTGCCGCCGTCCTCGCTGATAACCGTGTCGTAGCCTTCGGGAAGCTGCATGATATAGTGGTGTATCCTGGCGGCTTTTGCGGCGGCCACCACCTCTTCTCTGGTAGCGCCTTCTTTACCGTAGGCAATATTCTCATAGATGGTGCCGTTGAAAAGCCAGGTGTCCTGTAGTACCATGGCATAGGCCCGGCGAAGGCTTTGGCGTGTCAGGCTGCGGATCTCATATCCGTCTACCCGTATCTCTCCCGCGTTCACATCATAAAAGCGCATGAGCAGATTGATAACGGTGGTTTTCCCCGCTCCTGTGGGACCCACGATGGCAATCAGCCTGCCGGCCTCTGCTTTCAGGTTAAAATCCCGGAGAATCATTTTTTCAGGCACATATCCGAAGGACACGTTTTCGATTTCCACATCCCCCCTGACGTCCGTAAGTGTCAGGGCATTTTCCGCATCCAGAGCTTCCTCCGCTTCGTCCAACAGCCGGAAAACCCGTTCCGCCGCGGCAAGGGCGGAATAGATTTCGCTGACGATATTGGCGATCTCATTGATGGGGCCGGAAAATTTCCGGGAATACAGCACAAAGGAAGAGATCTGGGCAAGGCTTACAAGGTCCTTCAGGTAAAGGATGGAGCCGAACATACCCAGCAGGGCCAACCCCAGGTTGTTGATGGAGTTCATGGTGGGGCCTATGGTCATGCCGTAATGGTTTGCCCAGTAAAAGGCTTCCGACGCCTCCTGATTTATGGTCTCAAATTTATCCAGGACCGACTCCTCTCTTGCATAGGCAAGGATGGTTTTCTGTCCGGAAAACATTTCCTCCACATAGCCGTTCATTTTGCCATAGGCGGCGGAGCGCCGGGCAAAGAGAGGGCGGGTCTTTTTGCTCATATAGCGGGTATAGAAAATAGACAGAGGTATGGTTATCAGCACCATCAGCGACAGGAGAGGGCTGATATATATCATCATGAACAGGGACCCCAGAACGGTCACCAGGCTGGTCATGATCTGCACGATATCCGTGGAAATGCTGGTGCTGAGCACGTCAATGTCGTAAGATACCCGACTGATGACGTCTCCGGCAGCATGGCGGTCAAAATAATTGACGGGCAGCTTCATCAGCTTGTAAAATACATCGGACCGCATCTGTCTGGCAATATTCCGGCCAACGTTCATCATCAGGAAGTTGATGAGCAGAGTCAGGACAGAGGAGCTGATGTAAAACAGCAGCATCAGCTTGGCATAATACCAGACCTTTTGAAAGTTTACTTTTCCTGCTCCCACTGCGGCTTCATCAATGGCGCGCCCTGCCAGGGAAGGTCCCACCAGGGCAAGAAGGTTACTGCCGATACACATAAGGGCGATCACGATCATCAGCGCCCGGAAGCGTGTGACATAACGCCAGATGCGCATAAGCGTCCCCTTAGCGTCACGGGGTTTTTCTTTTTTTGTATCTCGCTGGCCTTTCGGTGGCATATTTTCCTCCTGTTGGTGTATATTGTCTGCGCGTAGCTGTGCATAGCTTTTTCTGCCTGAGTTAGCTGTGCATCCTCAGCGCATTTTGCCTTCGGCTTTGCATCGTATCCTGCCTGATGCTCATGCATCGTAGATTATGCATCGGGATCGTTGTATTAAGCACTTGTCTGTGCCTCGAAGATGTCTCTATAGACGGGGCAGCTTTGCAGTAAGTGTTCATGGTTTCCGTAGCCGATGATCTTACCCTCGTCCAGCACCAGGATATTTGTCAGATTCATGATGGAGCTGACCCGCTGGGCAACCATGATCAATGTGGAGTCCCCCAGATCCTGCTGTATGGATTTCCGCAGGGCGGCGTCCGTCCGATAGTCCAGAGCGCTGGAGGAGTCGTCCAGGATCAGGATCTCCGGCTTGTCCGCCACGGCCCTGGCAATCAGCGTCCGCTGCTTCTGCCCGCCGCTTAGATTTGCCCCCTTAATGTCCGCCATATAGTCGTATTTTCCTTCAAGTCCATCAATGAAATCCGCCAGACGTGCAATCTCTGCCGCATGGATCATTTCGTTTTCCGGTACGTTCCGGCCGAAGGTAATATTTTCCCGCAGGGTATCGTTGAAAATAGTGTCGTTCTGGAGCGCGATCCCGAATTTTCTGCGCAGGTCGTCCTTCTCGTAAGTGCGCACATCCCGTCCGTCTATGTAGACCCCGCCTTCATTGCAGTCATAAAAACGCATCAGCAGATTTAAAATCGTGGTCTTTCCGCTTCCGGATGCGCCGATGATACCAAGGGATTCCCCACGGCCTATGGAAAAGTGAATGTCTGACAGGCACTTTTCCTGGATACCGCCTGCAAATCCCTCGGAAGGCTGGGTCCCTGCATTTTCATGGTATGCGAAGCTTACATGATCGAATGCGATATGAGCGTCTGTGACAAGCCGCTCCTCCTCCCGGAAGGGAAGCACCGGCTGGTCGTCCTCCGCCTCCAGGATAAGCCGGATGCGGTCTGCGGAGGCAGTCGCTTTGGACATCATCATGAAGATGCGGTTCAGGCCCATGACGCCCTGTAGGATCATATTAAAATAGGTCAGAAAAGCCAGAATGACGCCGGGCTTGGTGACGCCGCTGTTTACCCGGTGGGCGCCCACAATGACTACCAGAGTAAGGCCGATGTTTAAAAACAGCTGCATGATGGGACCCGGCATTGCCATGGTCACGCCCGCTTTGATGTCGGCGTTTGTCATGTCCCGGTTTGCAGCGTCAAACCGCTTTTTTTCATATTCTTCCTTGGAGAGGGCCTTGACCACCCGGATTCCCGTGATATTTTCCCGCATGACCCTGACAATGCCGTCCACGCCCCGCTGCACCTTATCGTACAGGGGGATGCCATGTCGGGTCACGGTGTAGATGATAACGCCCAAAACGGGAACCATGATACAGAGGATGCCGGACAGAGCGGGGTCCATAGTCATGGTGACCACAATGCCTCCCAGCAGCATGACAGGGGCCCGGATGCCCATGGCCTGCATGGAGACGATGAAATTCTGCACGTTATAAGAGTCGGAGGTCATGCGCGAGGTCAGGGAAGGAAGCCCGAATCGGTCAAACTGGGCGCCGGACAGGTTTATGGTCTTTTGAAACAGGTCATGCCGCAGGCTTCGGATACAGTCCCGCCCTGTGGCGCAGGCCCGGTGGTTTGCCTGGATGTTCAGGGCGCGTACCAGAAAGGCGGCTGCAATCATGGCCAGACCCCAGGCGAACACCATGAGCACCTTCTTGGTGGGAACCACATCATCAATGATATGCTCCAGAATATAAGGAATCATCAACTCGCCCAGCGCTGCCAGAGTTTTCAGAGACACGCTGCCGGTGATCCGCTTCCAGTGTCCCTTCATATAGTGAAGTATCAGGCCCATAGTCCGTCTCCTTTTTAAGAAGTATCCCGTTTATATAAAGTATAGACCCAAAAAGTCAGATAATCAAGAATTAAGAAAGGGAACCGGACAAAGCATTGATTGGTCCGGAAGGAACAACACCGAATGTAAATCTTTTGCCAGACCAGGCAGAAAACTATAATCAAGTATCTTGCGGAAGTTGATGAGGAATGTAATGAGATAATGGACAGGAATGTAAGACAGATGGCAAAAAATGAAGGCGTGACGGCTATTAGCGCATGGACGAAAAAATTGTTGACGGAGATGCTGATAACCGTCACTACAATACCGACAAGATCCAAAATCATTTCAAACACCAATAGTGCCTGCCTTTCACGTTACTTTCCGATGTGCGAGTATCGCACATTTGTATCCCCTCCTCTAGTACTGGAAGCTCTCAAAATGTACTCATTTTGGCAAAAGGCGAACCGCTACCCGTTTTGGTAACACCCATATATATTCTATCATAGCGGCGAGTATTTGCAAGGCGCGACAACAAATATTTTCCGAGAAACTTATTTTGCGAAAGATTGTAAGTCTTATACGAATTAAACTGTCAAACCATCTCTGATATGACCTTTTGAATATCTTCATCAATACAAATCGACTGATTTTCTATCTCTTTTGGGCAGTACGCCTCTCCATAATTGATACAGGCATATACTGCTTTTTTATTGCGGGCTGTTGCCTGCCAAAACGGATATTTTATAATTACAGGCGTATTCATTCCGACAC
>JAMPHT010000022.1 GCA_023663285.1 Bacillota bacterium
GAAGGATGAGACAATGCGGACACTTTTGCAGATTTTTCAGGATACGAAAGAGATTTTGTGCAGGTATGATTACTATATCCATGCTCAGAAACGTATCCTCCATCTTACAAATTCAGAGATCAAGATACCACATTTAATGGGTATGCAGTATCTTGGGGAACCGGGGCAGTTCACCGGGGATTATGGTGCTTATGCAATTAAAAAGTAGCGGATTACGATGGATTCGGTGGAAAAACAGCGAAGGTTTCTGGAGATAATCCATAGGAAACTTTTTCCATTCTGTAAACAGTTTGTGGTATAATAAGGGTGTCCGGTTTGCGGACACCCGGAAAGGATAAGAAGATGTTTTGGGATTGAAGGTAGACATTGTCCACGGCCCAATCCGAGAGGGGGACTTGATTGAGGTAGGGAAGGAGATAGAATTATATGCCGCATAGGGATAGAATATCTTTATATAATACATAGATAAATGGCAGTTTTGTCCGGTGCCCAAAAGTAATTATTGAAAGGATTATGCGGTTTATATGAAAGATGAGCTTTGCTATAATTGCAAAATGTAGCTTGGATTTGCGAGGATGAAAAAATGGCGTTGTTTTCAGAAATATTTGAGGATCGTACAAGCCTTGGCGTTAAAATCAAAACAGATGAATATGCTTTATCTGGAAAATATGCAATAGTTGACCAGGGACAGAAAGAGATAGCAGGCTATACAGATAGGGAAGAGGGGGTTTATTCGGATGTTCCTGCGCTCATATTCGGCGACCATACAAGAATAGTCAAATATATTGATCAGCCGTTTTTCTTAGGGGCAGATGGTGTGAAACTTCTAAAAGCGAGGGACAAAGATGCAAATTACAAATATTTGTATTATGCTTTGCAGAGTATTCGTATTCCAAACACGGGGTATAATCGTCATTTTAAATGGTTAAAAGAAGCAGATGTCAGATATCCGGATGCAGAAACGCAGGAGCAGGTGGTTCTTATTCTTGATAAACTAAGTGATTTGATTGCTCATATAAGGTGTTTGCTGACGGAATTGGACACGCTGATCAAGTCCAGATTTGTGGAGATGTTTGGAGATCCGGAAACGAATCCGTATGGCTGGGTACAGGTTACAGTTGATGATGTTTGTTCTTCTGTTGTGCGAGGGCCGTTTGGCAGTGCTTTAAAAAAGGAATTTTTTGTACAGCCAGATGAAACTACTTACAAGGTTTATGAACAAAAACATGCAATTCAAAAATCTGCGACTATAGGTACATACTATGTGACTGCGGAAAAGTATAACGAACTGCGTCGATTTGAATGTTGTGCAGGTGATATCTTAATGAGCTGTTCTGGAACAACGGGTGAACTGTATCAACTTCCAGAAGATTGTGAGCGTGGTATAATAAATCAAGCACTTTGTAAGTTTACCTTAAATGAAAGAATATTGCCAATCGTATTTTTGATATATATGCATGAAACCATTGCAAATTTGGAAACCAAAGGTAGCGGGATTCAGAATATTGCTGCTGTATCTTATGTTAAAGCAATGACTATCAATTTGCCGCCAATGGAAATACAAGAAAAATTTTCCGCCTTTGTGCAAAAGACCGACAAATTGAAAGCTGCAGAACAAAAGAGACTGGAACAAACAGAAATTCTTTTTGATAGCCTGATGCAAAGGTATTTTGGATGAATAATGGACATACACTTGGATCCGCAGGGGTCATAAGAATTGATGAATTTATTATGGGTGAAGAAGAAAATGTGTTGAATATGCATAGAACAATCACGAGCTAAAGGAATATAGATATGTTGGAAGAGGCACAGTGACAGGGAGATGCTTTTAAAAATAAAAGTATTATATGATTGTTGATATTATACGAGGAGGAATGGCTATGATGTATCCGTTTATGACGTTGGAGGACAATACAGAAATTGTTCACTCAGAGCAATTGGAAAATGGGGAGGTAAAAGTTTATATTGAAACACCGGATGAAAAGGATTGTTTCCATAACATGACTTGCTATTTACCCTCCTATCGGTTGGAGGTAAATGGCTATTCAGAGGATGAGGTTAGTTATTACATGGAAATTATTAAATCTACTGCACATCTGATAATAGAGTTTTCAAAAGAGGGGGGATTTATGAATGCCTCAGGTTTTTAAGATAGGTTCCTATTGGGTATATTTTTGGGCAAATGAGGGGAAGCCTAACGAACCGGT
This sequence comes from Bacillota bacterium, assembly GCA_023663285.1. Classification (GTDB taxonomy): domain Bacteria; phylum Bacillota; class Clostridia; order Lachnospirales; family Lachnospiraceae; genus Acetatifactor. The sequence continues at coordinate 2,208 of JAMPHT010000022.1, forward strand.
GCATGTGCATATATCGGAAGGCAACCCATCAGAAAATGCCACAAAAATATGGATTACGGCTTCGGGGAAATGTCTGCTGGCACATAATAATTCACAGATACCGCCCAAAATATTGCGAAATATCATGAGAATCATTGAAGCACGCAGTTCTCAAGTGATTCAAAAGTGGATTTCTTTTTTTGGGTCTGCAACATATTATTGTTGACGAGAACTTCCGTTCAGAGAACAGGAGTAACATTAGAATAACGGGGAGGAAAATTCCGGTGACGAACTTCGATTACTTAAAGCGGGAGCCCAAATTCGACAGCTTCTCGGATGTGGCCGTTGCGGCGGAAAAAATATTGAATATAGATACCTCCGCCAGCGTGATCAATTGCAGGCGGGCTATGGAATTTGCCGTTAAGTGGATGTATTCTGTTGATAAATCTCTGGAGATGCCGTATCAGGATTCACTGATATGCCTGATGAGCACGGAGGATTTCCATGATCTGGTGGACGACAGCCTGTGGAAGCGAATGGATCTGATTCGCAAAATAGGAAACCGGGCGGCCCACAGTGGCAAAAAGATTTCTGTGGATGAAGCCTCCCTGTGTCTGCAGAATCTTTTTGTTTTTCTGGATTATGTCGCTTACTGCTATGGGGATGAGTATGAGGAACGGGAATTTGACGTTTGCTTATTGCAGGTCCAGCAGGAAACAGGCATATTGCAGGATACATACGCGGATGATGTTGATTTGAAGGCTTTGATCGCGGAGAATAAGGCGCTGCGGGAAGAATTGACCGCGAGGCGGGAGGAGCAGCAGCCTGCCTATGCGCCCCGGCCTTTAGATCTTTCCGAGTATAAGACACGAAAAATCTATATTGATGCAATGCTTTCAGACGCAGGCTGGACGGAGGGAAAGGACTGGCTGAACGAGGTTGAATTGCAGGGGATGCCGGATAAATCAGGAAAGGGTTATGCCGATTATGTATTGTATGACGATATGCATAAGCCCCTGGCGATCGTAGAGGCGAAGCGGGCCTGCGAGGATGTTGCAAAGGGAAGGCAGCAGGCCAGATTATATGCCGATTGTCTGGAAAAGGCATATAATCGCAGGCCGGTGGTATTTTTGACAAACGGGTTTGAAACGAGGATCATAGATAACCGATATCCGGAGAGAAAATGCGCCGCTGTTTATTCTAAAGCAGATTTGGAGAAGCTGTTTAATCTGCAGGCTATGCGGACAAGCCTTAACAATGTTTTCATAGATAAGCAGATTGCCGGAAGGTACTATCAGGAGGCTGCTGTCAGAGCGGTATGCGACAGCTTTGATAAGAAAAACAGAAGAAAAGCGCTGCTTGTCATGGCCACGGGCTCCGGCAAGACCAGAACGGTCATTGCGTTGTGCAAGGTGTTATTGGATGCGGGCTGGGTGAAAAACATTTTATTTCTGGCGGACAGAAATTCGCTGGTCACTCAGGCAAAACGAATCTTTGTGAATCTGCTGCCGGATCTGTCCTGTTCAAATCTGACGGAGGAAAAGGATAACTGTAACGCACACTGTATCTTTTCAACCTATCAGACCATGATGAACTGCATTGACTCTGCGCGGGACGCGGAAGAGAAAAAAATCTTTACCTGCGGTCACTTTGATTTAGTGATCTGTGATGAGGCTCATCGTTCTATTTACAACAAATACAAGGATATATTTCGTTATTTTGATGCGCCGCTGATCGGCCTGACGGCAACGCCAAAGGATGAGATCGACAAGAATACCTATGGTATATTTGATTTGCAGGATGGGGTCCCCACCTACGGATACGAGCTGGCTCAGGCGGTAAAGGACGGATACCTGGTTGATTTTATGTCCGTGGAAACCAAATTGAAATTCATTGAGCAGGGTATTGTATATGATGAACTGTCTGAAGAGGACAGGGAGGCATATGAGGAGACTTTTGAAGCGGAAGATGGGAAGATACCGGAAAAGATCAGCTCTTCCGCATTAAATACCTGGATATTTAACGAGGATACCATCAGACAGGTCCTACATACCTTGATGACGGAGGGTCTGAAGATCCAATATGGAGGATCGTTGGGCAAGACCATCATTTTTGCGAAGAATCATGCCCATGCAGAAAAGATTTTGGAGATATTTCAAAAGGAGTACCCGAATCTTGAAAAAGACGGACGGCCATTTGCACAGGTGATCGATAATTATATGACCTATGCCCAGAGCGCCATCGATGCGTTTTCGGATCCGAAGAAGCTGCCGCAGATAGCTATATCCGTAGATATGCTGGATACAGGCATTGACGTGCCGGAGGTGCTGAATCTGGTATTTTTTAAAAAGGTGCTGAGCAAAGCAAAATTCTGGCAGATGATAGGGCGGGGTACACGTTTGTGCCCCGGATTATTGGACGGGGAAGATAAGGAGAAATTTTATATTTTTGATTTTTGCGGGAATTTTGAGTTTTTCAGAATGAATCAGGGGAAGCCCACCGCTAATATGATGGCGTTGCAAAGCGCTATTTTCAATCTGGAATTTCAGATTGCCTATAAGCTGCAGGACATAGAGTATCAGGCAGAACGGTTTATTGCGTACAGGAACAGGCTTGTGGAAATAATGGTCGGAAAGGTACAGGAACTGAACAGAGAAAATTTTGCGGTCCGCCAGCACTTAAAGTATGTAGACACTTATTCTCTGGCGGTCAATTACCAGGCGTTGACTTACGAAGATACGCTGGTGGTTCGGGAAGAACTGGCGCCGCTGATCCGGCCGGATGATGACGAGGCAGGCGCAATGCGTTTTGATGCGCTTATATATGGCATGGAGCTGGCATATCTGGCAGGGAAGAAGTATGGAAAGGCAAGAGGCGATCTGATCAAAAAGGTGAGCGGTCTTGCGGGAGTGGCTAATATTCCGGAAATACAGGCGCAGGCGGAGCTGATGGACAAAATTCTGCACACGGACTATCTGGAATATGCGGGCATTGATGAACTTGAGAACATCAGGAAGAATCTGCGAAATCTGATGAAGTATCTGCCCGGAAAAAATCTGCGTTATGATACGGATTTTTCCGATGAAATTTTGTCGGTGGAGTGGCAGGAATCAAATCTGGAAAACGATGAACTGAAAGACTATAAGGCCAAGGCAGAATATTATGTACGCCAGCATCAGGACAATGTGGTCATAGCAAAATTAAAAACAAATCAGCCGTTGACTTCCGGTGATATTTCTGTTCTGGAAGATATTCTCTGGAAAGAAGTAGGGACGAAGGCGGATTACGAGACGGAGTATGGCGAGAAGCCCCTGGGGGAGTTTGTCAGGGAAATCGTGGGGCTGGATATGAATGCCGCAAAAGAGGCGTTTTCGGAATTTCTGAACGATACGCAAATGGACAGCAGGCAGATCTATTTTGTAAATCAGATCATCGAGTATATTGTTCATAACGGATTGATGAAGGATCTGTCTGTTCTTCAGGACCCGCCCTTTACAGACAGGGGAAGCGTAGTGGATATATTTACGGATCTGAGTATCTGGAACGGGATCCGGGCGGTGATTGGACAGATCAATGCAAATGCGGCAGCATAGGTGTTCATCAAAATGAGTGCTCAAAATGAGTGTTCCCAAACAGGAACAAACAATTGAAATGCTGCATATTCTGTGATATAATGGGAACAGTAATTACAGGAGGTGCAGACATGGTACAGCGAAAAGAGTATTTGAAAAAGCTGCTTTCATGGAAGGATGAGCAGGTGGTCAAGGTCATTACCGGCACTCGGCGCTGCGGGAAATCGACTCTGCTGCTCCAGTACCGACAATATCTGCTTGAAAAGGGCGTGCAGCCGGAACAGATCCTTTCAATCAACTTTGAAGAGCTGGAATACGAGCATCTGCTGAATTACAGGGAATTATACCAATATATCAAGGAGCGGCTCTGTCCGGACAAGACCAGTTATATTTTTCTGGATGAAATACAGAAGGTGGAAGCCTTTGAGAAGGTAGTGGACAGCTTATATGTGAAGGAAAATATTGACATTTATATCACCGGCTCCAATTCCTATATGCTGTCCGGCGATCTGGCCACTCTGCTGACCGGCAGATATGTGGAAATTTCCATGCTTCCGCTGTCCTTTCGGGAATATCTGGAGATGGCGGGGCTCCCGGTTGAGCGGGCATTTGCAGAATATATGCGGACAGGCGGTTTCCCTTATGTTTCGGTTATGGACAGGACGGACGAGAAGCTTCATTCTTATCTGGAAGGCATTTACAATACAGTGATCGTTCGTGATATTGAGGATCGACAGATGCGTAAGGATGCGGATCCTGGCAGGCGTAAGACCACCGATATTACATTGCTCAAGACCATTGCCCGCTTTCTTGCCAGCGTGATAGGAAGCCCGGTATCCATCCGGAATGTTGCCAACTATCTGGTATCCTCCGGGCGCAGAGTATCTACCAATACAGTAAGCGATTATATGAAGGCGCTGCAGGAATCCTTTATTTTTTATCCGGTAGAACGCTTTGACATCACAGGCAGGCAGCTTTTGAAAGCAAATCAGAAATGGTATATGGTAGATTTGGGATTGCGCAGCCACATACTGCCCAGGAAACAATATGATTTGGGGTTTTCTATTGAAAATATCGTGTTTTTTGAATTGCTGCGCCGCGATTATCAGGTGGCCATTGGAAAATTGGGAGCCGCTGAGGTGGATTTTGTGGCTCAGAAAAATGGTATATTGACCTATTTCCAGGTGACTGCCGATATGTCCGCAGAAGAGACTTTTCAGCGGGAAATGCGTCCGCTGCAGGAAATTCGGGATAATTATGAAAAGATCGTTCTGACCCTTGATCATCTTACGGTAGGAAATTATGAGGGAATACAGGTGATGAATGTTCTTGACTGGCTGACGGCGTAAAGGATCAGTTAAAGGAGGTGGCTTGCATCATGGCAGGATATTTATTTGTGCATTTTATCGGGGAAGAAAAGGACGGGGAGCAGATTTATTTTTCCTTAAGCAGGGACGGCCTGCACTGGAATGACTTGAACGGCGGAAAGCCGGTGCTGTATTCTAAGACGGGTACAAAAGGAGTCCGGGACCCTTATCCCGTCCGAGACCCCAGGAGTGGGAAGGTCTATCTCATTGCCACGGATCTGCGCATTGAGGCGGGGCTCGGCTGGACGGTCGCCCAGGAAGCGGGAAGCCGGGATCTGATCGTGTGGGAAACGGAGGATCTGATTCATTGGAGCGGGGAGCGCGCCTGCACTGTGGGGGTGCGGGGAGCAGGCTGCGTATGGGCGCCGGAGGCGGTCTTTGACCGGGAAAAGGGTGAGTTTCTGGTGTTTTTTGCTTCCAAGGTAAAGAGAAACAAAGAAGCGGAGGGCAAGCATCGGATATACGCTGCCTACACGGACGATTTTCGAGAATTTTCAGAAACCTTTCTCTATATGGAGCGGGACAATCATGTGATCGATACCACCATACTGGAAAGCGAAGGATATTTTTATCGGGTGTCAAAGGACGAGACGGTGAAAAGGCTGATCCTGGAGAGGGCGGAATCTCTTTTGGGCCGGTTTACCCGGATAGAATCGCCGGTGCTGGATGCCCTGGAGGGTGTGGAAGGGCCGGAAGGCTATCTGCTGCCTGGCGGAGAATGGTGTCTGATTGCAGATCAGTTTGCGGCAGGCAAGGGGTATCTGCCGCTGGTGACCGACGATCTGAGCTCCGGCAGGTTCAGAATACTGAAGCCGGAAGAGTATGACTTAGGCAAAACAAAAAAGCGCCATGGCGGCATCCTGAAAATCACGGATGAGGAGTATGACAGGCTGAAGGACACATACTAAGCTTTTATGGCTCCCTTAAGACCTCGATCCCGGTATCGGAGTACATATCCAGCAGTCCCACCACCTCATTTGCGGGGCGGCCATACATATGGCAGCATTTGCGGTCAGTTTTGCTGTGTTCTTCCTGAGTCTCATCCATTCCCACGCTCATGCGTGCAGCTCCCAGACCGATTTCACTGTCCAGATGGCGGATGATCTCGTCTATCAGATAGTCCTGGTTTTGGTTTTCCATGGCGGGTCTCCTTTCCTGTTGTCGACGTTTATGATGTCTGTTTTGTGACATCTGTTTTGTGATGTATGCCGATGACGCCTGTTTTGAGATGCCTGCTTTTTAATGTCTATTTTGTGATGCGGTTGAGGATGCCGTCCACATCGATTCCCGGATGGGTCGAGTACATACGGCAGATCTGTTCCGCCAATTCACAGGAGATGCCGCACTTTGCCGCAATGTCCCCTAAGGTTCTGCCCCTGTCAAATTCCTTTATCACTGCCCTGACAGCGGCGGCCGGGTCAGGGGAGCTTTCCGGCAGGGCGACGGTCTTTTCTCCCCCGATATCCTTTCTGGTGATTAGGCAGCGGCCGTTTTCCTCTATTTCCGCTATGGCCATAGTGACAGGCAGGGTAAAGCGTCTCCTGCCGCAGCTGCCGGGATTTAGCCAGATCTGCCCGTCCTTTTTCTCCAGAGCGTATTTGTGGGAATGGCCGTAAATGATAAAGTCTGCGTCTGCGGCGTCTGCAGAGATTTCTTTTTTGTTGTGGATCATATAGAAGCGGCGTCCGAATAAGTCTGCTGTCAATTCCGCAGGCAGACCTTCAGCCCACTCCCTGTCGGCGTTTCCACGCACAGCATACAGCGGCTTCAGCTTCTGCAGGCTGTCTATGACGTCCTGCCGGTCAATGTCTCCGGCATGGAAAATAACGTCGCAGGTCTGCAGTATCTTAAGTACCTCCGGCCGGAGCAGACCGTGTGTGTCCGAAATGATTCCGATTCGATGCAACGTGAGTTCCTCCCGCAAAACAATTGTCGAATATAAAGGCGATGGCTGCGGTCATACGTCCAATGCAGCCGGACGCCTTCGACTGCAGATATTGTACCACGATTCGGCCTGTCTGCGCCAGACATTTTACGAAATTCAGATGCAGACTGGGGGAGGCCGTGGTATAATGATTCTGCTGACGCAGAATCCAAGGCAGCAGTTGCTGCCTTGCCGTCGCCAAGCGGCGTATTATACCGTGATCCATGGCTTGAAAATCAAATGTCGGCTTCGCCGCCGCTTGATTTTTTGCGCACATGGTATAATGACATAAGTAAAGGAAGGGAGCGTGTAAATAAATGGCAGAGGAACTGAAGGACAGAAAAGACATACCAAAGGAATTGACCTGGGATCTGACGCAGATATATGCTGCGGAGGAGGATATGCTTCGGGACGTGGAGGAAGTGAAACGGCTGGCAAAGCATATGGAGGAGACTTATCGGGGGAAGCTGGATACGCCGGAGCGGATCGAGGCCTGCGTCACCGAGTACCGCAGGGTGGAGGAGCTGATGACCCTGGTGGGAAATTACTGCAACCTGGCGGTGGAGGTGGATTATTATGACAACTATAACCAGCAGCGCATGGGAAAAATAAGCCGCCTGGGGGACGAGATCAACAGCCGCTTAAGCTTTGTGCGCAGTGAGATCATGGAGCAGCCGGATGAGATCATCAGAGAGACCATTGAGATCAGCCGCGGCAACAAATATTATTTACAGGATATTCTGCGGGACAAGCCCCACAGGCTGCATCCGGAGGCGGAACGGGTGATGTCCGCTCTGGGACGGAGCATCTACGGAACGCCCTATGAGATCTACAACATCACCAAGCTTGCGGACATTAAATTTGCCCCATTTACCGTGAACGGAAAGGAGTATCCGCTGGGTTATACCCTGTTTGAGGACGATTACGAGTATGAGCCGGATACGGCGGTGCGCCGGGCTGCCTTTGCCGCATTTTCCGAAAAGATCAAAGAGTATGAGAATGTGACGGCAACAGCCTACAATGCCAATGTGCAGACGGAAAAGGTGCTGGCAAAGCTTCGGGGCTTTGACTCCGTATTTGATTATCTGCTCTATGAGCAGAAGGTGGGGAGGGAGCTTTATGAGCGCCAGATCGATCTGATCACGGAAAAGCTTGCGCCCCATATGCGTAAATACGCGAAACTGATACAGAAGGTCCACCACCTGGATAAGATGACTTTTGCGGACCTAAAGCTGCCGGTGGATCCCGGCTATACGCCGGCAGTCACCATTGAAGGCTCCAGGGAATACATAGAAAAGGGACTTGCCGTTCTGGGTGAAGATTATGTGGAGATGGTGCGCACGGCATATCGGGACCGCTGGGTGGATTTTGCCCAGAATAAGGGAAAGGCAACGGGAGGCTTTTGCGCCAGCCCTTACGGCAGCCACTCTTATATCCTGATGACCTGGAACAATAAGATGTCGGACGTGTTTACCCTGGCCCACGAGCTGGGACACGCGGGGCATTTTAAGATCTGTAACAGCGCCCAGTCCATTTTTGACACAGAGGTGTCCACCTATTTTGTGGAAGCGCCTTCTACCATGAATGAACTGTTGATGGCACACTATTTGATGAAAACCAGTGATGATAAGCGGTTCAGGCGCTGGGTGCTGTCCTGCATGGTGAGCAACACCTATTACCACAATTTTGTAACTCATCTGTTGGAGGCGGCTTACCAGAGGGAGGTATACAGGCTGGTGGACGCCGGGGAGAGCGTGCAGGCGGAGCAGTTAAGCGGCATTATGCGTGACACCTTGGAAAAATTCTGGGGGGATGCGGTGGAGATAAACCAGGGAGCGGAGCTGACCTGGATGCGCCAGCCCCACTACTATATGGGTCTGTATTCCTACACCTACAGCGCGGGACTTACCGTTGCCACCCAAGTCTGCAAACGTTTGGAAAAGGAAGGAGAAGCCGTTGCTAAGGACTGGAAGAAGGTGCTGGCGGCAGGAAGCACCCTGGACCCGGTAGGGCTTGCGGCCCTGGCAGGGATCGACATCACCACGGATGCGCCCCTGCTGGATACCATTGAGACCATCGGTTCCATGATTGATGAGATCTGCGAGCTGACGGAGGAACTGTGAGAGTGCGGAGAATCATTCTACTGCGGATTTATACTTATAGAAAAGAGGGGGCAGGTGCTCCCCCTTTTTTGTCGTGCGCCAGATAGCGCAGACTTGTATTTACCCTTCTTCCTCCGTATCCTCCGCAGCTCCCGGACGCACTGTGATGCCGTTGACTACAACGCCGCCGTCTAAGCGGATGACAAGGCATTGGCGGCCGCCGATGCTCCGGGTCTCGATCAGGTCGGTGCGATCAGGGCTGACCTTGATGACCACGTCGGGGGTCTTGACCTCAAAGGTCCGGGTGTTCATCACATTGCTGGCCAGAAGGGAAGCGGTCTCTCCGGCGGTTTCATCGTAGCGGGTATCAAAGGTCTCCAGCTTTTCATTGGAGACGCCGCTGTCGGCAAGGATGGTTTTCACTTCCTTTTTGTCCAGCACCAGAGGCTCCGGTTCCTCCTTATGCTCCTCCGTCAGCTCGGTGAGCTTGTCGTGGATGTTTTTCACGATCTCAATGTCGCAGTCCTCCCCCAGGGTCTCCTCGATCAGAGCTTGGAAAGTTTCCATCTGATTGCCTGCGGACAGGGGCAGGGGGCAGCCTAAAAGCTCGCTTACAAACCCCTCCTTCAGATCCTCCGGGTCCTTGGAATAATAAAGGGTGCTGTGGAGATCGCTGCTGCGGTCGGTGAACGCAGGGAAGAGGAAGCCTGTATCCGGAAGTCCCACCACCCAGTCACGGATGCGGTTCCGGAAGGTGTTTTCCGCCGCGTCATAGGATAGGCCGGGCTTAGACAACTCCACAGGGCAGATGCAGGTCAGCAGATATTCATAGATCTCATCGGAGGCATCCTCCAGTTCGATCCCGTCCCTGGTGCGTCCGGGCACATCGTAGACATCATGGATCACCAGGATCAGGTAATTTCCTACGAATTCATAGTTGGCAATGATCCTGTCGTAAAATTCCTCCAGCAGAGCGTCGTCCTTCAGCTTGCTGTCCCTAAGCCGCAGCAGGAATTCCTGTGCGCCCCCTTCCTCCTCGCCGCTTATGGGAAAATCCAGGGTCAGCAGATTTTTGCCCAAGGTGCCGGACAGGGTCTTGCGGAGAATTTCAAAATATTTGAACATTTCCTCCTCCGGCAGAGCCAGGAACGCCTGCTTCAATTCGGTTTTCTTGTTCTTTTCTCCGTCCACGTAACAGCCGCAGATGCGGGTGATGGAGCAGTTCTTCGGAGTGAGCAGCTTTTTGAGTTCGGAAATTTCCTGTTTTGTCATGTATAGTACCTCTTTCGTTTGATGTTTGTTGTAGGATTGATGCAAATGCATTGCAGATGCATCTGCCTTGCAGTGGGGTTGGGGCGCTGACTGGCTTTCAATGCAGGTCAGCGCCTTAACAGGAATTATATCACAGAAGGGAAAAGTCGGGCAAGTCCCGAAAGGGAGTGATCATCTACCCGGTGTAGGGATATTGAGTGAAGACCAGAGTGAAAAAAGAAAAAATTTCTTGCGGATACTCTGCAGATGTGTTATCATTGATACAAAGCATAACCGTTTCTAATTTTCAGTCAATTTCTGTCAAATCAATCAGAACGATCGGAAAATCTATGCTTTTGAATTCAAATCTATAAAAAAGCAGGAGATTTTCAAAATACCATCCAAGGGAAAGCCTCCTGTACGCAAAGGAGGAAAAGGATGGAGATAGTATCATTGAAGTACGATTTCAGTTTTAAGCAGCTGATGCTGAACGAAGAGGTGCGAAAGTATTTTATCAGCGACGTGCTGGAGATCCCGCAGGGAGAGATCCGCTCTGTCCGTCTGGCGAATCCGTTTCTGTGGAGAAGGTATGCCAAACAGAAGCAGGGCATCCTGGATGTGCGGGTGGAGTTGAACGACGACAGCCGGGTGAACATAGAGCTGCAGATCCGGATGGTGGCGCAATGGGACAAGCGGAGCCTGTTTTATCTGGCGAAGATGTTCACGGAGGACCTGCTGTCAGGGGAGCGCTATCATAAGCTGAAAAAGTGTATCTGCATCAATATTCTGGACTTTGACCTGAACGAGTCCCCGGCATACCACAGGAGGTATAGGCTGCGGGACGAGAATGGGGAAGAATTCTCGGATATGTTCGAGATACACGTGATCGAGCTGAAGAAGCAGATAAGCGGAGAGAAGCCGTTGGACGACTGGATCCGGCTGTTCAACGCGGAGACGGAGGCGGAGCTGGATATGATAAAGGCAAAGACAGGGAATCCGGGGATACTGGAGGCAGTAAAAGAGGTAAAGGTCATGAGTCTGAGGAAGGATCTGCGTGCGTTGTACGAAGGGCATATGAGGGAGATACGGGACAAATACGCCAGGGATGATTACGTCAGGGAGGAAGGCAGAGTGGCGGGGGAGGCGGCTGGAAGGGCAGCGGGAAGGGCAGAGGGAGAAGCAGTTGGAAGGGTCAAGGGAAAGGCGGAAGGAAAGGCGGAAGGAAAGGCCGAGGCTGTCCTGCAGCTCCTGTCCTTAAAGGGTCCGATCCCGGAGGGACTGGAACGGCGGATCCGTGAGCAGAAGGACATGGACACATTGAGCGGCTGGCTGGTCACAGCTGCCAGAGCGGAGAGCGTGGAGGAATTTGAACAAAAAGAGTTTCAATAAGGCTGAACGGTTCCTGGCAGGAAGCCTTCCCTGTATGCCATAGAGCCCCTTGGAGAAAAAAGTTGCTTTATCTCCCGGCTTTGATATAATAGTAAATATAGCGGTTACAGGTAATAAAAGCGAACAGGTATTTGGGCTGCAAATCGATAAAAGAAAGGACAGGCTACATATGAGTAAGGGTAAGGGAAAAGATAAGGGTTTTATCGCAGAGTTCAAAAAATTTATCACAAGGGGTAATGTGATGGATATGGCGGTGGGCGTGATCGTGGGCGGCGCCTTTACCGCCATTGTGACCTCCCTGAACCAGGATATACTGACCCCCATTCTGGCGATCTTCGGCGGGACGGATTTCAGCTATCTGACGCTGAAGCTGGGCAGCGGCGCGGATGCGCCGGTATTGAATTACGGTAATTTCATTACGGCGATCATCAACTTTCTGATCACGGCGCTGGTGATCTTTCTGCTGATCAAGCTGATCAATAAGGTGGGCGATAAGCTGAGCCACAAGGAGGAAGAAAAGCCTGCGGCTCCCACTACGAAAAAGTGTCCCTTCTGTATGAGTGAGATCGCAATCGAGGCTACAAGGTGCCCTCACTGCACTTCAAAGCTGGACGAGGATTGAACCGACACAGCCTTAAGCCGGAGGAAAGCAGAGGGGCGGCGGGAAATACAAAAGCGGAGATGACGTGAAATGGCGCAGGGAAAAATACGGAAGAAATGCATAGGTACAGCCGCGTGCCTTGCCATACTCTGTCTGCTGACGGGCTGCGGGGGCGTGGGAGAAAAGACGGCAAATGCCGCTCAGATGATACAGAATCTGGACTATGAGGGGGCGCTGGCGGAGTTGGATGCGGCGGAAGAAGCCGGGGAGAATCTGCGGCTGATCGAGCGTTCCAGAGGGATCGCCTATATGGGGCTCACAGACTACAGCCAGGCGTCGGAAGCCTTTTTGCGCTCTCTTGCCCACAGCAACGGTTTTGTGCAGAATATAGACTTTGACACCAATTATTATCTTGCCGCCGCTTATACCAAGGAGGGACGCTACAGCGAGGCGGAGGATGCCTACGACGCTATTCTGGCGCTGCGGCCCGAAGAGGAGGACGCTTATTTCCTGCGGGGAAATGTGCGGATGAATCTGGGAGACTTTGAAGGGGCAAAGGAGGACTTTGACAAGGTCCTTGCCATGGATGCCAGAAATTATGACAGGCTCATAGAGATTTATGAGGTGCTGGCGTATTTCGGCTATAAGGAAGAAGGCCAGGGGTATCTGCAGACGGCCCTGGCCGCCGGAGACAAGAAAATGGACAACTTCTCCAGAGGGCGTATCTATTATTATCAGGGAGAGTACCAGAAAGCCTGTCTTGCGTTGGAAGAGGCCAGAGGAGAGGGCAGCGCCGAAAGCTTTCTCTATCTGGGAAAGGCATACGAAGCCACGGGGGATTACAACTATGCCGCCAGTGTGTACAGCAACTATCTGGGACAGTATGAGGCCAATGCGGAAGTATATAACCAGCTGGGGCTCTGCCAGATGGCAAAGGGGGAGTATGCCGAGGCGCTGGAGGCGTTTCAGGCGGGAATGCAGCTTGAGGACAGCGCCGTGATGCAGGCGCTGTCTTTCAATGAGATCGTGGCATATGAGTATCTGGGGGAGTATGAGCGCGCCTATGTGCTGATAAACAATTATCTGAAAAATTATCCCGATGACCAGCAGGCGCACAGAGAGTATGATTTCCTTTCAACCAGATAGCCTGGTATTGTTTGAATTGTTCGATTATTTCGTGCAGATAGGCACAATATATTCCACTTTGTAAAAAATAAACCACCATATTTTGTATCTCCCGTTGACTTGTCGGCCAAGTAATGCTATAATAGAAGATACAGCGCGGCTTTGCCGCAAAGACAGGTGGGAGGTTTGGTATGCAGGTTATTAAGAGGAACGGGGAAAGAGCTGAGTTTACGCTGACAAAGATCAATGATGCCATTATGAAGGCGTTTCATGCAACGCAGATGAGTTATACAAATGACATTATCGATCTGCTTGCGTTACGTGTGACGGCCGATTTCCAGAGTAAGGTAAAGGACGACGGAGTCCACGTAGAGGATATTCAGGACAGCGTAGAGCGCGTTCTGGGACAGGCCGGTTACGAGGAAGTGGCAAAGGCATATATCCTGTACCGTAAACAGCGGGAGAAAATGCGTACTATGACTTCCACGATCCTGGACTATAAAGAGGTGGTGAACGGCTATGTAAAGGTAGAGGACTGGCGGGTGAAGGAGAATTCTACCGTCACCTATTCCGTGGGAGGGCTTATCTTGAGCAACTCCGGCGCCGTTACTGCCAATTACTGGCTGTCGGAGATCTATGATGAAGAGATTGCCGACGCCCACAGGAATGCGGACATCCATATTCATGACCTTTCCATGCTCACCGGGTACTGCGCAGGCTGGTCCCTGAAACAGCTGATTCAGGAAGGGCTTGGCGGCATCACGGGCAAGATCACTTCCGCACCGGCGAGACATCTTTCTGTGCTTTGCAATCAGATGGTGAATTTCTTAGGCATCATGCAGAATGAATGGGCGGGCGCCCAGGCATTCTCATCTTTTGACACTTACCTCGCGCCCTTTGTCAAAGTGGATCATCTGGAGTACGGCGAGGTGAAAAAGTGCATCGAGGCTTTTGTATACGGTGTGAATACTCCCAGCCGCTGGGGCACCCAGGCGCCTTTTTCCAACATTACCCTGGATTGGACGGTGCCGGACGATCTGGCGGAGCTGCCTGCCATTGTAGGCGGCAGGGAGATGGACTTTAAATATAAGGACTGCAAGCCGGAAATGGATATGGTCAACAGGGCGTTTATCGAGACTATGATCGAGGGGGACGCCAACGGCAGAGGGTTCCAGTACCCCATTCCCACCTATTCCATCACCAGGGATTTTGACTGGTCCGACACGGAAAATAACAGGCTTTTGTTTGAAATGACGGCAAAGTATGGGACGCCTTACTTTTCCAATTATATCAATTCGGATATGCAGCCCAGCGACGTGCGGAGTATGTGCTGCCGCCTTCGCCTTGACTTGAGAGAGCTTCGGAAAAAGACGGGCGGATTCTTTGGCTCCGGTGAGAGCACAGGCAGCGTGGGTGTGGTAACCATCAATCTGCCCAGGATCGCTTATCTGGCCTCGGATGAGAATGACTTTTTCACCAGGCTCAACCATATGATGGATGTGGCGGCACGTTCCCTGAAGATCAAGAGGCAGGTCATTTCCAAACTGCTGGAGGAGGGGCTGTATCCCTATACCAAACGGTATCTGGGCTCTTTTGAGAACCATTTTTCCACCATTGGGCTGATCGGCATGAACGAGGCGGGGCTGAACGCCAACTGGCTCCGGGAGGACATGACCAGTGTAAAGACCCAGGAGTTCGCAAAGAAGGTGCTGAACCATATGCGCAGCCGTCTCTCTGATTATCAGGAGCAGTACGGTGATTTATACAATCTGGAGGCTACGCCCGCAGAGAGCACTACCTACCGTCTCGCCAAGCATGACAAGAAGCGCTGGCCTGCGATCAAAACGGCAGGAAAACCGGGAGATACCCCTTATTATACCAATTCCTCCCATCTGCCTGTGGACTATACCACCGACATTTTTGACGCGCTGGATATTCAGGATGAGCTGCAGACTCTGTACACATCGGGAACAGTGTTCCACGCTTTCCTGGGGGAGAAGTTGCCTGACTGGAAAGCGGCGGCGGCTCTGGTGCGCAAGATTGCGGAGAACTATAAGCTGCCCTATTATACTCTGTCGCCCACTTACTCTATCTGTAAGACCCATGGCTATCTGGCGGGGGAGGTGAAGGTCTGTCCTCACTGCGGGGAAAGGACGGAGGTCTATAGTCGTATCACAGGCTATTACCGTCCCGTGCAGAACTGGAACGACGGCAAGCTGCAGGAGTACGCGAACCGTACCGAGTATGACGTCGAACATTCCGTGCTGAAGCGTCCCACCAGAAGCGTGGTCACCTTGTCCAATTTTGCGGAGGAGCCTCAGGTGGAGGTGGAGCAGCCCAGGGATGTCAGATATCTGTTTACTACAAAGACCTGCCCCAACTGTAAGCTGGCGAAGGAATATCTGAAGGGTGTGCATTACGTGGCGGTGGACGCCGAGGAAAACATTGAGCTGGCAGGGCGTTACGGTGTGATGCAGGCACCCACCCTGGTGGTGGTGAACGGCGACAGCCAGAAGAAGTATGTCAATGCCTCCAACATCAAAAAATATGCGGAACAGATGAGCGGGGTCCTGGTATGATAAATAGACTGATCGAAAAGATTCAGAAAACAAACGCGCCTATTGTGGTGGGTCTGGACCCCATGCTGAAGTATGTGCCGGAGCAGATAAAGCAGAAGGCTTTCCGGGAGTACGGCGAGACTCCGGAGGGCGCTGCGGAGGCGGTCTGGCAGTACAATAAGGGGATCGTGGATGCGGTTTATGACCTGATTCCCGCGGTGAAGCCTCAGGTTGCCATGTATGAGCAGTTTGGCATTCCGGGTATGACTGCCTTTCAAAAGACGGTGGATTACTGCCGGGAAAAGGAGCTGGTGGTCATTGGTGACGTGAAGCGCGGCGATATCGGCTCTACCTCGGAGGCATATGCGGTGGGCCATCTGGGCAGGGTCCAGGTAGGGAGCAGCGTGTGTACGGGCTTTAACGAGGATTTTGTGACTGTGAACCCTTATCTGGGTTCCGATGGCGTGAAGCCCTTTACCAAAGTATGCGCTCAGGAGAAAAAGGGCATTTTCGTGCTGGTAAAGACCTCTAATCCCAGCAGCGGGGAGTTTCAGGACAGGCTCATCGACGGCAGGCCCCTGTACGAGCACGTGGGGGAGCAGGTGTCAGCCTGGGGAGCGGAATGTATGCCGGAGAGCGGGACGTACAGTTATGTGGGGGCGGTGGTGGGAGCCACTTACCCTGAGCAGGGAAAGATATTGAGAAAGCTGATGCCGAATACTTTTATCCTGGTGCCGGGATACGGGGCCCAGGGCGGAAAGGGCGTTGATCTGGTACATTTTTTTAACGAGGACGGTCTGGGAGCCATCATCAATTCTTCCAGAGGAATCATAGCGGCATACCAGCAGGAGAAGTATGCGGAGTACGGACCGGAGGCTTATGCCGACGCTTCCAGGGCGGCGGTGCTGGATATGAAAGCGGATATTCTGGCGGCGTTGGAAGCGAAGAATTACTGAGAGGGACGGCGGAGCAAGGGCGCCTGATTGGATATTCCGGCTCCGCAGAGCGGAAATCACGGGTACTACGATAAAGATTGGAAGCAGGAGGGTGTAAGGATGAATATAGTCTGTCTGGATCTGGAGGGAGTGCTGGTGCCGGAGATCTGGATCGCCTTTGCGGAGGCAAGCGGCATTTCGGAGTTGCGGAGGACTACCCGCGACGAGCCGGATTATGACAAGCTGATGCGCTGGCGTATCGGTATTCTGAAGGAACACGGCCTGGGGCTGAAGGAGATTCAGGACACCATCGCCACCATTCAGCCTCTGCCGGGCGCAAAGGAGTTTCTGGATGAGCTGAGAAGTATTTCCCAGGTCATCATCATCAGCGATACCTTTACGCAGTTTGCCTCTCCGCTGATGGAGAAGCTGGGGCGGCCCACCATATTCTGCAACTCTCTGGAGGTGGCGGAGAGCGGTGAGATCACAGGCTTTAAGATGCGGATCGAGAATTCCAAGCTGACCACGGTGCGGGCGCTGCAGTCCATCGGTTATGATACCATTGCCAGCGGGGACAGCTATAATGATCTGGCTATGATCCAGGCAAGCAAAGCGGGCTTTCTCTTCAGAAGTACGGATAAGATCAAGACGGAGCATCCTGAGCTGCCTGCCTTTGAAGATTACGAAGAACTGCTGGCGGCTATCAGGGCGGCGCTGTGAGCTCAAGATCATTCCCGCAGGCAAAACAACGCAGTTGACTTTGTACCGGGACTGTGAAGCGGCAGCCCCGGTATATTTAAATTCATCATTTTTAACAAACAAAAAACGTTTTCCAAAAGAAAAATTCGTTCTTCGGGAGAAGAAAGAGTTTTCCATCACTAAACTTTTTGGCAGATTGTTTCGGAAAAAGCTCCGAACATTGCGTGTTTATGCGGCTGACGCTGAAAATGAGACGAAAAATGAAAAAATAAAGTTGCGAAACTTGAGGAGAAAAAAGTTCGATGAAAAGGGAAAATTGCACAAATAGCATCAAGATTTCTCGATTTTTTGTAAGAACTGCACAAAAACAGGGTTGACGATAAAGAAAACCTATGCTAACATGAAATCAAGCTACAGTGAGCAGGATACATTGAGCCGGATAGATTGCAAAAAACGGTGTAGGCGAGAGAGCAGTGAACAGTATGAAAAAGAAATATCATTTTAGCAGACGGATCCTATGCTGGCTGCTTGCGGCAGGAATGACGGCCGGGCTGGCCGGCTGCGGAGAGAAGCCTGCGGAGGTGGATCCGATAGACGATAATTATCGTGTGTTCTATGAGATATTTACAGGTTCTTTCTCGGATTCCAACGGTGATGGCATCGGGGACCTGAGAGGGATCATCAATCGAATGGATTACCTGAATGATGGGAATATTAATTCCGGGGAAAGCCTTGGGATCCAGGGGATATGGCTGACGCCTATCTTTTCTTCTCCCTCCTATCATAAATATGATGTGGCTGATTATTATGCAATAGACAGCGACTTTGGCACGGAGGAGGATCTGAAGGAGCTCCTTGCCATATGTCATGAGCGGAATGTGAAAGTGATACTGGATCTGGTCCTGAATCATACTTCTTCCTCGCACCCCTGGTTTATCAGCTTTGCGGATGCTCATAAGAACGGAGATACCGCAAGCCCCTACTATGACTATTATACCTTTGTGACGAAGGATACCCAGGTCGGCGGAAGGGCTTACCGCACCATACCGGGCTGTACGGATGAATATTATGAGTGCAACTTCAGCGGGGATATGCCGGAGCTGAATTACGATAATGAAGCGGTCAGGCAGGAGGCCCTTAAGATCGCAAAGTATTATATCGATTTGGGTGTGGACGGGTTTCGGTTTGACGCGATCAAGTATGTTTATTATAATGATACCGAAAAGTCTGCTGATTTCTGGAACTGGTACATGAACGAGCTTCGGGCGTATAAAGAGGACATTTATTGCGTAGGCGAGTGCTGGTCCTCCGATCAGGAGACATTGGAATATGTCGGCGGCCTGAACTGCTTTAATTTCCAGGTGGGCCAGGGAGAGGGCGTGTTGACCAAGGCGGTCAGAAACGGTCAGATCAATGCCTTTACCGGATATATAGAGAGCTATCAGGATAAGGTCCTTGCCGAGAACAGTGAAAGCGGCATGATCTGCAATTTCCTGGCCAACCATGATACGGACAGAGCCGCCGGCTTCCTGAACGTAAGCACAGGCAATGCCCAGATGGCTGCCAATCTGCTGATTCTTTGCAGCGGATCGCCCTTCCTATATTACGGCGAAGAGATTGGGATGAAGGGGACTAGGGGAGGCGCAAATACGGACGCCAACCGCCGCCTTGCCATGCTGTGGGGAGACGGCGATACCGTAAAGGACCCGGTGGGGAGTGATTTCTCATCGGATAAACAGCAGAATGGAACCGTGGTGGACCAGCTTAGCGATGAGAACAGCCTGTATCATTATTATGCAGAGGTGATCGCAGTCCGTAACCGGCATCCGGAGATCGCCAGGGGAGATTATAAGTCGGTCAGCTCCAAATATAGTGAACTGGGCGGATTTGAGATCACCTATGGAGATTCCACTATACTGCTTCTGCACAATACCTCGGCGGAAGAGATGGAGATCGACCTTTCTTCCATGACGGGAGTGACCGGGGAATACACAAGGGTGACGGATTTTGTGGGATTGGGCAGCGGAGCAAGCCTGAAGGGTTCCACACTGAAAATCGGCGCAAGGACCAGCGTTGTTCTTGAAAAATAATGATATTCATAAAAGAATGGTATTCATTTTGGTATTAGGGGATCTACAAGGATTCCTTTAATATAAAAATATAAGGAAGAGGAGAGAAAAATGAAAAAGAAATTAGTAAAATTTCTTGCTATGGGCCTGGCTTTGACCATGACAATGGGTCTGGCAGCCTGTGGCAACAACGACAGCGGCAACGGCAGCGGAGCCGGTGATTCAGGAAATGGGGGGGGCGCAGGAACGGCTGGTGACAGCACCGATCTGAGTTCTCTGGCCGGCACCTATGACATTACCCTTTGGGTGTCCGAGTCTCCAGGCGTTGCTGAGCTGACACAGGAGCAGATCAAGAGATTCTGCGAGGCAAACCCCGGCATTGTGATCAATGCCACAGTAGAAGGCATTTCCGAATCAAACTCTGCGTCCAATATGATCACGGATGTGGAGAGCGGAGCGGATATTTTCTGCTTTGCACAGGATCAGTTGACCCGTCTGGTAGAGGCAGGCGCGCTGAACAAGCTGGGAACAAAGACAGCTGAGACCGTCAGAGAGCTGGATACAGAGGTTTCCGTTAATGCTGCATCCGTAGGAAATGAGTTGTACTGCTATCCCCTGACCGCAGACAACGGATATTTCATGTTCTATGATAAGAGCGTTGTGAAGGAAGAGCATCTGGGAAGCCTGGAAGACATTATCGCTGACTGCGAAGCGGCGGGAAGAATGTTCTCCATGGAGTGTGAGACCTCCGCATGGTATACCGCATCCTTCTTCTTTGCAACGGGATGTGTTTCGGATTGGACCACCGATACAAGCGGTTCCTTCACCAGCGTAAATGATACCTTCAATTCACCTGAAGGCCTGATTGCCATGAAGGGTATGGAGAAGCTGGTGAAGTCTCCTTGCTTTATGTCCTCATCCACGGCGGCTGATTTCGCAGCGGCAACTCCTTCCGCAGTGGTCATCTGTGGTACTTGGGGTTCAAAGGATGCCAAGGAGGCCCTTGGTGAAAATTACGGCGTTGCAGAAATGCCTTCCTTTACCGTTGACGGACAGACCTATCATCTGGGCTCTTACTCAGGTTGTAAGCTGATGGGCGTCAAGCCTCAGGCGGACGCTACTAAGGGCGCTGTTCTGCAGCAGCTGGCTCTTTACCTGACCAACGCTGAGTGCTCTCTGGAGAGATATGAGCTGCAGGGCTGGGGTCCCGCTAACAAGGAAGCTATGGCGAACGAGGCTGTTCAGGCTGATGAAGCTCTGATCGCATTCAACGCACAGGGACCTTACGCTATTCCTCAGGGCAATATCCACGGCTCCTGGTGGGATATCGCAAAGCTGCTGGGCACCAATGCCCGTGAGGCTAAGACAGACGCTGATCTTCAGGCAGGTCTGGATGCATATACCGTTTCCATCGAGGCATTGTTCCAGATGTCAGAGGAGCAGAAGAACGCATTCTCTCTGATTGGCTCGTTTGCCGGATATAACTGGGATACGGATGTGCCCATGACTGAGGATCCCGCAGGCACCTGGACGGCAGAGCAGGAGTTCAAGGCAGGCGACGAGTTCAAGGTTCGCCAGGGCGCAAGCTGGGATGTGAACTTCGGCGCAGACGGCGCTGCAGGCGGAGACAATATTGTGATCGAGGCGGACGGGACTTATGTTGTAACGCTGGTTTATGACAGCGCGGCAGGGACTGCTACGCTTACCGTAACAGCTAAGTAATCATACCGCTGTGATTTGAAATATGACGCGGAAAAGCTGTCCCGGCAGCAGCCGGGGCAGCTTTTATAAAACAGGGAACCAGAGACTTCTTATAAAAAAAGATGAGGCGGATGACTATGGAAAAACTCTCTTTCATTGAATATCAGGGGCTGGGAACCTTCCAGCGGATCTTATACAATATCCGACGAGTCCTTGCGGCGATACCGGCCTTTTTTGCCAGGATCGGCAAGGCTGCCGGGCGCGGCATCAAGGCGGCTGTATTTGCAATCGGCAGAGAACTTAAGAGTGTAGTGATGACCCTGATCACAGGGTCGTGGAGAACCAAATTATCTTACCTTATTATGGGCTTTGGCAATCTGACCTGCGGCCAGATCGTCCGAGGCGCAGCCTTTCTGTTGTTTGAGATCGTATTTATCTGGTATACCGTGACCACCGGCGCAGGGTGGATGAGCAAGCTGGGCACCCTGGGGGATGTCCAGGCAGGCGAGGTATACGACGCCATACTGGACACCTATGTCCGGGTAGGCGGAGACGATTCCTTCAAGATTCTCCTGTACGGCGGGCTTTCAGTGGTGTTCTGCATTGCGGCGGTGATCGTCTGGTGGATGAGCATCAAACAGAGCAAGGCAAATGACGAGCTGATCAAGAGCGGAAAGCATCCCCAGAAGTTTAAAGCGGACATTCACGATCTGGTAGATGCCAAATTCCACAAGACCCTGCTTGCGGTGCCGCTGATTGGAATTCTTTTATTTACGGTGCTTCCCATTGTGTTTATGATTGTGGTTGCATTTACCAACTACGACGGCGCTCATGACGGCTTCAGCAACCTGTTCACCTGGGTGGGCTGGAAGAACTTTGCGGAGCTGTTTAATACCACAGACAGCAATTTGAACTATGCCTTCAGGCATATCCTGGGGTGGACCCTTGTCTGGGCGTTCTTTGCTACCTTCTCCAATTACTTCCTTGGGATCGTAGTGGCGCTTCTGATCAACAAGAAGGGAATCAAATTCAAGAAAATGTGGCGCGGCATCCTTGTCATGACAAGCGCGGTGCCTCAGTTTATCTCCTTGCTGTATATGTCAAAGCTTTTTGCAAAGAACGGTCTGGTCAACGGATTCCTTGTGAAGTTGGGGATCCTTACCGCGCCCTTTGATTTCTGGGGAACGGCAAGCTCGGCGCGGATACTTGTCATCCTGATCAATGTCTGGATCGGTATTCCCTATCTGATGCTGATCGCTACCGGTATCCTTATGAATATTCCGGAGGATCTGTATGAATCCGCAAAGATCGACGGTGCAAATCCGGTGCAGGCGTTCGTGAAGATCACCCTTCCCTATATGCTGTTCATCACGGGTCCTTACCTGTTGACCAGCTTTATCGGCAATATCAACAATTTCAACGTGATCTTCCTGCTGACAGGCGGAGCGATCTCCGATCCGAAGCTTACGGTGGGCGGGACCTCGGCCACGGATACGGATCTGTTGATCACCTGGCTGTATAAGATCACCACCGGCGCGGACAGTAACTACAAGCTGGCTTCCGTGGTGGGTATCCTGATATTCATTGTAGTCGCGGTATTGTCGCTGATCGTCTACAATGTACTGCCGTCAAATAAGAATGAGGAGGATTTCCAATAATGAGTGAGAAAACTTCCAAAAAATATAAAAGCTTAAAGAAAAAGACCATGGTTGGCAACATTGTCACCTACGTTATACTGACGTTGATCTCCGTTGTCTGGCTGATCCCCTTTGTTATGATCGTGCTGGAGTCCTTCCGTGGCGAGACTACCATGCAGGTGGGTTATGTCATTCCGAAGGAGTGGAGCCTGAAGAATTATGCCGCCCTTTTCGCGGGGACCTCAGAGGTGGTGAAATATCCCAAGTGGTATTTGAACACCCTGATCATTGCCGTTGCGGTAGCGATCATTCAGCCCATTATGGTGCTCTGTGTGAGCTATACCCTGTCAAGGACAAGGTTTGCCTCCAGAAAGCTGCTGATGAACGCTATGCTTGTCATCGGGATGTTTCCCGGCTTCCTGTCCATGATCATCATGTATAAGGTATTAAGTGGCATGGGTCTCACCGGCACCGGCGCCATCTGGGGATTGATCCTTGTATACACCGCCAGCTCCGGCATGGGCTATTATGTATCCAAGGGCTTTTTCGACACGGTTCCCAAATCCCTGGACGAGGCGGCCAGAGTGGACGGGGCAACAAGGGCAAGGGTTCTGTTTTCCATTATCATTCCCATGTCAAAGCCCATTATCATTTATACCATACTGACCGCATTCATGGCTCCCTGGGGAGATTTCATGTTTGCCAGCTATATCGCCCACAATACCAGCGAGGGTATGAACGTGGCGGTAGGTCTGAATAATATGATCGGCAGTGCCACCAGCCTGTCGGCTCACTACACGGAGTTCTGTGCCGGCGGCGTTCTGGTCGCTATTCCCATCACGATCCTGTTCATGTGCCTTCAGAAGTACTATGTGGAGGGCGTGACCGGCGGCGCGGTAAAGGGCTAAGTATGAACGGAATGAAGATTTTCTAAGGTCAGAAAGGACCTGACCTAAGAAAATCTAAGTCATTCCGAGAAGAATCCGCTTTGCGGATTCTTCCGGCCCTGTACAGAAACAAGGGCGTCCGTCAGCATAGCTGGCGGGCGCCCTTTATATTACAGCGTCTGTTACAGAGAAAGAAGGATTATCGGAAGCAGGACGCCCAAGATCATTGCAATCAGGGTGAGAATAAATCCCACAGTGGGTTTACCGCCGGTTTCGGAGGGCTTGGGAGCTAAGATCAATCCGATTCCTCCGATGATGATGCCCAACAGAGGGATGACGCTGAATACGATTCCCAGGATGCCCAAAAGCCGGATGCGCTTTTCTGTTTTCGCACCTGCCTGCTGCAGTTCGGGATTTTCTTCCTTTACCTGAGGGGCAAGGGCGGAGATAAAATCGCAGAACTTCTCACATTCGGGCTGCTGCGCAATATTGACATGATGGTAAGAGTCCGATTTGTAATTGATCGCATCCACCCTGATCACGGCAGGGTTCTCGCCCTCCTTGTCTCTCATGACGAAGGTGAAGCTGCTGACCAGATCCTTTTTCCGGGTTACGTTGACGAAGAGATCCCCCAGGATATCCTTTGTGAACCGATCAGGCTCCGAGGCTGCTATCGTCCCGTCCTTCATGAATGTCAGGGGGATCACCCAGAAGCTGTCGTCCTGATATGTCAGCCCGTAGTAATAATAATGGGTGACGGAACGGCGGGGGTTGACCTGGGTGGTTTTCTCATAGTGTGCGTACAGCACCGGGTAATCGGCGGCCTCCGGCAGCACCCTGACCACCGCTTCCTTCAGTTTCTTCTTGTCTTCGCCGTCTTCGATCTTTTTCTTGTTTGCGCTTCGCCGTATGATCATATAGATGATCTCCACAACGAAGAAAGCGATAAGAATGATCCAAACGATAGTCCGTGAATCAGGCATTTTGAACTCCTCCTCTTTTGGTTTTTGGTGTACTTTCATTTTAGCAAAGAATACCCTGTTCTTCAAGGGGGGTGAAAAATTCAGCCTTGTAAAATTGATACCAAAATCCCGTTGAACAAAAGCTTGTCTTGTGGTAAAGTATAAGGAGAAAACAAAGGAGCATCGACGGGTATGGAGCAATACAAGCAGGAATTTATTGCGTTCATGGTGGACAGCCGGGCTTTGAAGTTTGGTGAGTTTACCTTAAAAAGCGGCAGAAAATCTCCTTTCTTTATGAATGCGGGAGCCTATGTGACAGGCACACAGTTACGAAAGCTGGGGGAATATTACGCCAGAGCGATCCATGAGAATTACGGGGATGATTTTGACGTGCTGTTCGGCCCGGCGTACAAGGGTATACCATTGAGCGTGACGACAGCCATTGCCTACAGCGATCTGTACGGCAGGGATGTGCGTTACTGCTCCAACCGAAAAGAGGAAAAGGATCACGGCGATGGGGGGATACTTCTGGGAAGCGGCCTTAAAAGCGGAGACAGAGTGGTCATGATCGAAGACGTCACCACATCGGGGAAGTCCATTGAAGAGACCTATCCTATCATTAAAGCCCAGGGAAATGTGGAGATCAAGGGGCTGATGGTATCCTTGAACCGCATGGAAAAGGGACTTGGCGGACAGGTGAGCGCCCTGGATGAGATAAAACAGAAATACGGGTTTGAGGCACACGCTATTGTAAATATGCGGGAGGTTGTGGAGTATCTGTACAACAGACCGTACAAAGGACAAAACTATATTGATGATTCGATAAAGGCGGCGATTGATAAATATTATGAAGCATATGGTGCATAGTGAAGAGATGAGCGAACAAAATGATATTCTGACCACGGGTGAAAAGAAAACCGAAAGGAGCACAGTTATGGAACAGAAGGTGTATAAGACAATGAAGCTGGCCGGAGCAACAAATATTGCCATAGGGGTCATCTCCCTTGTGGTGGGGATCGTGACAGGGATCCTGCTGCTTGTGACCGGCGGCAGGCTGCTTGCACGTAAGTCGAATATATTATTTTAAATAGGAGCAGCTGCGGGGCATTTCCTGCGAGGTGGACAACTCGCCCGGAAGTGCCCCTTTAGAATTTTATGAGTAAAAGAAAAGGCTATATCTTTACAAATAAAAGACATTCCAACAGGGGGATCATGTCCGTTATTCTGGGCATTATCAGCTTGGCGGCGCTGGTGACGGCAGTGTTTTTCTCTTACCTGAGCGGTGGGGAGGCTGCCGTAAAATACGGATTCACCGGGGTGCTGGCCATGGTGTTTTCACTGGTGGGGGTGGCGCTGGGGGTGCTGACAGCCTGCGACAAAAGCTATTACAGATTTTTCCCCGTGCTGGGAGTGATACTGAATGTGATAGACTTAGGGGGCGTCAGCCTGATTTTGTATGCAGGGGTAAACCTCTGACAATAGTTCAGCGGCTAAACTGTTGCACACGACACAGGAAAGGCAGGTTTTTCAAATGACGGAGGAAATAACGGTTTCACAGGAGATATTGGAGGAGCGTTACGAGCTTGCGGTGGAACGCATCCGCAGCATTCCGGCGGAGCGCCTCGGCAGGGAGGAGTTAAAGCGCTATTTTGACAGCGTGGCGGCGTTTCTGCTTCTGCTGAATGACACGAGGAGCTTTCTGGCGGAGGGCGGCCTGGAGAAAGCGCCGTTGGAAGAGCTGCAAAGGCGTAATCATGAGCTGTACGAGGATGTGCTCCCGGCCCATTATGAGGAAAGCTATGGCAATCCCGCCTATGCGGTGAGCAGGCTGGGAAAAGAGTACGGCGGGCTGTTGAGCCACTTGTATTACAGGCTTCGGTGGCTGATTGGAGCCGTGTATGAGGGCAGGCTGGAGGATCTGACGGTAGGCATGGAGCTGTTCCTGGAGGTGTATACCCTGTTTGCTTACACGGAGGCGGAGGGCGCTGCGGGTAAAAGCGCATCAGGCGCAGGCGTTGTCGATGGAGCCGCAGCCCCGGCAGGGCAGGAGCTTTCGCAGGAGGCGGATTCAGGACTTCCCGACCCGTCGGAGATCCGGGACATCCTGTACTGGCACGTCAGCGACAATGCAGACAGGGACGAGGAGAGACGGGTATGGAACCAGGTGAGCCCTGAGAATCGCTTCTGTGTGGATATCGTCATGAACAGTGACTTAAACGATGTGAGATATCTGTACGCTTATGGAAAATATGTCAGCGAAAATGAACTGGAGATGGCAAGATACATGGCTTCCCTTCCGGAGGCGACTATTGCCACCATGGCGGATACCTATACGGAGGGCTACCGCATCGGCTTTGAGGTGACAGGGAAGGACCTGTCAAAGAAAAAGACGGCGGGAATCTATTATCATATAGGCTTTGAACGGATGATCCGCCGGGCGGTGGAGAATTTTGCAAAGCTGGACCTGAAGTCTATCGTCAGCCCTGACGGGGTGGGAGGCGGTACGGTGAACAGGCAGTACGGCTATGACCACAGGGAGGATAACAGCCTGTTCCTGGACAGACGTTATGTGAATCGCAGGCTGGAAGCGCTGCACACAGGATATGAGAAATACAAAGCAGAGGCCAAGGACTATGCAGGTCCCGCCGTGGTGGAGACCTTCGGCGAGGCGGATTTTGATCCGATGAACAAGGCGGAGGCGCTGAAGCTTAGCGGGGAGCAGAATAAACTGTGGGTGGAGTTTCAGACCAAATTCAACGAGCTCAGGCGGCAGTATATCCCTGAGGAGGAGCGGAGCTTTACCATTATCTCTTTTCCCGTGCCGGAGGTGGGCCCTGTATTTCGGGAGCTGTTTGATGAGACTATCCGGCTGAACACCCTGGATTATATGCTTTACCGGGATGTGCAGCAGAAGCTGATCGACGCGCTGGACACTGCGGATCACTGCGAGGTGAAGGGCTGTGGGGACAATCGGACCGACCTGAAGGTGAATCTGTGGAAGCTGAAGGATCCCGAAAAGGAGACTATCTTTGAAAACTGCGTGGCGGATGTGAATATCCCCGTGGGAGAGGTGTTTACCTCCCCTGTGCTGGAGGGGACGGAAGGCACGCTCCATGTGACAAGGGTGTTTCTGGACGGTCTGGAGTACAGGGATCTGTGTCTGACCTTTGAGGACGGTATGATTCGGGACTACACCTGCGGCAATTTTGAGACGGAAGAGGAAAACAGAAGCTTTGTCAGAGAAAACATTCTGTTTCGTCATGAGACTCTGCCCATAGGCGAGTTTGCCATCGGCACCAATACCACTGCCTATGTGATGGCAAGGAGGCTTGGAGTGGAGGCAAAGCTGCCCATCCTGATCGCGGAGAAAACGGGGCCTCATTTCGCGGTGGGGGATACCTGCTACCAGGGCACGGAGGATGTGCGGGTGTACAATCCCGACGGCAAAGAGATCGTGGCGAAGGAAAATTCCAGGTCCGCGCAGCGGAAGGATGATCCGGAGAAGGCTTATTTTAACTGTCACACCGATATTACCATCCCCTATGACGAGCTGGGAGAGCTGACTGCCGTCAGGAAGGATGGCGTAAGGATCCCCATTATCAGGGACGGCAGATTTGTGCTGGCAGGAACGGAGCTTCTGAACGAGGCATTTGAAAAATAAACAAATTGTGACAACTCTTAAGTTTTTGTTTTTTCGTTGTTAATGGTTGCGAAAAGCTTCTTATTTTAGTAAGATAAAAGGGAATGGAGATTTACAGGAAAGGCGAGAATGCTTATGGCTAAGGCGGATAACAGGCCCCTTGTGGGCATTGTGATGGGAAGTGATTCCGATTTAAAGGTTATGTCGAAGGCGGCTGAGCTGCTGGAAGAGCTTAAGATCGATCATGAGATCAGGATCATTTCCGCCCACCGGGAGCCGGATGTGCTGATCGACTGGTGCGGCAGCGCAGAGGAGCGGGGTATCCGGGTGATCATTGCAGGAGCCGGTATGGCAGCCGCCCTGCCGGGTATGTGTGCAGCCCTGTTTGCCCTTCCGGTCATCGGCGTGCCCCTTTCCGGCAAAAATCTGGACGGTATGGACGCGGTATTCTCTATTCTGCAGATGCCCCCCGGAGTCCCGGTTGCCACAGTGGCCATCGACGGGGCGAAAAATGCGGCCATTCTGGCGGCAAGGATCCTTGCGGCGTCGGACGAAGGGCTGCTGGAAAAGCTGAAAAGCTACAGCAGGAATCAGAAGGAACAGGTCATGGCAAAGGATGCGAAGCTGCAGCAGACAGGATACCGGGATTATACATAAGTTGGACCATTGATGGAAAATAAGTCAGACTCCGTTAGATTTGTAATGCCGGAGACGGCATGGGAGGAGGCTTGAGAACAGCGTCCGCACAAGGCGGCATGGGGGTGTGAGATGGATTACAAAAAAGCGGGAGTAGATATAGAGGCAGGCTACAGATCAGTGGAGTTGATGAAGCAATATGTAAAGGAGACCATGCGCCCTGAGGCGCTGGGCGGGCTGGGAGGTTTTTCCGGCGCTTTTTCCATAGAGGCGGCAAAAGGAATGGAAAAGCCGGTGCTGTTGTCGGGAACGGACGGCGTGGGCACGAAGCTAAAGCTTGCTTTTCTTATGGATAAGCATGATACCGTGGGCATCGACTGTGTTGCAATGTGTGTCAACGACGTTATCTGCGCGGGCGGAGAACCTCTTTTCTTCCTGGATTACATAGCCTGCGGGAAGAATCATCCCGAAAAGATAGCAGCCATCGTGAAGGGAGTGGCGGAAGGCTGCAGACAGGCAGGCGCGACTCTGATCGGCGGCGAGACGGCGGAGCATCCGGGACTGATGCCGGAGGAGGAATATGACCTGGCGGGATTTACCGTGGGTATCGTGGACGAGAAGGATCTGATCACCGGCGCGGACATCAAGGCCGGCGACGTTTTGATCGGTATTGCCTCATCGGGGGTACATTCCAACGGATTTTCCCTGATACGCAAGGTCTTTGAGATGACCAGGGAAAGCCTGGACACTTATTATGACGAGCTTGGGACCACCCTGGGAGAGGCACTGCTCAAGCCCACCAAAATCTATGTACAGGCGATGAAAGCATTAAAAAAAGCGGGTGTTATTGTAAAAGGCTCCAGCCATATCACAGGGGGAGGCTTTTACGAAAATATTCCCAGGATGCTTCCCGAAGGTATCCGGGCTGTGGTGGAGAAGGACAGCTATCAGGTCCCTGCCATATTCCGGCTTTTGCAGAGGACCGGCGGAATCGAAGAGCAGATGATGTACAATACCTATAATATGGGGCTGGGTATGGTGCTGGCAGTGGATGCGGCGGATGGGGACAAAGCCCTGAATGTGCTGGAGGCCGCAGGGGAGACCCCTTACATCGTAGGCCGCTGTGAGACGGGTGAAAAGGGAGTTGTCATATGCTGAAGATCGTAGTGTGTGTGTCCGGCGGAGGTACGAACCTTCAGGCGGTGCTGGATGGGATCGACGGGGGAACCGTCACCAATACTAAGGTGCTGGAGGTCATCAGCAATAATGCCCATGCCGGGGCGCTGAAAAGGGCGGAAGCCCACGGGATTCCGGGAATCTGCATATCGCCCAAAAATTTCCCGGACAGAGAGGCATTTGAGCGGGCCTTCACGGAGGAGTTGTGCAGGCTGCAGCCGGATCTGGTGGTGCTTGCCGGATTTCTGGTGAGGGTCCCGGAGCAGACGATCGCACGCTTTGGCAATCGCATCATCAATATTCACCCTTCCCTGATCCCTTCCTTCTGCGGAGTGGGCTATTACGGGCTGAAGGTCCATGAGAAGGTGCTGGAACGGGGCGTCAAGGTGACGGGGGCTACGGTGCATTTCGTGAATGAGGGGATGGATGAAGGCCCCATTATCGCCCAGAAAGCGGTCCCTGTGGAGGAAAACGATACCCCTGAGAGCTTACAGAGGCGTGTGATGGAGCAGGCGGAATGGATACTGCTTCCCGGCGTCATTGACGATATTGCCAACGGGCGGATCGCAGTGGCCGACGGGAAGGTGCGCAGGATAAAGAAGCAATAAAAGAGCAGTAAAAGAGGTGACGGCATGAAAGTACTGATTGTAGGCGGCGGCGGAAGAGAACACGCCATAGCGCTGAGTATGAGGAAGAGCAGCAGAGTGGATAAGCTCTACTGCGTACCCGGCAACGCGGGGATCGCGCAGCTTGCGGAGTGCGAGCCTTCCATCGGCGTCATGGAGTTTGACAGGGTCATTGCCTATGCAAAGGAAAAGGCGGTGGATCTGGTGTTTGTGGCGCCGGACGATCCCCTGGTGGGCGGACTGGTGGACGAGTTGGAGAAAGAGGGCTTTCGGGTATTCGGTCCCAGGAAAAATGCGGCGATCCTGGAGGGCAGCAAGGCATTTGCCAAGGATCTGATGAAGAAGTACCACATCCCCACTGCCGCTTATGAGACCTTTGACGACCCTCAGAGGGCATTGCAGTATCTGGAAACGGCGAAGCTGCCCATTGTGCTGAAGGCGGACGGACTTGCCCTGGGGAAGGGAGTGCTGATCTGCAATACCCTTGAGGAGGCAAGAGCCGGAGTAAAGGAGATCATGCTGGATAAGCACTTCGGAAACGCAGGGAACAGGATGGTCATAGAGGAGTTTATGACAGGCAGAGAGGTGTCCGTGCTGGCATTTGTGGACGGAAAGACCATCAAGCCCATGACCTCGGCCCAGGATCACAAGCGGGCAAAGGATGGAGACAGGGGGCTGAACACAGGCGGTATGGGGACCTTTTCTCCCAGTCCTTTTTATACGGAAGAGGTGGATGCCTTTTGCAGGGAGCAGATTTTAAAGCCTACGGTGGACGCTATGGCGGCGGAGGGCAGGGAGTTCAAGGGCGTGATCTTCTTTGGACTGATGCTGACGCCGGAAGGACCCAGGGTGCTGGAATACAACGCCAGACTTGGAGACCCGGAGACCCAGGTGGTTCTCTGCAGGATGAAGAACGACATTATGGATGTGGTGGACGCCTGCATCGACGGGACCCTGGACAAAATAGACCTGCAGTTTGAGGACAACGCGGCTGTCTGCGTGGTGCTTGCCTCGGAGGGGTATCCGGTGGCGTATGAGAAGGGCTTTGAAATAACAGGACTGGAAGCCTTTGAGGGAAAGGAAGATTACTATTGCTTCCATGCGGGAAGCAGACTTGACGACAGGGGACGCATCGTTACCTCCGGCGGCAGGGTGCTTGGGATAACGGCAAAGGGAGCTACCCTGAAGGAAGCGAGAGCAAGAGCCTATGAGGCCGTGGAATGGGTGTCCTTTGACAATAAATATATGCGCCGGGACATCGGTAAGGCTATCGACGAGGCAGAGGGCTGAGGCAGAAGCTGACTTACGGCTCAGGCTGTGAAAAAGGAAACATGGTTTGACGGGAGGGAGACTGTATATGAAAGCGAACAGACTTCTTTTGGAGGATCAGTATAACATTCCGCGGGTCTGTAAAAACTGCGGAGGAGTTCTGGTATTTAAGGGAGTAGGAGAGTACTGCTGTGAGGACTGCGGCGCGCTGGACTACGACGACTACGGAAAGGTAAGACGTTATATCGAAGAGCATAGAGGGGCCACGGCGGCGCAGATCGAAAGCGCTATCGGGGTATCCCAGCGTGCTATCCGCAATATGCTGAAGGAAGGGCGGCTGGAGGTGTCACAGGATTCCAGGACCTTCTTAAAATGCGAGATCTGCGGGAAAAGCATCCGCAGCGGGCGGTACTGTCCCGAATGTGAGGTATCGGTACACAGAAGCCTGGAAGCGGAGCAGAGAGCAGAGATGAAGAAGAATATACACGGGACAGGAATGGCACAGAAAGGAGAAGAAGGACAAAAGCGTTTCAGACGCGAAAACTTCTAGAAAACAGGAGAGGAAGACATATGAGAAAAGCAGGAAAAGTACGGGTAAGACAGGGAATTTGGAAAGGAGTCCTCACGCTGGCGCTGGTGCTGCTGATCGGGCTGTTCGGGGATGGCTTTGCAACGGTGAGCCATGCACAGAGCCAGGGCAGGGTGACGGCCAGCAGCGTGAACATCCGCAAGGAGCCCAGCACCTCCAGCGAGGTTGTGGGAAGCGCCGCACAGGGCAATGAAATCACCATCAACAATCAGATACTGGGCAGCGACGGGAAAATGTGGTATCAGACCTTTGTAAACTCAGAGACCCTGGGCTATATCCGGGCGGATTTTGTGGAGATCACTGACGGCACCACACCGCCTACCGTCACGGCAGTGGAGCCCACTACCCCCTCCGGCGGCAACACGACGTCCGAGGGCTCAGGCAGCGTGGAAGCCTTAAATCCCGTGAGCGCAACGGTAAAGGGCGGAAGCAATGTGCGGATCAGGGCAGGCGCTTCTACCTCCAGTGAGATCGTCAGTAAGGTTTCCAACGGACTGGTATTGACGGTGACGGGAAGATCTCCGGCGGACAGCAGCGGGAAGGTATGGTATCAGGTGACCTTCAGCGACAACGGTTCGGAGGTGCAGGGCTTTATCCGCGAGGATTTTGTGACGATCTCCGGGGAGCTGACCCCCTATGTGGAGGAGCCTCCTGTGACAGATCCGGAGCCTGTGACAGATCCGGAGCCTGTGGCAGACCCGACGCCTGTGGTGAGTAAAGATTATGAGACTCTGCTGGAGGATGGAGTGTGGTATCTTATAAACTATACCAAGGACCCGGCTGAGCAGTACGATATACAAAAAGAACTTTTTGACAAGGTGGAAAACAATGCCAAGGCTTATGAGTCAGAGCATAAGAAAGCAGAGACGGAGAAGGTGGTCATAATCATCCTGATCTTCCTGCTGGTTGCAGCGGTATCCGGTATCGCTATGCTGGTATTCAAGATCAAGGATATGTCCGACGACGCCTATTTTAACCAGGTGGAACGGGAGACCTTAAGAAGGCGGGGAGAAGCCAGAGCCCAGGGCGGTTCCCAGAAGGTGATGCACACGGTAGGAGCGGATAAGTCCGCCTCCGGCAGCAGGCCGGGAGGAACAAGACCGTCAGGAGCGTCTCAGGGTCAGAAGCCTGCGGGGAACGGCCAGGGCCAGAGACCGTCGGGAGCAAGACCGTCAGGAGCGCCCCAAGGTCAGAAGCCTGCGGGGAACGGTCAGGGTCAGCGACCGGCAGGGGAAAGACCCACAGGAGGCAGCCAGGGTCAGAAATCGGCGGGAGCGCCCCAGGGTCAAAAGCCTGCAGGAAACAGTCAGAGCACGGGGGGAGAGAAGCCGGCAGGAAGCGGCCAGGGCACATCGGGACAGAAGTCCGGCCAGGGCCAGCAGGGATGGCAGTCCAAGAATTTCATGTCGGAGGATGACGACGAGTTTGAGTTCGGTTTCCTCAATTATGACGGAACCGAGGAAAAATAAGGTTTTCAGAGGGGAGAGGGCGCTGGCTCTCTTCCCTTTTCTTTGTAGTTGACACTTTGTCCGCGCTGTTATAATATAGGTATAACAGGGGTGATAAATATGATCATAGAGATAGATTTCAACAGTGACGAGGCGCTTTATCTTCAGCTTCGCAATCAGATCATCATGGGGATCGCCACCGCACAGTTTCAGGAGGGAGATTCTCTGCCGAGCGTGCGGCAGCTTGCGGATACCATCGGTATCAATATGCACACGGTCAATAAGGCATATACTGTTCTGAAGCAGGAGGGGTATGTGAAGGTGGACCGCAGGAAAGGAGCGGTGATCGCCATTGATATTGACAGGATGCGGACACTGGCGGAATTAAAAAAGGAATTACAGGTAATCCTTGCTAAGAGCAGTTGTAAAAATATTTCCAAAGAAGAGATACACGGATTGATTGAAGAAATCTACCAAGACTATAGATGACGGAGGACATAAACTATGCAGTCGCAGTTTACGAGTAGTGCCCAGGAGGCGCTGAAGGCAGCCGCCCGCTGTGCATCCGCCTTAAAACAGGGATATGTGGGAACGGAACACATTCTGGCAGGGCTCTTGAAGGAGCAGGCGGGCGTGGCCCATAAGGTCCTTACGGACAACGGCGTCGAGCTGGAAAGGGTCACGGATATGATCCGGGAATCCATTGCCCTGGACGGAGGCGTCGGTATCAGAGAGCGGGAGGGGTATTCCCCCAGGGCGCGGAAGATCCTGGAGGAGGCCCATCGGCAGGCGGCGCGGTTTAAACAGCAGCAGACCGGAACGGAGCATCTGCTGATGGCGATCATCAAAGAGGGCGAAAATGTGGCGGTCCGTCTGCTCAACACCCTGGGAGCCAACGTACAGAAAATATATGTGGACACGCTGATCGCCATCGGTCAGGACGGTAATCTGTACAAGGAGGATCTGGGCAGAAAGGCCCAGAACAAAGGCAAAGGCACCACCCTGAACCAGTACAGCCGGGATCTGACGGGTATGGCCAGAGAGGGAAAGCTGGACCCGGTCATCGGAAGAGAGGATGAGATCCGCCGCCTGATCCAGATCCTCAGCAGGCGTACCAAGAATAATCCCTGTCTCATCGGCGAGCCGGGGGTGGGCAAGACCGCAGTGGTAGAGGGGCTGGCGCTCCGCATTGTGGAGGGCAAGGTGCCATTCACCGTGAAGAATAAGCGTGTGCTCACACTGGACTTGTCCGGCATGGTGGCAGGAAGTAAGTACCGGGGCGAGTTTGAGGAGCGCATCAAGAAGGTGATCAAAGAGGTGATCGAGGACGGGAACGTGATCCTGTTCCTGGATGAGCTTCACACCCTTATCGGGGCAGGGGGCGCGGAGGGCGCCATAGACGCCTCCAATATTTTAAAGCCCTCTCTTGCCAGGGGCGAGCTGCAGATGATTGGCGCCACCACCATAGCGGAGTACCGCAAATACATTGAGAAGGATGCTGCGCTGGAACGCCGGTTCCAGCCTGTGAACGTGGAGGAGCCCACGGAGGAGGAAGCGATCCGTATCCTGGAGGGCATCAAGGGAAAATACGAGGAGCATCATCAGGTGGCAATCACCTCAGAGGCGGTGGATGCAGCGGTAAGGCTGTCAGGGCGTTATATCAACGACAGGAACCTCCCCGACAAGGCTATCGATCTGATAGACGAGGCCGCTGCCGGAGCCAGGCTGCGTTCCTCGGACGTGCCGGATAAGCTGAAGGTCATCACGGAGCAGATCAAAAAGATGGATCTGCAGATCGAGCGTTCCATCCGTATGGAGGCTTTTGCCCAGGCGGCGGAGATCAAGCGGAATCAGGATGAACTGATAAAAAAGTACGAGCGCACCAGGAAAAGGCTGGAGAACAATGCTTCCGGGAAGCAGATAGTCATCGGGGAGAGCGACATTGCCGATGTGGTGGCCATGTGGACCAAGATCCCGGTACAAAAGCTTGCCCAGAAGGAGAGCGAGCGGCTGTTGAAGCTGGAAGGTATTCTGCACAAAAGGGTCATTGGCCAGGAGGAAGCCGTGACGGCGGTGGCGAAGGCCATGCGGCGGGGCAGAGTGGGATTGAAGGATCCCAGACGACCCATTGGCTCATTCCTGTTCCTGGGGCCCACGGGCGTGGGCAAGACGGAACTTTCCAAGGCTCTGGCGGAAGCCATGTTCGGCTCGGAGGACGCAATCATTCGGGTGGATATGTCGGAGTATATGGAAGGACATTCGGTGTCGAAAATGATCGGTTCGCCTCCGGGATACGTGGGATTTGACGAGGGAGGGCAGCTCAGTGAGAAGGTGCGCAGGAATCCTTATTCCGTGGTGCTTTTTGACGAGATAGAGAAGGCCCACCCGGATGTATTCAACATCCTGCTGCAGGTGCTGGACGACGGACATATCACGGATTCCAAGGGAAGGAAGGTCAGCTTTAAGAATACCATACTGATCATGACCTCCAACGCGGGAGCACAGCGGATCGTCGATCCCAAGAACCTGGGGTTTGCGGCGGTAGCGGATGCAAAGCGGGACTATGAGAAGATGAAAGCCGGCGTGATGGAGGAAGTCAAGAGGACCTTTAAACCGGAGTTTGTGAACCGGATCGATGATATTATTGTGTTCCATCAACTGAACAACGAGAACATGAAAGCCATTGTAAGCCTTCTTGCCGCAAATCTCTATAAGCGGTGCGAGGAGCAGATGGACATTCGGTTGTCCATGACCGCCGCCCTGAAGGAGCATCTGGTCACCAAATACGCGGATGTGAGAATGGGTGCAAGACCCTTAAAGCGGGCGATCCAGTCTGTGGTGGAGGACGCTCTGGCGGAGGAGATACTGATGAAGAAGGTGCAGCCGGGGGATGCGGTCACGGCCGGGTATAAAAACGGCAAGGTGGTGTTCACCACAAAGTGATCAGGCGGCAGCTGAACAACGGATTCATAAAAAAAGATGGCACAGCATCTGATTTTCGATTATAATAAACCTATAGGCGGCGGATGGGCGGCTGTTATCGAGGGTGCATCCGCAGCGGCAGCTGACAAAGGAACAGGAGGGTATACAAATGGCAGTTGTGGAAGAGCTGATCCGCAGTGAGGCGGGCGGCGCAATCAGTTTCGGCAATCACAAATTAGCACAGAAGGCAAAGGTGGAGGATTTTCAGCATGAGGGAGATCTGCTGAAGGTAAAGACCTTCAAAGACATTACCAAGCTGGAAAAGAACGGTATGTTCCTCTATGAATCCGTACCGGGAACCAGCGTCCGGGACTATACCGAAAAGGAGAGCAGCGTGGAGTTTGTGGTAGAGGGAGATGAGGACGCCCAGATCACTATCGGCCTGGATGATGATACAGAGTATGAAGTGTTTGTGGGCGGTAAGAGCATCGGAACCATGACTACGGGCTTAGGAGGAAAGCTTTCCTTAAGCGTGGAACTGGAAGCGGCAGGCGAGGTGCCCGTCAGGGTAGAACGGGTCTAGCCTTCGTGGGATTGGTTTGTGTAGGCATGACTGGAAGTGTGAGAAGAAATATGGCGAAAAGTAAGTCTGGGACAGTATTTTTCTGTCAGAGCTGCGGGTATGAGTCCTCAAAGTGGATGGGGCAGTGTCCGGGGTGTAAAGAGTGGAATTCCTTTGTGGAGGAGCCGGTGAACAAAACGCCTCGTATGGGGGCGGCTTCTGCAGGAGCAGGGGCGCGGAGGGCTTCCGCCGCCGGCGTTCCCAGTGTGCTGGCGGATATCTCCATAAAGGAGGAGAACAGGATATCCACGGGAATGGGAGAACTGGACAGAGTATTGGGGGGCGGCATTGTGCAGGGCTCCCTTACTTTGGTAGGAGGAGATCCCGGAATCGGAAAATCCACCCTGCTCTTACAGGTGTGCCGCAACCTTTCGGACAGCGGCCACAAGGTACTATACATATCGGGGGAGGAGTCCCTGGCCCAGATAAAGCTGCGGGCGGACAGGATCGGCTCCTTTACAAAGGAGATGCTGCTGCTCTGCGAGACAAATCTGGCTGAAATTGCGGAGACCATACGCATACAGAAGCCGGAAGCCGTGGTGATCGACTCCATACAGACCATGTATAACGAAGAGGTTGCGGCGGCGCCGGGCAGCGTTTCCCAGGTGAGGGAGTCCACGGGCATTCTGCTGCAGCTGGCAAAGGGGCTGGGGGTCTCCGTCCTCATTGTGGGCCATGTGACAAAGGAAGGGACAGTGGCGGGCCCAAGGGTGCTGGAGCATATGGTGGACGCGGTCTTGTATTTTGAAGGCGACAGACACGCCGCCTATCGTATCCTGCGGGGGGTAAAGAACCGGTTTGGCTCCACCAATGAGATAGGAGTTTTTGAAATGCGGGAGCAGGGGCTTGTAGAGGTCCAGAATGCTTCCGAATATATGCTGGAGGGCAGGCCGGAGAATGCCAGCGGCTCTGTGGTGGCGTGTACCATGGAGGGCACAAGACCCCTGCTGGTGGAGATCCAGGCCCTTGTATGCCACAGCAATTTCGGGATTCCCCGCCGTCAGTCCACAGGTACGGATTTCAACAGGGTGAATCTGCTGATGGCGGTGCTGGAGAAACGTTCCGGAGTGCAGCTGGCAAGCTGCGACGCTTATGTGAATATTACAGGCGGAATGAAGATTCTGGAGCCAGCCATTGATCTGGGGATCGTGCTGGCGATCCTGTCCAGCTTCCGCAACAAGGCGCTTTCCCCGAAGCTGCTTGCCTTCGGCGAGGTAGGCTTAAGCGGCGAGGTGCGGGGGGTCAGCATGGCCAGGCAGCGTACCGCAGAGGCGGAGAAGCTGGGGTTCGAGACCTGTATCGTCCCTTTTGTCTGTGCGGAGGAATGCAGAAAGAACAGTAAAATAGAGATCATCGGTGTGAAAACGGTGCAGGACGCCATAGACAGGATATTTGTGTAGAGCAAAAAAACTTCTTGCTAAAGCTGCCTGCCCTATGTTATAATGTTTTTCGTCAGCGAGTCTGAGATGCTGGCGAAGAGGATAGGGGAATAGTACAATGGTAGTGCGGCGGTCTCCAAAACCGTTGATGGGAGTTCGATCCTCTCTTCCCCTGCTGAGGCTTTAAATGCTTTAAAAGGCATTTGAAGCTTTTTTCTTCATAAAAAATAGAAAGGGTTGCGCCATGAAACAGGATGAAAGACTAGAGAAAGCGTTGAATACGCTGCAGAAATATGTGCTGTCCCTTGCGGGACAGGCGGGTGAGACGGAAGAGTACGCCGAGAGGCTGTGGCAGGGAATACTGCACTCCGAAGGGCTTTTGCGTGAGCTTGCCTATTATCATGACTACGGGAAGTTCCTCTGCGAATACGCAGTGGCGGGCTATACCCTTGCGGATGTACTGGTATGGCAGGTGGACCATTTCAAGCTTTACATGGATCGTCCGGATCAGATGAACCGCTACCGGAGTCCCAGGCTTTTGCTTTCCGCCTTTGACGCCATGCTGCAAATGGAAACGGACCCCCTTCCATTTGTGAAAAAAATGGAAGGAGAGTCCGGTCAGGATGCAGCCAACGGGTGATAGGGAATATTTCCCGGAATATTTCCCGGAAAATGCGTTTTTTGTAGTATTTTTTAAAAAAATGTGATAAAATTAAAAGACCAAAGGAGATAGGTGTACAAAAGATGGAAGTTGATATTCTGATTGATGAAATTACAGAGTGTCTGATAGACACAAGAACCGGAGCGGTAGTGGAAACGGAATATCGGATGCGCAAAATGCCAATAAGGCCGAAAGATTATAAAGGGTGGAAGTTCAATTGGAGTATCACGGAGAAAAATGGGTATAATATATATGAACTTTTTTTAAAAGGCGAAAATACGGTTCAGGGAAGGATTTCAGTCAAAGTCGACGGTGGCATAGCTGACGTGGAGATTGTTGAAACAGCACCGCATAATTATGGGCATAAAGGTGTTTATGCAGGTGTAGGTGCGCATTTATTTGCGATTGCCTGTCAGATAAGTCTTGATGCAGGATGTGATGGCGTAGTGGCATTTACATCTAAAAGCGACTTGGTGGGGTACTATATGGAAAAATTGAATGCAGTGGAAATTACGCCAA
Organism: Bacillota bacterium; assembly: GCA_023663285.1. Taxonomy (GTDB): domain Bacteria; phylum Bacillota; class Clostridia; order Lachnospirales; family Lachnospiraceae; genus Acetatifactor. Next base: position 42,453 of record JAMPHT010000022.1, read on the forward strand.
GAAGAATGGTTATTTTCGAGGATGCTGCGCAAATGCTGTTAGATAAATACATGAGAAAGTAGGTGGTGATTATGTTGGCAGTGCAAAGGAAAACGGCAGGTTTTACACATGATATTTCCTATTATGCAACAGACAGCAGGTTGACGGGCGAACCGGATGGCAGGCGTTATAAATGGACGGAGATGATAGAAAGATTTAAGATACTGGGCAGACCCCTTACTGAGGAAGAGGCAGAGGAATTCAGGGTCAAATAATAGAGAATGACATTAGAAAGAGCAGAGAATCAAGAGAATCTCTGCTCTTTTTGTGAGGAAGAACAACTTTATCAAAGCCTTACACCTTTCCTTCGGTAAACGCAACCTCCGCCTCCAGGGTATCGGGGACTCCGACGCCGCTGTTGCGGAACTTTTGCCGCAGCATATTCAGGTGGTGGAGCCGCTGGCCCCGCAGAACCTTCTGGCGGCTCATGATCTCCGTGTAAGTGGGATTCTGCTCCATGGAGGCAGCAAGCTCCGCAGGGAAAGGACAGTAGGTCAGCAGGATCCTCCTTGCCACCTTGTTCAGCCTGGGAGAACCGGTGCCCTCGAACAGTATCCACATAATATAATCCCGCACAAACATTTCCTTGAAGCTGTTCTTTGCGCGCTGAAGGCTGTTGCGCAGCCGCTCCTTTGCCTCGGTGGAGAGCTCCTGATTCTTCCGGTAGAACTGTATATAGTCAAAATATTCGCTGGTGAGAGACCGCTCTGACACGTCGTTCCACCGGCTGCTCTGAATACGCTTGCACATCTCCCAGCGGAACTCGCCGGTGAGCCTTACCATGGTGGTGCTGATATCCTCCATGTGGAAGATGGAGAAGAACATTCTGCCGGGCGAATTTCGCTTTTTCCCCTCGATCTCCTGCCACATGACGCCGCGGATGCCCACGTTTGGCATGAGAATGATATCGGGCAGGAATTCCACATGGATGGTCTCCTTTCCCATGATCTCCATATTGTCATAGTCCATGCTCTCACGGTAGAAAGCGGAGTAGTCGATGGCCTTGATCTTTTCCAGGGCCCTATGGACCTGGGTGGTGGTGACAAAGGCGGACTTTAAGTCCTTCATCACATTATCCGCCGAGAAGAGGGGGCAGAAGGTGGTGACACGGCCGCAGGTCATTTTGTTGACCTGGGGGAACATATTCTGCATTTCAAACGCCACCTTGCTCATGGGGTCCTTCTCCAGCTCCGTAAACTGGGCGGCGGTGATATGATGGCCGGCCTTCTGCTTGTGCAGATAGTCCGTATAATCCTCATCAAACTCATTTCGGCTGGGGCTCTTATCTCCCCTCAAAATGGCCAGCAGCCAGTGATACAGGGTATAGACGCCCAGAGAGCTCTGATCCTCCATGCCGCAGGCAAGGTTGTAAAGGGTGGCGCAGTTGGCCGCCCCTGCAAGATCCTCATCCACATAGCCGAAGTACAGGAACATTTTTACCGGAACAGGGATCCGGGGAGCCTCTACGGCAGTCTTGAAGATGCTGGTATAGAGGGCGTAAAATTCCTCTGTGAGCTGCCTGCGGAGCCGGACTGCGAAATCCTCCATGGAAGTCTTGTCCTCCAAGGCCTTGTAGGCTTCCACGTGCTCCCGGAAGCTGTTCCCCTTTTCGGCGTCGAAGTCGGTAAAGCCCAAGATGGCGTCCAGGGAGCCGGTCAGCTCCTTCATGACCGCAGCGTCTGCAGCGTCCCCGGAGGCGGCTTCCTGCCCGGAGGCGTCCTTGGGGGAGAGGCTGCTGCGGAAAGCGCCGATGCGGGCGGTCACTCTTGCTTTATTTACAGAAGGATCGTTTTCAAACTGGCTGATGATCCTTTCAATATCGCCGAGCAGCTCGGCGGAGTCCTCATTATTCTGTCCCAGCCTGTTGTACAGGGCGGTAAAGAGTTCAAAAAGGTCATTCCCGGAGGGATTGAAATAATAACCCGCGATGCCGGAGCGGTAGTTCAACTGCTCCTCCAGCACGGTGAAGGTCCTTCTGAAGTCCAGGCTTCCCTTGCGCAGCATACCTAAGGATACGCCGGGCTCCAGCATGAAGCTTTTGGAATCCGCCCCTGTGCCGGAATAGATGTGCTGCAGTCCCAGATAATAGGAGTTCAGCCACATATCCGCGGAATCTCCCCCCAGATAGGCTGATATTTCCGCAAGGCCCTCCAGGATCTGGGGCTGGATATGATAACGGCTGCACAGCGAATTGTATTTTGCGTAATCTCCCATCAGGTTCTGGTGGAGGCTGGTACAGCTCATCTCCGAGCTGAAGCTCAGCTCCAGAAGCATATTGATCTGGTGGAAGAGCGAGAGCAGAAACAGCCTCGCCACGTCCGGATGCTTCTGCAGCAGCTCATCCAGAGCCTCCATGCCGTTGAAACGGTAAGTCAGGATGATGGTGTCCTCCAGAGCGGTATAGCCCAGGAAATGCACCTCCGAGCACAGCTCACAGACGCCGATCACCTCTCCTTTTCCCAGCTGATAGGTGCCGCCGGGGTAGTCCACCTGGACTTTTCCCTTTGTGATCAGGTGAAATGCGGTCATAGGCTGACCGCTGTCATAGATACGTTTTCCTTTCTCCAATGTGATTCCTGCCATAATTTAGTCCCTCTTTTTGTTGAAATAATCAGATAAATACAGTATACACCCAACCCGGCATATAAGTCCATGTAATTTTATGCTGTACTTTTAATACTTGTCTTTGGTATCAGACATTAAAAAATGGCGTTAGTTTATGGAAATTG
>JAMPHT010000023.1 GCA_023663285.1 Bacillota bacterium
AGCGAAGCGGCATCAAAGATGCCGCTTCGGTGGCTACTGTGTGAAAAGTAACTAAATTAATTGATGGCGGCAGCTGACAGGCATTCTCATACAGACCCGCTTTCGCTTGGAGGCGCGATGTAACGGTACATAAGCAGGCGTGTTGCGCCTGCTAAGTACCGACATCTTGCACAGTCTGTATGAGAATGCCTGTCAGCTGCCGCCGTCACTTTACAAGGCTGGACTATCGTGCGGAAAATAATGTAGGCTTCAGGTATTTTTCAGGGAAAAATGTAGATTCCCGCAGGATAGACCCGTACTGTCGGTCTTTTTGACGGGGGAGGGCGAAAAGCGCGATGAGTTGGAGTTGCTGTATCAAAGTTTTATCTTTTATAATGGTATTTAGATAATAGAATCTTTTTTTCGATTCTATTTTTGAAAAAATGGTACTTTGACTTTCTTCAACTTGGAGGTAATTCTATGGAACAACTTAACGTTACGGCCGCAAAAGATAATGAGAGAATATACAAGATCCTGGGAGATTTGATGAATGGGGACAAGGAGTTTCAGATCATGATCACGGTTCCATCCGCAAAGGCTGACAGTGATCGTACCGCGCAGGAGGAGGCAAAAAAGGAGGTGATCAGGGATCTGGAGCAGGATGTGACCGACATGATACATGAGATAGGAGTTCCCGCACATATCAAAGGCTATCAGTACTTGAGAGAGGCGATCATGATGTCGGTGGAGGATCCGGCCATGATAAGCTCTATCACCAAGATACTTTATCCCACCATAGCAAAGCGTTTCCAGACCACATCCAGCAGGGTGGAGAGAGCGATCCGACACGCTATCGAGGTGGCATGGAGCCGCGGCAGGATGGAGACCCTGGACGCACTGTTCGGCTATACTATCGACACGGGCAAGGGAAAACCTACCAACTCGGAGTTCATTGCGCTGATCGCCGACCGGATAAGGCTTTCTTACAGAGAATAAATGCAGAGAATAGAAAAAAATGCTTTCCACTGAAATCATCCTGTTGTATAATCAAGGTGTGTGACATGAAATCTTACAGTGGAGGGTTACAATGAAGAAGATTCTTTTTGCGGCGTCAGAAGGCGTTCCCTTTATCAAGACAGGCGGGTTGGCGGATGTTGTGGGCTCCCTTCCGAAATGTATTGACAAACAGTATTTTGATGTGAGGGTCATCATCCCCAGATATGCCTGCATGAAGCAGGAGTGGAAGGACAGGATGCAGTATGTCAGCCACTTCTACATGGACTATGACTGGAAGAACGTGTATGTGGGTGTGTTGGAAGCGGAAGTGGAGGGCGTACATTATTATTTTATCGACAATGAATATTATTTCAGCGGCTCCAAGGTGTACAGCGACGACCCGAAATGGGAGATCGAGCGGTATGCGTTTTTCTCCAAGGCGGTTTTATCGGCGCTGCCGGTGATCGGCTTCCGGCCGGACGTGGTCCACTGTCACGACTGGCAGACGGGCCTGATCCCCGTGTATCTGAAAGAACGTTTTCAGGGGGATGAGTTTTACCGGGGGATAAAGTCGGTCATCACCATCCACAACCTGAAGTTCCAGGGGAAATGGGATACAAAGACGGTGCAGGGGATCACCGGGCTGCCGGAGTATTTCTTCACCCCTGACAAGCTGGAGGCATACAAGGATGCGAATCTGCTGAAGGGCGGCATCGTTTACGCGGATGCGGTGACTACCGTGAGCAGCACTTACGCAGAAGAGATCAAGACGCCCTTCTACGGGGAGGGCCTGGACGGGCTGCTCCGCGCCAGGGCCAACGATTTAAGGGGAATCGTAAACGGCATTGATTATGCGGAATTTGATCCTGAGACAGATTCCTATATTGTAAAGCAGTACAACGCCGTGAATTTCCGCAAGGAAAAGGTGAAGAACAAGCGCGCCCTGCAGCAGGAGTTGGGGCTGTGCCAGGATGACAGAAAAATGATGATCGGCGTGGTATCCCGCCTGACGGATCAGAAGGGCTTTGATCTGATCGCCTACATCATGGACGAATTATGCCAGGATGATATTCAGCTGGTGGTGCTGGGTACAGGCGAAGAGCGCTATGAAAATATGTTCCGTCATTTCGACTGGAAATACGGGGATAAGGTTTCGGCGAATATTTATTATTCCGATGCGCTGTCCCACAAGATCTATGCTTCCTGCGACGCATTTCTCATGCCCTCGCTGTTTGAGCCCTGCGGTCTGAGCCAGTTGATGGCACTGCGTTACGGCACTATTCCCATCGTGCGTGAGACAGGTGGTCTGAAGGATACCGTACAGGCATATAATGAATACGAAGGAATCGGAACAGGCTTCAGCTTTACCAATTATAATGCCCATGAAATGTTAAACGCCATCCGTTACGCGGAGCGCATCTACTACGACCGGAAACGGGAGTGGAACAAGATGGTTGACAGGGCTATGGCCCAGGACTTTTCCTGGTATACCTCCGCAAGGAAGTATCAGGAGATGTATGACTGGCTGATAGGCTGAAGAGCAGGAATAGAATCAAATGGGAAACAATAGTGCAGGTAATAACTCTCACGGCAGGGATAACGCCTTTCTTGTGCAGGCGGGAATCTTAGCCGCCGCAGGAATCATCAGCAGGATAATAGGGCTCCTTTACAGGGGCCCTTTACATCGTGTCATCGGTGACCTGGGGATGGGCTATTATCAGACTGCCTATGAATTCTATACCATTATTCTGCTGATCTCATCCTACAGTATTCCGGCTGCGATCTCCAGGGTGATTGCCCAGAAGCTGGCGCTGAAGGAGTACAAAAATGCCCACAGGATATTCCTGTGCGCGTTGGGATATGTGCTGGCGGTAGGAGGGATCGCAAGCTTATTTTTGTTCTTTGGCGCGGGACTGCTTGTGGAGGATGAGGTGATCCCGGTGCTGCGCACTTTTGCTCCTACTATCTTCATATACGGTATCCTGGGGGTGCTGCGGGGCTATTTTCAGGCCCATAAAAGCATGGTCCAGACATCCGCTTCCCAGGTGCTGGAGCAGATCGCAAACGCTGTGGTCAGCGTAGGCGCCGCGTACCTTTTGATCCACAGCAGCTTTGCGGCTATGGAGATGCCTGCGGACAGGGAAGGAATGGTACTCTGGGGCACAAAAGGAGCCGTGGGCAGCGCCATGGGAACGGGCGCAGGGGTGCTGGCGGCGCTTTTGTTCATGGTGGGCATATATGCCTTGAACAGGGGGATGTTTCAGAGACGGCTCCGGCGGGACAGACAGGGAGAAGTGGATTCCTATGGTTCTATCTTAAAGACGATCACGCTGGTGGTGACGCCCTTTATCTTAAGTACGGCGGTCTATAACTTAAGCAGGACCGTAAATAATACTCTGTACACCAGGGTACTGCCTGCCCTGAAGGAGCTGGACACGGTGACTGTCCATGCCCGCTGGGGCGTGCTTTCCGGCCAGGCGCTGATCATATCCAACATCCCGGAGGCATTTGCGTCAGCTATGGCGGCAGCTATGCTTCCGGCGGTGGCGCAGCTGATGGCGGCAAAGAAGATAAAAGAGGCGAGGGAGAAGATCGGGCTGGCGGTGAAAACCACCATGATCATTTCCATTCCCTGTGCGGTGGGACTGCTTGTCCTGGCAAGGCCCATTATAGGACTGCTGTTTCCCAGCAATACGCAAGCGTCGGAGGATCTTGCAACGGGTCTGCTGATGGCGCTGGCTGTCTCGGTGATTTTTTATGGGCTGTCTACCTTAAACAGCCAGATCCTGCAGGGGCTGGGCAAATTGAACGTGCCCATCATCAACGCCGGAATATCCCTGGTGATCCAGGCGGCGGCAGCCTTTCTCCTGCTGTATTATACGAAGCTGGATCTGTACAGCATCGCCATCGCCAATGTGGTGTACTCCGGCTCCATGTGTATCCTGAATCAGATCGCTGTGCGGAGGGCGGTGGGATACCGGCAGGAGCTTCTGCGTACCTTTCTGATCCCTCTGATGGCGTCCGCTTTTATGGGAGCTATAGCCTGGGGGGTGTATGAGCTGCTGCTGATATTGACGAAATCTCCCCGGATCTCTGTGATACCGGCTGTTTTGATCGGGGCGGCGGTTTACTTTGCTCTGCTGATCTTGTTCAGAGGGGTGACGGAGGAAGAATTGAAGAGCTTTCCCAAGGGGCGTCTGCTGGTGCGGATCGCAAGGAAGTGCAGGCTGTTAAAATAGGGGGGCGGAGAACTTCTGTATCGGATGTGACAGCGCTGTTGATCGGCTTTGGTCAGAAAGGGGGGGCAGCTATGGAAAATGATGGCTTTCGCAAAGCCTTGTCCGATTTTGCCTTTGACGTGGCAAGCGGGGGCGCTATCCGCCATCTGACGGATCTGGGATACACGGTAAAGCAGATACAGGAACAGCTGGATTTTCCCACGCCCCTTGCCCGGATACAGGAGGCGGTGTGGAAGCGGCTGACAGACAGCGGGGTCATTCTTCTGGAGGAGCCGGGGCATCTGGAATCGAAAGAAACAGTGCGCTATGTCCGGGAGTACGACAGCTACGGCAAGGCAAGCTTCCGGCGGGTGGTGGAGGAAAATCCCCGGCCTGAGGCGGAGGGCGGCTTCCTAGCCTGTGAGTTCGGCATAGTACGGTACAGAGACACAGAGAAATACGGGAAAGTACTGGCGGCATTGGACGAGAGACAGGCTGAATACATTGATGGGCTGCCCTGGCCGAAGCGGAGAGTCTGGCACAGGGCGGATGAACGTATGCTGGAGATCGAAAGACGGCTGCGGACCGCAGGGCTGGAACAGGGAGTGTGCCATATGATACGGTGATCGCAGAAAGAGGGGGACCTCGGATAAAAGATTGCGCGAAAAAAGAAAATATTTCTTGCGAATACTCTGCAGATGTGTTATCATTGATACAAAGCATAACCGTTTCTAATTTTCAGTCAATTTCTGTCAAATCAATCAGAACGATCGGAAAATCTATGCTTTTGAATTCAAATCTATAAAAAAGCAGGAGATTTTCAAGTTGCCATCCAAGGGAAAGCCTCCTGTACGCAGAGGAGGAAGAGGATGGAGATAGTATCATTGAAGTACGATTTCAGTTTTAAGCAGCTCATGCTGAACGAAGAGGTGCGAAAGTATTTTATCAGCGACGTTCTGGGAATTCCGGCGGGAGAGATCCGTTCCGTCCGCCTGGCGAATCCGTTTCTTTGGAAGAGGTATGTCAGGCAGAAGCAGGGGATTCTGGATGTGCGGGTGGAGTTGAACGACGACAGCCGGGTGAACATAGAGCTGCAGATTCGGATGGTGGCGCAATGGGACAAGCGGAGCCTGTTTTACTTAGCGAAGATGTTCACGGAGGACCTGCTGTCAGGGGAGCGCTATCATAAGCTGAAAAAGTGTATCTGCATCAATATTCTGGACTTTGACCTGAACGAGTCCCCGGCATACCACAGGAGGTATAGGCTGCGGGACGAGAATGGGGAAGAATTCTCGGATATGTTCGAGATACACGTGATCGAACTTAAAAAGCAGATAAGCGGAGACAAGCCGTTGGATGACTGGATCCGGCTGTTCAACGCGGAGACGGAGGCGGAACTGGATATGATAAAGGCAAAGACAGGGAATCCGGGCATACTGGAGGCAGTAAAAGAGGTAAAGGTCATGAGTCTGAGGAAGGATCTGCGTGCGTTGTACGAGGGGCATATGAGGGAGATACGGGACAGATATGCCAGGGATGATTATGTCAGGGAGGAAGGACGAGCAGCGGGAGAAGCAACTGGCAGGGCAGAGGGAGAGGCAGCTGGAAGGGTCAAAGGAAAGGCGGAAGGAAAGGCCGAGGATGTCCTGCAGCTTTTGTCCTTGAAAGGCCCGGTCCCGGAGGGACTGGAACGGCGGATCCGCGAGCAGAAGGACATGGACACATTGAGCGGCTGGCTGGTCACAGCTGCCAGAGCGGAGAGCGTGGAGGAATTTGAACAAAAGGAGTTTCAAAAATGAGGAGTGCTTCGGTGCTCCTCCCGACCTTATAATTATCCTTCTGCTATTATCTCCATCATCTCTTTCGTTCAGCTCTTGCAGCGGCAATCTCCGCGTTGATTTCATCTAAGGATATTTCCGGTTCATCCGCCATCTGTTTTCTGGCCTCATAAAAAGCGTTAAACGCATCTTCTATCGTAATCGTATGTTCTGGTAATGCTGCTTCGCTATTTTTATATGCCTTATGAAAAATTTTTCAAGAGGAGGTCATCTCCTCCAGTCTTTGAATGCGGTGTATGAGATCCATGTCCGCCCGGAAAAGCGCCAGTACCCTGCGGTAGCAGGCAAGCGCTTCTTCTGTTTCACCTCGCGCCTCATGGAGAAACCCCTGTATTTCCGGTAAGCGGATGCAGGTTTCATGGGAGCACTTAGAACACATGGGCCTGGAGCACATCCACTTCAGATATTCCTCCGCCTTTTCCAAATTTCCCTTTGCAATCTCACACTTTGCCAGCTGGTATGCGTTTTCCACGCCGGCGCTGATATCATCCAGATACTGTTCCACTGCGCTTTTTTCTTTATTATAATTGTACGCCTTCTCGATTTCCTGATAAAATTCATCCGCATAATGGGAAGCCTTCTCCTGATCGCCCAAAAGTCTGCAGCATTCCATTAATGTGTACAGGATCTCGCCGTCCCAGTCTCCCTTTGCCTTGACTTTTTTATAGGCGGTAAGGGCGGCGGACAGCGCAGCGGATGCGTTATTTTCATACAACAGATAATCCGCAAGCGCCGACCATGCATTGCCGGAATCATACTGCTCCGCCAGCCTTTTAGCGCGCTCAGTATAACTTTCCTCCCCTTTTTTGCCCGACAGCCAGTCATAGCTTAAATTGGCAAACTCATAGTCCTCCCTGTCTGCCAGTCCGACCTCCAACTTTTCCCTGTCAACTGCCCTTGCTTTCTCAACCTCCCCCAGCTTTTTATACATCCAGATCAATGTATCATAGAACCAATTGTCAGGATTGTCTTTAAAACGTTCGATTCCCTGTCTGAACCAATCCTCCGCTTCCTGAAATCTGCCCATTCTGCACAGACAGCAGGCACCGTCCCCATATGCTACGGATTCCGGACCTCCGCTGCCTGCCGCGTCTATGGCTTTTTGCAGGTATACAAGCGCTTCCTCATATCTGCCCAGATTCCTGAGCGCCTTACCCTTGCCGGCATAGGAATAATGGCTTTCTTTCAACGCTAAGGACTTATCAAAATACGCCAAAGACTCTTCGGCCCGTCCCATAATGCTTAAAAGCAGAGCTTTTCGTCTGACATTCAGCGCACTGTCAGGGGTAAGCTCTAATTGGCGGTCCATGTAAGGCATTGCAATTTCTCCATAATACCGATTCCCTGTATTCCACATAATAAGGCGGTAGAGGTTTGCAATTTCTCCGTTTGCCTCCCTATTCTCAGGATTCAGCTCCAACGCTTTCTTAAAATAAGAAATCGCATCTTCTCTTCTTTCCGCAGAGCGCATACGATATGCCACGGTGATGCAGTATCGCTCTGAAATATTCACTCTCTCCTCGTATTTGTGATACTCTGAAAGCGCTCCGTCAGTATCCTTCATATCCATCAGCGCATCGGCAAACCAATAATGACAGGCATCTCTGTCCTCATATTTCAATGCCCTGCGAAAACAGCGGACTGCTTCCTTAGGATGTACGCGGCTGCACTCCGCCGCTCCCAGTTCCATGAACAGGGAGCACATCTGCTCGTCGTTTGCGGGATTTTGCTTATATTTTGTCTTTACCTCCCTGATCAGATTTGTAAGCTCCTTATTCAGGCGAAAGTCTGACCTGCGGTTTTGATGCTCCAGCTCTGTCAGATAGCTTCTCTCCTCCAGACGAAGGTTCCGCAGCTTTAAGATATCAAGCATGATGCTGTCTGTTTCCGCTTCCTTCGCTAGCTGAAGGATATGTGCCGCGTCCTTATACTGCCTGTAATTAATGAAAACTTCCGCCGCATTTTCATAAATGTCCGCCATCCCTTTATAAAGCTTATGGGCAGCATAAAAACAATCAACCACCTCCTGGTCGCGGTGCAGTTCCTTGCAGGCTTTCTGTTTCTGCACATAAGCCGGAAACCAGCCTGCATCTATGGCAATCATTTCGTCCGCCAGCCTGACGGCATCCTCCCATTCTTTTAATACTATCTGCATAATTAAGATATTCTGGCGGATATCCAGTCTGTCAGGAGTAAGCCTCGCCGCTTCCGTATATGCTTCCTTTGCTTTGTGATAGGCGTTCTGTTCTCCGGCTGCCCCAAGCTGGTAAAATGCCGCTCCTTCCCAAAGGTAGCTTTTGGTTTCATAATAAAGCTTATCTTCCGCTTCACTCTCCGCAAGTTCTTCCCTCCAGGAACGACATCCCCGGATGGTCTCCTGATACCGTTTCAGATGATAATTAAAAGAGATGCGGAAACCTTGGTAATTGCGTATTTCTTTCGTTAAATCCGGTCTCTGCTCCATAAGGCCCAAGGATTCCTGTTCTCTTTCATTCCGTCCAAGGACGTCAAGCAGGCACTCAAACTCCGTTTCGATAAGCACCTGGGGCTCTTTCTCATATTTTTCCAGAAATTGCCGATCCAGATCATGGGCATACTCCTCCAGTTCTTTTCCGTTTTGGTTCTGCATAGCTGCGGAGCAGTGCCGAATCGCCTTTGCCAGATTGCCCTTCTCCTCTTCGCAGAAGCTTAAATATTTTTCCGCCTGATAATAATTTCTGTCGCAATAGGGTGAAAGCTGTTTTTCCGCTTCCTCATGGGCGCCGCATTCGTAAAGGATTTCTCCCCCTATCACCTGCACATGAATATTATCTTTATATTGTTCGCTTAAGGGGCGTATGAGCGCAAGGGCATCCTCCTTTCTGTCCAAAAGCATCAGCGCATACGCCTTCTGCGTTTCAAACTGCGGATGAAAAATTCCCAGATGCTCCATGGTCTGTACGGTCTGCCATGCAGCCCTGCCGTCCCTCCTTGCATTCTGTTCGCTCAGATTATAATACTCTCTGATAAATCCGTCATAATCCGCATCATCAGCCCCTCGGAAGCCTGCATAATCAAAATCCGTTCTGTCGTCTGTATCATCAATCTTACGCAGCACGAAATCTACAAAATTCACGGGAAAATGTTCTTTAAAGCTGCCTGCATCCTGTTTTATATGGAAGACTCGCTCAAAAAGTTGATAAACTCTGACGGGCAGCTGGTAATGACCGGTCAGGAAAGAAAACAGCTTCCACTTTGCATTCTCGCCCTCGTCCAGAGAAAGACAGACATCATCCTGCAACAGCTTCTCCCATTCCTTTTCATCCAGACGTTTGGGCAGCGAAAAATAGACCTCCCTGACACGCTCCATCCATAGCCCCGAAGGCGTGGTATCGGTCTGCTTTTCCTCCCCTTCCTCCGGCGTTTCTGCATACTTTAAAGCGCCTTCGTATGCTTCTCTGAGCCTCTTGAATCCTTCCGCATCATCCTCCGGGTGAGTGTACTGCAGGCGTTCCCGGTACGCGCTGCGTATGGCTTCCGCATCCTTTGTTTTTTCAATTTCCAGCAACGCAAACATCAATTTTTCATCCATATTGTACGAAAATCCTTTTATGTATATTTTTGTATATATGCCTGAATATCTGTCTGACTTTATTATAATACCCATGCAAAAAGCTGTAAATCCTTGATATTAAAACCTGGATTGATTTGCAGATAGAGACAGAGTGATAGAGACAGATTCCATTATTGAAAAGAAAAAGATTGCCCTTTCCCTCTGCTTCGTGTATAATATAAGGCATAAAAGGTGTCAGAAAGCGTTTGGCTGGTTCATTCTTCGTAAAGGAAAGGGAGAGGAAGGTATGGGAATTGGCGGTGTAAAAGCGATGGACGGCATGGTGGACGTACAAAGGACGGCGGTTCGGCCGGTAGATTTTGCCAGTAAGAATATTCAGGACAAGATTTCAAACGTACAGCGGCAGAAGCAGGGACTTTCTTCAAAGCAGGAAATGTCTGCGGAGGAGAAAGCGAAAGAGAGCCAGGAGCTTCAGCAGGAGCTGAGCAGCCTGAACACACAGCTGAGGCAGCGGCAGGCGGAGGCCCGCAGGGAACAGCAGAAGGAGGTCCTGCTGGAGGAGACGCGGCTTGCGGACAGCCCTGCGGCAGATGCGGAAAAGGGCGGAGCCAAAGCAGTTGAGAATGAGGAAAAGAATAAAGCAGACCGCGGAGCAGGAGAAGAGAGGGCGATCAATGTTGAGGGCCCTGAAAAGGAAGCTGTAAGCAGTGAAATCCGGGCTGCGGAAAAAGAGACGGATGACAGGGAGCCGGAGGACGTCGGAATGCCTGCGGGAGAAATGCGGGCAATCGTTGAGAGAGAAGCTTCCGGGGAGCAGACGAAGCGCAGGCAAGCCGTGATAGCCAGGCTGGAGAGCGGCATCGTGATCCTAAAGGGAGAGATCAGACAGGATGAGCTTCGGGGCGCGGATGTGGAGAAAAAGAAAGCGGAGCTTAAAAGGCAGGAGCAGAAAGTACAGAAAGCTTCTTCCGGGCTTCCGGATGTAAAGGGACCTTCAAAAACGGCAGGCAGGGCGGCAGGGACCGGGAACGATGCCCCGGAAGAGAGAGCCAGGGCGGCAGAGGTGAGACGCAGCCGGGACGGAGTGGTCATTGTGACACAGGGCATGACGCCCAATGCATTGGCGGATAATTATTTCAGATGAGACAGGACGAGGCTGCCGCTTTCAGACTTATGGTCGCGAAGGCGGCAGATTTTTTATTGAATAGGAAATACGGACTTGGAAAGCTCCACTGTTCTGCGCATGAGGCGTTGAAATGCCGGAAGGGAGGAAATAATGGATATAAAGGCATATCTTGATTTTTTGAACATAGCGGAGAAGCTGAAATGCAATACGCGGCACTCTTATACCTCATCCGGACGGCATGAGAGCGTAGCGGAGCACAGCTGGCGGCTGGCTCTGATGGCGTATCTGATCGGGGATGAATTCCCTGATGCGGATATAGACAGGGTCATCCGGATGTGCCTGTTCCACGATATGGGAGAGGCTGTCACCGGGGACATTCCCTGCTTTGAAAAGACAGACAGGGATGAGGCTGTCGAAGAGGAAGCGGTGGCATGGCTGTTGAAACAGCTTCCTGCGCCTTATTGCGAGACCGTGGGGCAGCTGTTTAGGGAGATGGAGGAGCAGCAGACTGTGGAGGCAAAGCTGTATAAGGCGTTGGACAAGCTGGAGGCGCTGATCCAGCACAACGAGGCGGATATTTCCACCTGGCTTCCGCTGGAGCATGAGCTGCAGATGACCTATGGAACCAAAGAATGCGGTTTTTCGGAATATCTCACCGCACTGCGGGATGCGGTGCGGGAGGATTCCGTGCGAAAGCTGGAGGAGGGCAAAATTTACTGAAAATGTCAAGTGATCTGTAAGGGTCTCTGGTACAATGGTCTTACGGTACCGAAGGAGATGGAGATCAATATGCAGAACATTGAACTGTTGATGGCGTCGCTGGAATATATCGAAAGCCATCTGAAGGATGACATCCGGACAGAGGATGTAGCCGAGGCGTGTTTTTGCTCCAGGTCCACTCTGGAAAAAATGTTTCGCTGTGTGAACAATATTTCCGTCCATGAATATATCGTGCGGCGGAGAATGATGCTGGCGGCCAGGGAACTGTCCGCAGGAAACGCTGTTTCCATACTGGAGGTGGCGCTGAAATATGGCTACAGCACACACGAATCCTTTGCACGTGCATTTGAACAGATCTGGAACTGTAAACCCTCAGAATTTCGCAGGGCGAAATACACTGAGCTGTTTCCGAGGTTTAGTGCACCTCCGGAGAAGGGAGACGAGTATATTATGCAGAGAAGGCACGTAGATATCAGCGGATTATATGATTTGTTTCAGGAGCGAAAGGACTGCCTGTTTTTATGCAGTGACATCAAGAATATGATGCGCATCAACGAAATATCCAGAAAGGCGGGGGATCTGGCGATCTTAGAGCAGATGCGCAGGCTCACTGCCGCTTCCGGCGGGGATGACGTGGTGTTCCGCATCGGCGGGGACGAATTCTGTATTCTGACGGCCAGCAGCGACAGGGGCTATGCCGAGCAGCTGGCGGAGAAGATCAAAGCCATGAACGGTCAGACCTTTGAATATGAGGGGGAGCAGATCCCGCTGTCCCTTTATGCGGCGGTGGCGGACGTGCAGAGCGGCGCACGCTATGAAGAGCTGTTTGAGGGGCTGCACAATGCCATTAAGGACTGCAAGCCCTTTCAGGAAGAGGCGTGAAGGAAATGTGAAAGAGTTGCCTGAAGGGGTTAAGATTTCCGAAGCTTCTTCCGAAATATACTTCAGAGAGCGTAAACGCTCAGAATGTAAACGGATTTACCGGCGTTTTCAAAAATGTCGAAAAAGCTATGGAGGGCGAAAAAATGGAGAAGATCGGAAGTTACGGCTCTTATCAGAGCAACATCTACGAGCAGACCAAGGCTGCGGCAAACACATCAAGAACAGCTGCCGCAAAGAATGCGGAGGCTGCAAAGAGCAGCAGTAAGGTGGAATTGAGCAGCGCGGCGAAGGAGCTGTTGAAGGAGCTGCACAATACCTATGGTAATACGGATTTCATGGTTGCCAATTATGAGACCGAGGAAGAGGCGGCGGAGTATCTTTCCAGAGGTACCAGCACATACAGCGTCCTGCTGACCCCTGAGGAGCTGGAAAAGATGGCGGCGGACGAGGACTATAAGAAGAAAAATCTTCAGACGCTGGACGATGCGGTGGCAAAGCTGGCGGATATGAAAAACCAGCTGGGCGACAAGGGTGAGGAAGTGACCCGCGTCGGCATGACCATCGGAGACAATGGTCAGGTCTCCTATTTTGCGGAACTGGAGAAGTCCTCTGAAAAGCAGAAGGAGCGCATTGAGAAGCAGCGCGCGGACAAGAAGGAAGAGGCTGCAAAAGAGGAGAAAAAGGCAGAGAAGGAAAAGATGGAAGAACGTTATTCTGACGGAAGCTTCATCCGTGAGGGCACAAAGCGCACCACATTGTTTGCTGACTCCGTGAAGGAGCTGCAGGATAAGATCGGTGCGTTTGACTGGAGTACCGTTCGCGAGGACGGTCTTGCTTCCAGCGGCAGCCGCTTTGATTTTACGGTTTAGGGGCTTCATCCGGGTTTGTGATTCCGTTAAAGCGGGATCATGGCACATTAAAATGGATTCGGGCGGCATAATGCACAATATGCCGCCCGTTTTTTGTGCGCAGTTTTCACAAAAATCTGTAATAAATAAAAAAATTAACTGACATTTCTCGGATTAATCTGTTAAAATAAGGGTATAACATTATTGTGGGGTAAATTTGGGAAAGGAGAGTTCTTGTGTTTGAGATAGGCGAGTATGTAGTGTGTGGCAACAAAGGGGTCTGTGTGGTGGAGAATATCACCACTCTTGATATTGCGGGCGTTGACAGGGAGCGGAAATATTACATTCTTAAGCCGAAGTATCAGAAGGGAAGTACGGTGTATGTGCCGGTGGATTCGACGAAGGATTCCATGCGGCGCGTGATCAGGCGCGAGGAGGCACAGAAGCTGATCGATACGATCACGGACGTTCCTCTGCTGGCCATCACCAACGAAAAATTATCGGAGCAGATATATCGGGAGTGTCTGAAGAGCGGGAACTGTGAGGAATGGGTCCGGATACTCAAGACCATATGGCGGAGAAAGCAGGAACGCCTGCGGGCAGGGCGGAAGGAGACGGCTGTTGACGCCAGATATTTCCATATGGCCGAGGAGAGTCTGTATGGGGAGCTGGCAGTTGCGCTGGATCTGAAGCGTGAAGAGGTGGAAGCCTATATTGAAAAGGCTGTGAGCCGTGAACCGGCCTGAAAAAAAGACTTTACATCCGGCACAAAAAGTATTATGATAGGTGAAAGCGATGAAGAGAACAGTAGGATGCGGGGGAGCCCCAGAGAGAGCCGCCTGTCCGGATGCAGGACAGAGCTGAAAGCGGTTTGGCAGGAGCGCATTTGAAAACCATCTCGGAGTGGCCTTAATACGGCCCGGTGGCTCCCGTTACGAGCAAATGAAGGTGGCAAAGAGACCGGCAGTTTCAAACAGTCTGCGGTCATTTGCAACAAGGGTGGAACCGCGTTCATGAATGATACGTCCCTTGCAATAGAAATATTGCAGGGGATTTTTGTATGCATCTTAAGAACGGCGGATGAAAGGAGAAGGAGGAGAAAATGAAGATCACATTGAAGGATGGCTCCGTGAAGGAGTATGCAGAAGCAAAAAGCGTTTACGATATTGCCCTTGACATCAGCGAGGGCCTTGCCAGGGCGGCCTGCTGTGCCAGGGTGAACGGGGAAGTGGCGGATTTAAGGACCGTGCTGGAAAAAGACTGCGAGCTGCAGATCTGTACCGCAGGCGACCCGGAGGGTCTTGCCACCATTCGGCATACCGCATCCCATGTGCTGGCGGAGGCGGTGAAAAATCTTTTTCCCGACGCAAAGCTGACCATCGGCCCCAGCATAGATACCGGATTTTATTATGATTTTGACCACGCTCCCTTTTCCAGAGAGGATCTGGACGCTCTGGAGGCGGAGATGAAAAGAATTATCAAGCAGGGGGCGAAGCTGGAAAAGTTTACCCTTCCCCGGAATGAGGCGATCAAGTACATGGAGGAAAAGGGGGAGCCCTACAAGGTGGAGTTGATCCGGGACCTGCCGGAGGATGCGGAGATCTCCTTCTACAGTCAGGGGGATTTTGTGGATCTGTGCGCAGGTCCTCATCTGATGAGTACCAAGGGGATCAAGGCGTTCAAGCTGACCTCATCCTCCATGTCCTATTGGCGGGGAGACTCTGATAAAGCAAGGCTGCAGCGTATCTACGGAACCGCATTCAATAAGAAAGAGGAGTTGGAGGAGTACCTTGCCTACTGGGAGAATGTGAAAAACCGTGACCACAATAAGCTGGGCCGGGAGATGGAGCTGTTCACCACGGTGGATGTCATCGGCCAGGGACTGCCCCTGCTGATGCCTAAGGGTGCAAAGATCATCCAGACCATGCAGCGATGGATCGAGGATCTGGAGGACAACGAGTGGGGTTATATGCGTACCAAAACACCTCTCATGGCAAAGAGCGATCTGTATAAGATCTCAGGACACTGGGACCATTACAAGGAGGGGATGTTTGTATTCGGAGACGAGGAGAAGGATAAAGAAGTGTATGCCCTGCGGCCTATGACCTGCCCCTTCCAGTATTACGTCTATAAGGCCAGCCAGAAATCCTACCGGGATCTGCCCTGCCGCTACAGCGAGACCTCTACCCTGTTCAGAAACGAGGATTCCGGCGAGATGCACGGACTTACCCGCGTGCGCCAGTTTACCATCTCCGAGGGACACCTGATCGTGCGGCCGGACCAGATGGTGGAGGAATTCAAGGGCTGCCTTGCCCTGGCAAAATACTGCCTGGAGACTCTGGGAGTCAATGAGGATGTGACCTATCATCTGTCCAAGTGGGACCCTGACAACAGGGCAAAATATATCGGCGAACCTGAGGTGTGGGAGGAGACCCAGGGGCATATCCGCAGGATACTGCAGGAGCTGGAGATCCCTTTTAAAGAGGACGTGGGCGAGGCGGCTTTCTACGGGCCCAAGGTCGATATCAACGCTAAAAATGTATACGGCAAAGAGGACACCATGATCACCATT
This sequence comes from Bacillota bacterium, assembly GCA_023663285.1. Taxonomy (GTDB): domain Bacteria; phylum Bacillota; class Clostridia; order Lachnospirales; family Lachnospiraceae; genus Acetatifactor. Next base: position 15,733 of record JAMPHT010000023.1, read on the forward strand.
CAGTGGGACGCTCTGCTGGCGGAGCAGTTTGATATGTACTATATCGACCAGAACGGCGATAAGGTGCGGCCCTACATTATCCACAGGACCTCCATGGGCTGCTATGAGAGGACCCTTGCCTGGCTGACGGAGAAGTATGAGGGCAAGTTCCCCACCTGGCTGTGCCCGGAGCAGGTGCGGGTACTGCCTATTTCCGAAAAGTTTTCCGAGTATGCGGGGAAGGTGGCAGCCTCCCTGAAAAAGAGCGGCGTGCTTGCCACGGTTGATGAACGTTCCGAGAAAATCGGCTATAAGATCCGGGAGGCAAGGCTGGATAAGATCCCCTATATGCTGGTAGTGGGCCAGAAGGAAGAGGAAGAAGGCGTCGTGTCCGTGAGAAGCCGGTTCCTGGGGGACGAGGGCCAGAAGTCCCTGGACGACTTTACCGAACATATATGCAGAGAGATACGCACCAAAGAGATCCGCAAGGAGCTGGTGCAGGAGGAAATGAAGTAGAGCAGTCGGAGACCTGTCGCCGCAGAGGCTGGTATCCGGCGGAAGAGACTTCCATGTATATTCTTTCAAAAAATGTAAATACTTGTGATTGTTCACAAAAAACGCATAATAAGGAGGAAATCATGGCGGATCTGAAGTGTTCGGTAGAAAATTGTACCTATAACGAGGAGCATCTGTGCAGCAAGGGAGACATTCTGGTGGGCGGAAAACGCGCCGACTGCTGTGATGAGACGTGCTGTGAAAGCTTTTCGCAGAGACGGGAGGGACGGGATTCCTTTAAGAATTCCACTTGCCATCCCACCAGGACCATCAGCATTGACTGCGAAGCGGCCCAGTGCGTTTACAATGCGGATTATAAGTGTACCGCAGGCCATGTGGATATCAAGGGCTGCGGCGCCTGCGACTGCCAGGGGACGGCGTGTGCAACGTTTGAAGAAAGATAAGAAATTCCATGTTTACTTTTCCTTCCGTATGTGGTAATATATAACAGTATGATTTAGCCGACGCCCGGCTTTCGGACACTCCGACCGATGCTTAGTGTCAGGCGGTTCATGCGAAACAGAATATATTTTTATGGAGGAAAAGAGAAATGATTTCTAAGGAAAAAAAGACCGCGATCATGAATGAGTATGCAAGGACGCCCGGCGACACCGGTTCCCCTGAGGTACAGGTGGCAGTCCTGACCGCAAGGATCCAGGAGCTTACCGAGCATCTGAAGGAGAACCCCAAGGATCATCATTCCCGCCGCGGTATGCTGAAGATGGTAGGCCAGAGGCGCGGCCTGCTTGAATATCTCAAAAAGAAGGACATCGAGAGATATCGTTCTCTGATCGAGAGACTGGGCCTGAGAAAATAGCGTGAGTAAAGGAAAGGCGGAAGTGCTGTTATTTTGCGGCGCTTCCGCTTACCGTGTGTGAGAGGGACGTCTGAGGAGCCGCTTCTTTGGGAAGCGTTCAGATGGCGTCGTCATACCGGAAAGTGGTAACCCGGAGCAGAAGAAAGCTCCGAGACCGCTGAAAAGGATATGGGGGCCATGTTTTTTTCAGTAGTTTCGGTATCTTCTGTTCCATTACAATAGATTAAGCTTTATGCCGCATATGCGGCGGAATGGAGGATCATATGTATAAGAGCTATGAATTGGAGCTTGCAGGACGTACCCTGAAGGTCGATATCGACCGTGTGGGTAAGCAGGCAAACGGCTGTGCATTTATGCACTACGGCGACACGGTCGTGCTTTGTACCGCCACCGCATCCGAAAAGCCCAGGGAGGGGATCGATTTCTTCCCCTTGAGCGTGGAGTATGAAGAGAAAATGTACTCGGTGGGAAAGATTCCCGGCGGCTTTAACAAGCGCGAAGGCAAGGCCAGCGAGAACGCCATACTGACCAGCCGGGTCATCGACAGGCCCATGCGCCCCCTTTTCCCAAAAGATTACAGAAACGACGTTACCCTGAACAACATGGTGATGAGCGTAGACCCTGAATGCCGTCCTGAGTTGGTGGCCATGATCGGCGCTGCCATTGCCACCTGTATTTCTGATATTCCCTTCGACGGTCCCTGCGCCATGACCCAGATGGGTATGATTGACGGCGAGCTTATCGTCAATCCCTCCCAGGAGCAGTGGAAGAAGGGCGACTTGAACCTGACCGTTGCTTCCACCAGGGAAAAGGTCATCATGATCGAGGCGGGGGCAAACGAGGTGCCTGAGGCAAAGATGATCGAGGCGATCTACAAGGCTCATGAGATCAACCAGACCCTCATTGCGTTTATTGACAGGATCGTGGCGGAGTGCGGCAAGGCGAAGCATGAGTACACCAGCTGCGCGATCCCCCAGGAAATGTTCGACGAGATGTACAGGCTGGTTACCCCGGAGGAGATGGAGGTAGCCGTATTTACCGATGACAAGCAGACCCGCGAGGAGAACATCCGCAATATTACCGCAAAGCTGGAGGAAGCCTTTGCAGAAAACGAGGAATGGCTGGCTATCCTGGGCGAGGCTGTTTACCAGTATGAGAAGAAAACGGTCCGCAAGATGATCTTAAAAGACCATAAGCGTCCCGACGGCCGTGAGATCACCCAGATCCGTCCTCTGGCGGCGGAGGTGGATATCATCCCCAGAGTACACGGCTCCGCTATGTTTACCAGAGGGCAGACCCAGATATGCAACGTATGTACCCTGGCTCCCCTTTCCGAGCAGCAGAAGCTGGACGGGCTGGATGAAAATGAGGTCAGCAAGAGATATATGCACCATTATAATTTCCCTTCCTACTCCGTGGGCGAGACAAAGCCCTCAAGAGGACCCGGAAGGCGTGAGATCGGCCATGGCGCTCTGGCGGAGAGGGCACTGATTCCCGTTCTGCCAAACGAAGAGGAGTTCCCTTATGCCATCCGCACAGTGTCGGAGACCTTTGAATCTAACGGGTCCACCTCCATGGCTTCCACCTGTGCTTCCTGTATGTCCCTGATGGCGGCAGGCGTGCCCATCAAGAAGATGGTGGCGGGTATTTCCTGCGGTCTGGTGACAGGCGAGACAGATGATGATTTTGTACTGCTCACCGATATCCAGGGGCTTGAGGATTTCTTCGGAGACATGGATTTCAAGGTGACCGGTACTACGGAAGGCATTACCGCTATCCAGATGGATATCAAGATACACGGACTGACAAGGCCCATCGTGGAGGGCGCTATCGCAAGATGCCGGGAGGCAAGGCTGTTCATTATGGACAACTGCATGAAGCCTGCGATCTCCGCTCCCAGACCGGAGGTTGGACCTTATGCGCCCAAGATCATCTCCCTCCAGATCGATCCTGAGAAGATCGGTGATGTGGTGGGACAGAGAGGCAAGACCATCAATGAGATCATCGCCCGCACCGGCGTCAAGATCGACATCACGGATGACGGCCAGGTATCTATCTGCGGAACAGACAAGGAGATGATGGACAAGGCGTTGGAGATGGTGAAGATGATCGTCACCGACTTTGCGGAAGGCCAGATCTTCAAAGGCAAGGTGGTCAGCATCAAGGAGTTTGGCGCGTTTATTGAATTTGCTCCCGGCAAGGAGGGAATGGTACACATCTCCAAGATCGCAAAGGAGAGGATCAACAGGGTGGAGGATGTGCTTACCCTGGGCGATATGGTCACCGTTGTCTGCCTTGGCAAGGACAAGATGGGCAGGATCAGCTTCTCCATGAAGGACGTTGCACAGCAGTAAACAGTAAAGGCAGGTAAGGGCGCTTTCGGGGCGGCAGAGATGCCGCTTTGAGGGCGCCCCATTTTATAAAGGAGGGTTATTATGTTATCCCAGAAGATTATCAGGGAGGCTCTGATCAGAGCGCTCTCAACAGGCGCGGATTACGCGGAGGTGTATGCGGAGCATACCGGACAAAAGACCATCAGCCTGGTGTCGGCAAAGGTGGACAAGATAGCGGATGCGGTGATCTCCGGTGTGGGGATCCGTATTTTCAAAGGTACCAGGTGCGTGGTGGGTTCCGCATCCTCCCTGGACGAGGCGGCGGTGCTGGACTGTGCATCCAGGGTGGCGGACGCGCTGGAAGGCGCGCCGGAGTATGAGAATGTTGTGCTGAGAGAGCGCATCTTTGGAGATATCCATCCGGTGCGAATCGTCCCTGCAGGGGTGGAGAATGCCTGCAAGATCGATTATGTCCGGGAGATGTGCCTGGCGGCAAAGGAGTACAGCCCGGAGATCTCCCAGGTGACCGGTTCTTTTCTGGAGGTGGATCACAAGATACTGATTGCCACCAGCGAGGGACTGTTGGCCACAGACCGGCAGATCCGTACCAGGGTAAATGTTTCCGCCATTGCCAGCGACGGCGGCGAGAACCAGACGGGAAGCACTGCTCCCGGCGCCCGGAAAGGACTGGAGCTGTTTGAGGATCATGATCCGAAGGAGCTGGGCCGAAAGGCGGCAAAGCAGGCGGTCACTATGCTGCACGCAGGGTACATCAATGCGGGAGTGATGCCGGTAGCTATTGAGAACGGCTTCGGCGGCGTGATCTTCCATGAGGCCTGCGGACATTCCCTGGAGGCTTCGGGGGTTGCTTTGGGTCAGTCCCAGTTCTGCGGCAAGCTGGGACAGCAGATCGCCAATCCCAAGGTGACCGCCATCGACGATGGTACGATTCCAAACGGCTGGGGCTCCATGAACATTGACGACGAGGGAACGCCCGCCCAGCGGAAGGTCCTGATCGACAAGGGCATTTTAAAGACCTATATGATCGATAAGCTGAACGGCAGACGCATGGGTATGGAGTCCACAGGAAGCTCCAGACGCCAGAGCTATCAGTTCGCGCCTACCTCCAGGATGACCAATACTTACATAGATGCAGGTGAGGACAGAGATGAAGATATTATCGCATCCATAGAATACGGCTTATATGCAAAGGATATGGGCGGCGGTTCCGTGAATCCCGTCACCGGACAATTCAATTTCGCTGTCAAGGAAGGCTATGTTATCAGAAACGGCAAGATCTGCGAGCCGGTTCGGGGCGCAAGCCTTGTAGGGAAGGGATCTGACGTCATCATGAGCATTGACATGGTAGGCAGGAATGTGGCCAGGGCCCAGGGAATGTGCGGCGCATCATCGGGAAGTATTCCTACGGATGTAGGCCAGCCCCTGATCCGTGTTTCTTCCATTACGGTGGGGGGGCGCTAAAGGTGAAAAGAACTTCTAACACTCGCAGCAGAGGCTGCTTCGTGAAGAAGTTCTAAGTCTGCTTTGCAGACTTTTTTCACCTCGAAGAATCCGCAGGCGGATTCTTCCCGATAAGTATGACTGTGTCTGAGTGCTGCCGGGCACAGAGCAGCAGGCCGGATGGGGCCTGTCATAAGAAAAGCAGCGCAGAAATGAGGAGCGATATGACATATCAGGAATTTAAAGAAGCCGTGATCAGCGTTTCCCATGAACAGCAGGTGGCGGATTATGAGCTTTATTATACGGAAAGTGATTCTGCTTCTGTGGAGACCTTTCAGCAGGAGATAAAGGAATACAGTACGGATAACAGCATGGGCGTCTGCTATCGCTGTGTCAGGGACGGAAAGGCAGGCTATGCCTCCACGGAGAATCTCACGGAGGAAGAGGCCAGGTCCTTGGTGCTTCGGGCTCTGGAAAATGCAGGATCCATCGAAAGCGAGGCGGAAGCCTTTATCCATGAAAAAGGAGACGCCTATGGCATACTGCCTGAAAATACCTGTAAGGAACCTGAGGTTGGAGAGATGAAGGAGGCGGCCCTTGCCCTGCAGAGAGAAATGTACGCCGCAGATCCCCGTGTGGCGGACGGCACCCAGAGCATTGTGGCTTACGGAAGGAGCACCTATGCGCTCTGCAATTCCAAGGGGCTTGACCTGGAGGATAAGGCGGCCTATACGCTGTGTATGGGGCTTGCGCTGGTACATGACGGCGGGGAGATGTATGACGGCAGCGAGGATAAGGATGGGAATCTGGCGGACTTTGATTTAAAGGAGATTGCCGGGAAGGCGGTGGAGGACGCAGTATCCGCCATCGGCGCGGACAGCGTGCCCAGCGGTAAATATAATGTGGTATTCATGGGCCGGGCCTTTGCCCAGCTGCTCTCTACCTATGACTCCGTATTTTCTGCGGAGGCGGCCCAGAAGGGAATGTCTCTGTTGAAGGATAAGGAAGGGGAGAAAATAGCGGCGGACATCGTGACAGTCATCGACGATCCCAGGCATGAGAAAAGCCTTGTGAAGAGGACCTTTGACGGCGAGGGCGTTGCCACCTATGAGAAGAATGTGATCGAGGACGGCGTGCTCAAGACCCTGCTCCACAACTTAAGCACCGCGGCAAAGGCGGGAGTAAAGTCCACGGGCAACGGCCAGAAAGCGTCTTACGCTTCCAACGTGGGAGTGGGTCCCTTCACCCTTTATTTAAAGCCTGTAGAAGGAACGGAGGAGGAGCTTCTGGCAGCGGCGGAAAGCGGCGTCTGCATCAAGGGCGTATCCGGCCTGCACGCGGGCGCAAATCCCGTGACGGGAGACTTTTCGCTCCTGGCGGAGGGCTTCCGCATCGAGAACGGGAAAAAGACGGCTCCGGTGAAGAATATTACCGTCTCCGGAAATTTCTTTACCCTGCTGAAGGAGATCGACCGGATCGGAACGGATATGAAATTCATCAGAAGCATGGGCGGCAAGTGCGGTTCTCCCTCTGTGCTGGTGCGGGATATGAACATTGCGGGACAGTGACGGACGCATATGTCGGTATGCTGTCTGTGCTTTGCGATTCTTTTATTATTGTTTATATTTATTTAATTGCATTGTGACATAAAGCGTGTAAAATGGTAACTATTCAGAGCCATGAGCGGGCAAAGACTCTGGATAGTTACTTTTGTCATGGAAGAGTTACAGATAAGAAGGGAAAGAGTGAGGGACTATGAGAGAAAGATTACAGCGCTTTATGTGGGGCAGATACGGATATGACGAGTTGGGCCGCTTTTTGATGATTTCCGCCGTTGTCTGCATGGTGCTGTCGCTGTTCCCCAGGGGACATTTGTTTTATGTGATTGCCGGGGTGGCAATGGTATATGCTTATTTCCGTATGTTTTCCAGGAATATCGGGAAGCGTTCAGGGGAAAACCGGTGGTTTCTGAATAAGACGGCCAGGCTGAGGGCGCTTTTCGGGAAAAAGAAGCGTGAGATGGGGCAGATGAAACAGTATCATATCTATAGATGCCCCAAATGCAGACAGAAGATACGGGTCCCCAGAGGACGGGGCCGCATTGCCATCACCTGCAGAAAATGCGGCACGGAATTTATCAAAAAGAGTTGAGGACGGAGTATGTTCGGGTATATTATTATCAATAAGGCCGAAATGAAATTCAGGGAATTTGATGTCTATCATTCCTTTTACTGTGGGATCTGCCGGGACCTGAAACGCAAATACGGGGCGTCGGGTCAGATCGCATTGAGCTACGACATGACCTTTGTGGCCATGCTGCTCACGGGCCTGTATGAGCCTGAGACCCGTGAGGGGAGCTGCAAGTGCATCGCACACCCCTTTGAAAAGCATGGGACCCGGAACAATATCTTTACGGAGTATGCCGCAGATATGAACGCACTGTTTGCCTGGTACAAGTGCAGGGACGACTGGGCGGATGAGAGGAAGCTCTGGAAGCTGATCTACGGGCGGATACTGGAAGGAAAGACCGGAAAGCTTAAGGATAGCTACGGTGATAAGCTGAAAGAGATCGGCCTGCTGATGCAGAGCTTTTCGGAGGCGGAGCTAAAAGACGGGGCGGATATCGACACCATGGCGGGACTGTTCGGCCGGGTCATGGGGGAGATCATGACGCCGAGAGAGGACGAGTGGGCGGAGAACCTGCGCGCCTTTGGATTTTTCCTGGGAAAATTCATCTATCTCTGCGACGCATACGAGGATGTGGAGAAGGATATAAAGAAGGGAACCTTTAACCCGCTGAAAACAAGGTATGGAAAGCCGGACTTTGAAGAGGAATGCAGGACCATCCTCATGCTGATGATGTCGGAATGCTGCAGGGAATTTGAAAAGCTGCCCATTCTGGAGAATGTGGAGATCCTGCGCAATATTCTGTATTCGGGCGTATGGGGCCGGTATGAGGCGGCTCATGAAAAGAGGATGCAGTAGAACGGAGATGAAATGTACGATCCATATAGTGTGTTAGGGATAAGCAGAAGTGCAACCGAAGAAGAGATCAAAAAAGCATATAAGGCGCTGAGCAGGAAATATCATCCCGACGCCAATATCAATAATCCCAACAAGGACCAGGCGGAGGAGAAATTCAAGGAGATCCAGGCGGCCTACCAGCAGATCATGAAGGAGAGGACCTCAGGCTATGCGGGAGGTGGCTACGACAGCTATGGCAGGGGAAGCTCCGGCGGTGGCGGCTATCGGGGACCCTTTGAGGGCTATGGGTTTGGCGGATTTGGAGGAGGCTTCGGCCAGGAGACCGGCTATGAGGATAACACCTATATCCGGGCGGCGGGGAATTATATCCGAAACGGTTATTACAGGGAAGCCCGTACTGCGCTGGACGGAATGAGACCGGAAGAGAGGTCTGCAAGGTGGTACTATTACAGCGCCATTGCCTATTCCGGGCTGGGAAGCAATGTGGCGGCGTTAGAGCACGCCAGACAGGCGGCGGCCCTGGAACCGGGCAACATGAGCTATTCCCGGCTGGTGCAGCAGTTTGAGAGCGGCGGGGACTGGTATCAGCAGCGCCAGGCCGCCTACGGCTATCCCACGGTGGGCGGCAATAACCTGTGTCTGCGGCTGTGCATTGCCAACCTTATCTGCAATATGTGCTGCCTGGGCGGCGGCTGCTGCGGAGGCGGCATGACGGGGCCGGGATTCTATTACTGACAGGCGGTTCCGTTTACATACTTTTTGATGGCCTCAAAGCTTTCCCGGCTGATGATGTGTTCCATTTTGCAAGCGTCCTCCAGGGCGGTGTGTTCATCCACCCCCAGCCGCATCAGCCAGCCGGAGAGAAACTCATGGCGCTCATAGATCATCTCGGCGATCTCCCGGCCGGCGGGGGTCAGGGTGATGAAGCCGGATTTGTCTACTACGATATGTTCCTTTTCCCGCAGATGCTTCATGGCAACACTGACGCTGGACTTTTTGAAGCCCAGCTCGTTGGCAATGTCCACGGAGCGGACCACGGGAAGCTGCCTGCTCAGTATTAGTATGGTTTCCAGATAATTTTCCGCAGATTCATTTACATTCATTTCGTAATCCCCATTTCATGTTTTAAGTACATTCAGTATAGCACGGAATTTGAATTCAGGCAAATCAACTTTATATAGGGGTGTGAACCGTAAGGTATTCTTCTTGCTTTCCGGCAGCGGCGTATGTTATAACATATATATGACTTGTTTGTATAATGGCAGGAGGCATATGAATTACAAAATTTCCATCATAGACGACAGCTTGACCGATACGGAATATGTGGCTGCGCTTGTGGGCGGCTGGGGAAACGCGGCAGGGCATACCTTGAAGATCCTTACATTTCCGTCTGCGGAGGCTTTTCTTTTTCAATATGAGGAAGAGCGGGATTTCGATATTCTCCTGCTGGATATAGAGATGAAAGAGATGAACGGTGTTGACCTTGCAAAGAGGGTACGTCAGGACAACAACGGGGTCCAGATCGTTTTTATCACCGGGTATCCCGATTTTATGGGGGAAGGGTATGAGGTGGCTGCCCTGCATTATCTTTTAAAGCCGGTCTCCGGTGAAAAGCTGTATGAGGTGCTGGACAGGGCTGCCGCTAATCTGGCAAGGACGGAAAGGCGGCTGGCGGTGACCTACGACCGCAGGACGGAGCTTGTGCCGCTGTCTCAGATCCTCTATATCGAGGCCCAGAAGCAGTATGTGCTGATCCACACCTTTGGGGAAACCTACCGGATGAAACAGTCCTTCGGGGAAACCATAGAGGAGCTGGATGAATTCTTTTTCAAATGCCAGCGTTCCTTCTGTGTCAATCTGCGTCATGTCACAAGAATAAAAAGCAGCTGCGTGGCGCTGAAAAACGGCGAGGAGATTCCTGTGGGGCGGGGAATGGCGGAGAAGATCGGAAAAGAGATAATACGTTTGTTCCCGTGAGAAATGCGGATACAAAGACGGATGCAGGCATTGAGCGAGAGGCAGGGCAGATATGTTGTTACAAAGGTGGATCGACAAAAGGGTCGAGGATTATCAAAGGGACCTGCTTCAGAAATATTGTGATGAGGTGGAGTCCATGTATACGAAGATGCGGGGCTGGAGGCACGATTATCACAATCATATCCAGGCCCTGCAGGCAAGCATGGCGCTGGGGAAATATGACGAGGTGAACGAATATCTGCGGGAGCTGAATGATGACCTGACCCAGGTGGACGCCACGGTGAAAACAGGCCGGGTGATGATCGACGCGATTCTGAACGGAAAGCTGAACATTGCCGCCCAGAATGAGATCGCGGTCAATGTCAGGGCGAAGCTCCCCGGAGAAATACCGGTCAAGGATGTGGATTTGTGCGCTGTCATCGGGAATCTGCTGGACAACGCCATCGAGGAGAACAGGCGGCTTCCCCTGGGAGATCGGTTTATCCGCATTTATATCGGACAGAAGAATACCCAGCTCTATCTTGCCTTCACCAATGCTGCCGGGAAGAAGAGAGAGAAGCGTAAAAATCTGTTCCTGTCCGCAAAGGGGGCCCGGCATGGTCTGGGCCTTGTCCGGGTGGAAGGCCTTATAAAAAAGTATGGCGGATTGTTTACAGCGGACAGCGAGGACGGCGGATTTACGGCGGAGGTGTTGATCCCGCTGGAATAGGGGAGAAGGGCTTAACGCATTTCGTTCACCGAAAACGACTTTTGGTTGACGAAATGCGCTTTTTTTGTATATTGGGTGTATTCTGATCTTTGGACAGGACTGGAAGTATGAAAGGAGAAAACAGATGGAATCAAAGCGTAAGCCGAAATACGGGCTGTTTTCCTGTGTGGGATACATTTACCGCCTGCTGTGGCAAAGCGAGAGAGGGCTGGTGTTTACGGGGATCTTTACCGTGCCGATATCTCTGGCGTTATCGGCGCTGGCGCTCTACACGCCGCCTGTGGTGCTGGCGGCGCTGGAGGCATCGGAGGGCTTCTCAACGGTCGCCCTGGTGATCGCAGGTCTGCTGCTTGCCGGACTGCTGTGCGATATGGCCAACAATATCCTGTCCGCAAGGATCAACAGCTCGGAGCATTATGTCCTGGCACAGATGAACTATACCTGGAACAAGTATACGCGTCAAAGGGACTGGTATCACACATATGATACGAATGTACAGAAGCTGGATGAACGGGCGAACAATGCCATTAATGACAATCACACGGCAGGGGTACATTTTCCCATGGATTTCTCAGATATGATTGCCAAACTGCTGAATTTCCTGCTGTTTGGGACGGTGGTCTCCATGCTGCACCCGGCGGTCATCCTGCTGCTTGCCGCCGGATGCGGACTGAACGCCCTCATGGGAAGGTGGGAGCGGAGAAAAAACTGGGAGGAGCGGGATGTCCGCAATGAGCTTGAGAAAAAGATGGATTATCTCACTTTTAATGTATGTCCTGATTTCGGCTATGCCAAGGATATCCGCCTGTACGGCATGAAGCAGTTTCTCCACGACAGGATGGAGCAGCTGCTTTCCTTAAGTATTGCCGAGCAGAAAAAGCTGGAACGTCGCAGTATTCTCACGGCGTTTGTAAACTATCTCATTATCCTGCTCCGGGACGGGGCGGCCTACGGATTTCTCATTGGAGAAGCGGTGAGGGGAAATGTGGACGCCGCCTCCTTTGTGCTGTATTTCTCAGCCATCACATCCCTGTCGGGGGTGATGGACAGTATCCTGGGAAAGATAAACCGGGTCTTTGAGGGCGCCATGCAGGTCTCGGATCTCAGGGAGGCCATGGAGGTGGCGGACAGGCTGAACAGAGGGCCGGGGATACCGGCGCCCAGGGGCCCCTTTTCCATTGAATTCAGGAACGTATCCTATCAGTATCCCAAGGGTGAGAAAAAGGTGCTGGACAATATTTCCTTTAAGATAGAGGCAGGAGAGAAGATCGCGCTGGTGGGCCTGAACGGTACGGGGAAAAGTACCCTGACCATGCTGATGTGCGGACTGCTCCTGCCGGACGAGGGAGAGATCCTGCTGGACGGACACAGCTTATACGAATATAACCGGGACGAGATGTATGGGTTGTTCGGCGTGGTGCCCCAGAGGTTCAACCTTCTGCCGGTGACCGTTGCGCAGAATATTGCCTGTGCAGTAAGGGAAGAGGAGATCGACCGCGACAGGGTGAAGGCCTGCATTGAGCTGGCGGGGCTGACGGAGAAGATCGATTCGCTGTCTAAAGGGATGGATACGCCCATGGGGCGGGAGCTTTACGAGGACGGTATAGAACTGTCCGGCGGGGAGACCCAGAAACTTTTGCTGGCCCGGCTTCTCTATAAGGATCCGGCCTGTATGATCCTGGACGAGCCCACGGCGGCGCTGGACCCCATCGCGGAGGACCGGATGTACCAAAGCTATGATCGGATCGCGAACGGGGCAACCTCCGTATTCATTTCCCACCGCCTGGCGTCCACAAGATTCTGTCACCGGATCTTCCTGCTTGACAACGCCGGGTTTGCGGAGTCCGGCACCCATGAGGAGCTGATGGCCGCCGGCGGAAGGTACAGGGAGCTGTTTGAGATCCAGAGCAGGTATTACAGGGAGGGGAAGCAGAATGAAATGGAATGACGGTCAGGCAAAACGCACGCTTTTGGAAGAATGGGGGCTGATCTGGCGGGGAGTGAAGCTGCTGAATAAGATACTGCCCCGGTTTTGGCTGTATCAGGTGCTTTGCACCCTTGCCGAGACCTTTTCGCCCTATTTCGGCCTCTATATGTCCGCACAGATGGTAAACGAGCTGGCGGGAGACTGCGATCGCAGGAGGCTGCTGATGTTTACGGGGATCACGGTCCTCGGCGGGCTGATGATCTCCCTTGTGATGAAGATATTACAGAGCCGCAGGACCCTGTGCGACGAATTTATGTTCAGCAATTATGCGGCATGGCTGGCTGACGTGCAGAATGATTTTCAGTACGAGCACCTTGAGGATGCGGATGTGCGGCTCCGCCGCTCGGAGATCGACGCCCGCTTAAACGCCACCGGCGCAGGGCTTTTCCAGGTGAAATGGCAGATGACATCCCTGCTTGGCGATATTTTGAATGTTATTTTTTCCGTCTCCCTGACAGTGTCCATGTTTACTATGAGATCCGAGGGGGAATATAGGGGGGTGTTCGGATTTATTGATTCTCCGGCGTCTGCAGTGGCGATTCTGGGGCTGATTGCCGCGTATTCCTTCTGTTCCGTAAAGCTCAACGCTGTCCGGGCGGTGCGTCAGCAGGGAGCGGTCAATAAGATCGCAGAGCAAAATGTCCATTTCAGGGCCTTTTTCCGCCATTGGGGAGCTGACATGGTCATGTTCGATCTGAACCATATTGTGATGGAAGAATTCCGTAAGCACAGACTTCGTCCGGAATGGGTCCGGGAGATGGAACAGGCTACCGTCAGATATAATTTTCTGTCGATCCTCCTGAATGGGGTGTTGAACCTGTGTGTATTTCTTTATACGGCGGCGAAGGCATTTATCGGCGCGTTCGGGATCGGCAGCTTTATCCTCTATCAGGGCGCGACGAAGCGGTTCGTATCGGCGGTCTCGGACATTGCCGCGAGCCTGGGCAGGCTAAGGCAGAATAATGTCTATCTGGTACCCCTGTATGAATATCTGGACCTTCCCAACAATATGTACAAGGGGACTCTGGCTGTGGAAAAGCGGGACGATATCGATTACGAAATCGAATTCAGGGATGTGAGCTTTAGGTATCCCGGCGGGGAGACCTGGGCGCTGCGTCATGTGAGCATGAAATTTAAGATTGGCGACAAGCTGGCCATCGTGGGAGAGAACGGTTCGGGAAAGACCACCTTTATCAAGCTGCTCTGCCGGCTGTACGACCCTGCTGAGGGCAGGATATTGCTGAACGGCATTGACATTACCCGGTATCGGTACGATGAATATATGGCGTTATTTTCCGTGGTATTTCAGGATTACAGTATCTTCGGCTTCCCGCTGGGGGAAAATGTGGCTGTGAGCGATGTGTACGACAGACTTAAAGTGCGTGACTGCCTGAACAGGGCCGGGCTTGGGAGTAAGCTGGAGGAGCTTGGCAGGGATGCTTTAGGTTTGGCCATCGGGCGGGAATATGACAGCCTGGGAGCGGACTTTTCAGGCGGGGAGCTGCAGAAGATCGCCCTGGCCAGGGCGCTGTACAAGGATGCGCCCTTTGTGGTGCTGGATGAGCCCACGGCGGCGCTGGACCCCATCGCGGAGGCCGCGGTCTATGAGAATTTCAACATATTGGTGGAGCATAAGACTGCCGTATTCATCAGCCACAGGCTGTCAAGCTGCCGGTTCTGCGATTCCATCGCCGTGTTCGACAGGGGGCGGCTGATCCTGCAGGGTGCCCATGACGAGCTGGTCACAGACGGGGACGGCAAATACAGCCGCCTCTGGCACGCCCAGGCCAAGTACTATGCGGCGCCCATGCAGTCACGGGAAAATACCGGCATTTTATGAGTGACCTGGTTTAAGAGAGTTTTATCGGACTTTAAATTTTATATGATATGCCTGTGAAAACATTGACAGAAAACTCTGTTTTGAAATGGAGGCGGTACAATGAGGAAAAAAGCAGGCAGCTTTCGATTTTGGGCTGCAACGGTCATCTTGGTATCGGTTGCGGCCCTGTCCTTTGCGGGAACGGTGATGTGCAGGACAGACCTAAACGACACGGAGCTGGAAGGCTATTATCGGGAAAAGGAGAAGCAGCTGGTAAAGGATACCAGAGCCTATTTAAGCGGCAGCGGCTTTGACAACAGCGGCGTGATGCTGACCAGGGTGCTGGATGAGAATGGCAGCCGGACGTATACGGTCACCGTTCATCACAGTAAGATAGACAGGATGCAGGAGGCGGAGCGGGACGCACTGGTCAGGGAGCTGGAGACCCTTGCCTTTAAAGACGGCAGCTGCACATTTTACTACACATTTCTTTTTGACAATTGACAGGAATCACATGACATTTCAGGGAAATTGGGGTATACTCTTTTTAGATTTCTGATAAGAGAGGAGCGCGCCCTATATGTCATTTATTCCGAAACCACATGAAATTTACAAGCATTTTAAAGGGAATCTGTACCAGATAACAGCGGTGGCGGAGCATACTGAGACAGGCGAACAGCTGGTGGTCTATCAGGCGCTGTACGGAGATTTTAAGACCTATGCCAGACCTCTTTCCATGTTTACCGACAGGGTGGACAGGGAAAAGTATCCGGAGGCACCCCAGGAATTCCGATTCGAGCTCCAGGGGCCCGACGGGGAGCGGCAGAGAGCGGAGGCGGGCACAGGCTTAGCGCCGGAGCGGGCTGCGGATACAGCGCCAGGTCAGACGCCGGATGCAAAGGCAGCAGAACGGGGGTCGAAGGCAGAGGCAGAAAGGGGCGGGGAGACGGCAGCCCCTGCTGCCCGCACAGCGGACGGGGAGTGGAGCAAAGAGGAAAACATCGAAGGCGAGCTGACCCTCGACCCCATGGTGCTGGAGTTCCTGGACGCGGATGAGTATGAACAGCGGCTGAATATCCTGGCAGGACTGCACCACAGGATCACCGATGAAATGATCACCACCATGGCGATCGCCTGTGATGTGGAGATCGCTGAGGGTGATATTGAGGAGCGGTATGAGGCGCTGAAGGCCTGTCTGCTGACCAGAGAGCGGTACGAGTGCAATCGTATCAGGTAGGCCAAAGCCAGAAAACTTCCTTTTAAGATGCAGGCACAGACGGCTGGAAGCGGAAGCGGCAGCAGAAGGGAGCGGCTTATGGCATATGTTATGGATCAGAAGATGGTGATAGGGGTATCCTCCAGAGCGTTGTTTGACCTGACGGTGGAGAATGAGATATTTGAGACCCAGGGACTGGAGGCATATTGCAGGTATCAGGTGGAGCATGAACAGGAGGTATTGAAGCCGGGACCGGGATTTCAGCTGATCCAGTCTCTTCTGCGGCTCAACGAGTGTGTGGAGAAGAGAGATTTGATCGAAGTCATCATTATGTCTCATAACAGTCCGGATACGTCCCTTAGGGTCTTTAATACCATTGCCTATTACGGGCTGCCCATCACCCGTTCCGTTCTGGCCAGCGGAGCGTCTCTTGCGCCCTATCTGGCGGCATTTGGCACAGACCTGTATCTGTCCGCCTGCGAGGAGGATGTGCAGAGTGCGATCGACAGCGGTATCGCCGCGGGAATCATCTGCACCGGAGGCGCAGGGGATCGCGGGGGACAGGAAAGAGCGGCAGTAAAGCATGACGCCAAGATCATCCCCATGCCCGGCAGGGAGCGCCGGACATTGTCTGGCGCGTCCCATGTGGGATCGTCCCGCGGCGCTGCCGAAGCGTTGCCCCGCAGTGCTGCCGGTACAATGTCCCGCGGCGTCTCGCAGACGTCGGCGCCGGCCTCATCCCTGACCCCCGGCCAGATACGCATTGCCTTTGACGGAGATGCCGTTCTGTTCACGGACGAGTCGGAGGTGATCTTTCAGGAAAAGGGCCTGAATGCTTTTGAGGAAAACGAGAAAGTCCATGCCAGCGAGCCCCTGGCGGAAGGCCCCTTTGCCAACTTTTTGAAAAAGCTTTCGGATCTGCAGAGGGAGCTTGGAACAGAGAATTGTCCTGTCAGGACGGCTCTTGTCACATCCCGCAGCGCCCCTGCACACGAGAGGGTCATACGTACCATGCGGGCATGGAACGTAAGGGTGGATGAGGCGTTTTTCCTGGGAGGACTGGAAAAGAGAGAGTTTTTAAAGGCATTCGGGGCGCAGATCTTCTTTGACGACCAGTCGGTACACACCCAGAGCGCGGCCCAGGCGGTTCCTGCCGCCCGTGTCCCCTATCGCCGCAGGCAAGTATGAACGGAATGAAGATTTTCTAAGGCAGCAAAGAGGGTGCATAGCACACCTCTTTGGACGCTGCCTAAAAAAATCTAAGTCATTCCGGGAAGAATCCGCTTGCGGATTCTTCCGGCCCTGCGGCGGTTTATTGACTATTTGTGCTGCCGCGGGTGATTGGTTGTGTGATCAAAGCACGTGAAACAGGTATAAGTATGAAATACGATAATATAGTACAGGCGCGTTTTATAAGCCGCCCCAACCGTTTTATCGCCTATGTGGAGCTTGGGGGGAAAACAGAAAAAGTCCATGTGAAGAACACCGGGCGCTGCAGGGAGCTTCTGCAGCCCGGTGTGGTTGTTTATCTGACGAAAAGCGAAAATAGAGCCCGCTCCACTGCCTACGATCTGGTGGCGGTGGAGAAGGGAGAGCGCATGATAAATATGGATTCTCAGGCGCCTAACAGGGCGGTGGAGGAATGGCTGCGCTCAGGTTCCTTTTTGCCGGATGTAAGGGTGGTGCGTCCGGAGACTGTCTACGGCAGTTCCCGTTTTGATTTCTATCTGGAGACGGAAACGGAAAAAATCTTTATGGAGGTGAAGGGGGTCACCCTGGAGGAAGAGGGGGTCGTCCGGTTTCCCGATGCGCCCTCCGAGCGGGCGGTAAAGCATATGGAGGAGCTGATCCGGGCGAAGGGCGCAGGATATCGCGCTTTTGTCATGTTTGTGATCCAGATGGAAAATGTAGATCATTTTGAACCAAACAGGGACACTCACCCGGAATTTGGAGACGCGCTGTGCAGGGCGGCGGATGCCGGAGTGGAGATACTGGCTTACGACTGCAGGGTGACAGGGGATTCTCTGACGCTGAATGAACCGGTTCCGGTGAGACTTAAGGAAAACTTAAGGCTTGAAACCATTCCCAAACCGCTTCTGGAATGGTATGATAAAAACAGAAGGATCCTTCCCTGGCGGGAAGAGCCGACGCCTTACCGGGTATGGGTGTCGGAGATCATGCTGCAGCAGACCAGAGTGGAGGCGGTCAAGCCCTATTTTGAGCGGTTTATGTCTGCGCTGCCGGATGTCAGGGCGCTGGCAGAGGCTGAGGAGGAGCAGCTGTTGAAGCTCTGGGAGGGACTTGGATACTATAACAGGGTGAGGAATCTGCAGAGAGCGGCATTGCAGATACTGAATGAGTATGGCGGCGAGATGCCGGAGGAGTATGAGGAGCTTCTAAAGCTTACCGGTATCGGCAGCTATACGGCAGGAGCCATTGCGTCCATAGCCTACGGCAGGCCCGTTCCTGCGGTGGACGGGAATGTTCTCCGGGTGCTGGCAAGGCTGAGGAAGGACGAAAGGCTTATCACAGACGGAAAAGTAAAGACGGCGGTAGAGCAGGAGCTGTGGGAGGCTATGCCTGCGGATCGTTCCGGAGAGTTCAACCAGGCTATGATGGAGATCGGCGCCTGCGTCTGCATTCCGGTGGGCGCGCCGCTCTGCGGTATCTGCCCTTTAAGTCATCTCTGTCTGGCTCATGGGGACGGCACAGAGACGGAGTTTCCCAAAAAGGAAGGGAAAAAGCCCCGTAAGATAGAAGAAAAGACGGTGCTGGTCATCCGGGATGAGAACAGGGCCGCTATTCACAAGCGCCCGGCAAAAGGGCTTCTGGCGGGAATGTATGAGTTTCCCATGCTGGAGGGCTATCGGACGGCGGAGGAGGTAACGGCTTATCTGGCGGAGAACGGCGTCCGGGTGCTGCGCATTCAGCCCCTGGAGGAAGCCAGGCATATCTTTACCCATAAGGAGTGGCATATGAAAGGCTATATGGTCCGGGTGGATGAGCTGGACCACGGAAGCCCCGGCGAGGACAGCAGGAGCTGGCTTTTTGTGGAGCCGGGTGAGACCGAGGAAAGGTATCCGATACCGTCAGCGTTTGCCGCCTACACCGGATATCTTAAGATACGCCTGGGAAAAGAGAGGTATGAGGAGGAAGAAAGGTGAAATTGTTATCCATAGCGGTTCCCTGCTATAATTCGGAAAAATATATGAGAAAGTGCATCGAGTCCCTTCTGGCGGGAGGCGAGGATGTGGAGATCATCATTGTGGACGACGGCTCCACCAGGGATGCAACAGCGGAGATCGCGGATGAATATGCGGCAAAATATCCTACTATCGTCAAAACGGTGCATAAGGCAAACGGCGGCCACGGCTCCGCGGTGAACACGGGGATCGACTATGCCACGGGGCTTTATTTTAAGGTGGTGGACAGCGACGACTGGGTGAAAAAGGAAGCCTATGCAAAGGTGCTGGATACCCTGCGGGAATTTGCAGGGGGGGCGCAGGTGCTGGATATGCTGGTGTGCAACTATGTCTATGAAAAAGAGGGCGAGAAGAAAAAGAAGGTCATTCAATACCGCCACAGTCTGCCCATGGACCGTATGTTTACCTGGGAGGACTGCCATCATTTCCAGAAAGGCCACTATATCCTGATGCACTCTTGTATTTTCAGGACAAAGCTGCTGAAAGAGTGCGGGATACGGCTTCCGGAGCATACCTTTTATGTGGACAACCTCTATGTGTTTGAGCCTCTGCCCCATGTAAAGAATATGTATTATCTGGATGTGAATTTTTACCGTTATTATATTGGCAGGGAGGATCAGTCCGTCAACGAGGAGGTCATGATCTCCCGCATCGACCAGCAGATAAAGGTCAATAAGCTGATGATCGATTATCTGGTGGGAAAGAAAGCGGAGCTGGTGAAGCATAAGCGTCTGTACCAGTACATGAGAAACTATCTGGAGATCATCACCACCGTTTCCTCGGTGCTGCTGATACGCTCCGGCACGGAGGAAAATCTGGCAAAGAAAGTGGAGCTGTGGCAGTATTTAAAGGAGAAGGACAGAAAGCTGTACCACTGGCTGCGCCACGGTATCATGGGAGAAGCCATGAACCTGCCCGGCCGGGGCGGACGCAAGATCTCGGTGGAGGGCTATAAGATCTGCCGGAAGATATTTAAGTTTAACTGAATCGATCCGTCACCCTGCCGCCTTTTCCCGATCCTTGTTTGCGGGTCTGCCTGTAAGCAGCCATTCCCTTCTGTAAACAACTGCGTACAGCACTGCGCCCATGAGGATCCCTGTCACCACATCGAACACGGAGTGCTGCTTGATGAACATGGTGGAAAGGATGATGGACACACTCAGCACGCCGGAAGCGATTTTAATGGGCTTTCCGAATCTGCTCCGGGACAGCTCGCCGCTGTGCATGACTGCGAAATGGGCGCCCATGGAATTGAACACATGGATGCTGGGCCAAAGGTTTGTGGGGGTGTCTGTATTCCAAAGTGCGGATATCAGCCAGGTAAAGCAGTTGTCCCTGGGAAGGGAGGCGGGCCTTAAGTCATGTCCGTTGGGCCATAAGGTGGAGACGATCAGGAATATGGTCATCCCCGTAAACAGAAAGGCGCACGCCTTGTAATAGTCCTGCTTGTTTTTAAAGAACAGGTAGACGACTACGGCGGCCACATATCCGAACCACAGCAGATAGGGAATGATGAAAACCTCGCAAAAGGGAATGTAGTCATCCATGCTGACGTGTATTATCTGATAATTCTTAACGTTTGTCTGCTCCAGCCAGGCGAACCAGGCCAGGTAGATCACCATATAGATCAAAAGCGGAACGCCATGCTTATACTTTGCCCAAAAGCTTTTACATTTTTTCATTTTACTTCTCCTTAAGCTTTGAATCATCTATAGTATAGCGTCAATTTTGAAAAATGCAATGGCTTTTTTTCGTTCTTAAAGTTATCTTAAGAAAACCTTTAGGTTTGGCTCCTGATAATGCGGAGGGCGTTCTGTTCGCAGGTCACGGTGATGCTGCTGCTCTTCCGGGTGACCTCGCCGTCTGTATGTACCCAGAGCGGGGAGGATACCTCTATAGTAACCTTTTTCGCCTGATAGGGCGTGATGCCGTTGAAACGATAGTGCTTTCCCTCGAAGGCTGTGGGCAGGGCATAGAGGATCAACGCCTTTGAAATATCGCCTACGGCGCACAGATTTAAGACGCCGTCCGTGGCGTCCGCATCGGGGCTGAACATGAAGCCTCCGCCTTCAAAGCGGTGAAGCATACAGGCGGTGAACAGGATGTTGCCGATCTCAACAGGCGTCTTATCATCCAGAACCAGCCTGCCGGAAATTGCCTTTGCGGCAAAGAGCTGTTTTAAGGCGATACTGAGGTAGGTCAGCTTTCCCAGGCCGATCTTGTTCAGCACCTTTTTTGCCCTGGAGCGCAGTGCCTCCTCACACACGGCGGCGTCGAAGCCGATACCGCAGCTGACTGCAAACCTGCGTCTGCTGCCGTCGGAATAGGTGACGGTCCCCAGATCCATGGAGCAGGCCGTGCCGGAGTGCAGGATCAGGTCAAGGGCGGCGGTGGGGTCGGTAGGGATACCCAGGTCCCTTGCCAGGTCGTTGCTGGAGCCGGTGGGAATGTAGCCCAGGATGACCTTTGAGGTATCCGGCATACCCTGGATTGCCTCGTTCACCGTTCCGTCCCCGCCCAGGATGATCAGCGACACCGGGTCGCTGTCGGCGTTGGACACATTGGAAAGTATCTTTCCTGCAATTTTTGCCACATCTCCGGCCTGCTCGGAAAAGTAGGCGCGGTATTCGACGCCGCCTCTTCCCAGGGCAGGCTCCACCTGATCCTTCCAGATCTTCAGACCCTTGCCTGAGCGGGAAGCCGGGTTGATGATGATATGATACATGGAGAATGAACCTCTCTTTCGTTAATAATATGCGTCTGCCTCTATTTTAACAGCAGAATCACCATTCGTAAATAAAATCATTTTCTTCCCGGAATTTCCATGATATAATGTGCGCAGAAGAAAAACAAGCGACTGCGAAGCAGGCATTTGTTTTTCCTGCGCCATTAACGAGCAAACAGTCTGCGAAGCAGACAATAAAGCGCTGAAAGCGCGGGTTTGCGAGTGTAGACGATCAGTAACCGCAGAGGAAAAGCAAAGCTTGCGAATAACAGAAAACAGGAGGATCTTAAATGTATTCATTGGATGAAGTGAGGGCGGTGGACCCTCAGGTGGCCCAGGCGATCGTGGACGAGCAGGAGAGGCAGAACAGCCACATTGAGCTGATCGCCTCGGAGAACTGGGTGAGCAAGGCGGTGATGGCGGCAATGGGCAGCCCGCTGACCAATAAGTACGCGGAGGGCTATCCCGGCAAGCGCTATTACGGCGGCTGCGGCTGCGTGGATGTGGTGGAAAGCCTGGCCATTGAGCGCGCAAAGGAGCTGTTCGGCTGTGAATATGCCAATGTGCAGGCTCATTCCGGCGCTCAGGCAAATATGGCGGTACAGTTCGCGGTCTGTCAGCCGGGAGATACTATCATGGGCATGAATCTGGATCACGGCGGGCACCTGACTCACGGCAGCCCGGTGAATATGTCCGGAAAATATTTTCACATTGTTCCTTACGGAGTCAATGACCAGGGCTTTATCGACTATGACAGGCTGCGGGAGATCGCCCTGGAGGCAAGGCCGAAGATGATCATCGCAGGCGCTTCCGCATATGCCCGCACCATTGATTTTAAAAAGTTTCGTGAGGTCGCGGACGAGGTGGGGGCTGTCCTTATGGTGGATATGGCACATATTGCGGGACTTGTGGCGGCAGGGCTCCATCCCAGCCCCATTCCCTATGCCCATGTGACTACCACCACCACCCATAAGACCCTGCGGGGACCCAGAGGCGGCCTGATCCTATCCAGCAATGAGGTGAATGAAAAGTATAACTTTAACAAGGCGATCTTCCCCGGCATTCAGGGCGGGCCGCTGATGCACGTCATCGCCGCAAAAGCCGTCTGCTTCAAGGAGGCGCTGAGCGATGATTTCAAGGTGTACCAGCAGGGCATCATCGACAATGCCCAGGCGTTGTGCAAAGGTCTGCTGGAGCGGGGCATTAAGATCGTGTCCGGCGGCACCGACAACCATCTGATGCTGGTTGACCTGACCAACTTCGGGCTCACCGGAAAGGCTGTGGAAAAGCTGCTGGATGCGGCGCATATCACCTGTAATAAGAACACGATCCCCAACGATCCCCAGTCTCCCTTTGTGACCAGCGGTATCCGTCTGGGGACCCCTGCCGTCACCTCCAGAGGCATGAATACGGCTGACATGGATAAAATAGCAGAGGCCATTGCCCTGGTCATCAAGGGCGGCGAGGAGAAGATCCCGGAGGCATATGCTATCGTGAAGGAACTGACGGACAGGTATCCGCTGATCTAAGGGGACTGATGGGCTGCTTTTGGCTGTCGGGAACAGGGTTGCGGAATCTCATACTTGTGTCTGTATAACAGGGAAACGATCGGTCGTTCAGGTTGTTTTCCTGTTTTGTTGTGCCATAATTAAGGTGATTCCCGCGCCGTTGCTTACAGCGGGAGCACCGGCTGTATCGGTATGGCGTAAACGGTCGAAATCCCGGTGTAAGCGGCTTTTGCACTTAGGTTTCTTGACGACCTTTGTACGGGTGTGGTAAGGTAGGAAAGGAAATGATGACAGGGTGAAAGGTACCGTAGAGCGGCGGGATGTATGCAGATATGAAGATTGCGGTTTGTGATGATGAGATCGTCCTGGTAAAACAGATATATCAATATCTCTGGGGGCAGCCGGACTGCTCCGTGGATTGTTTTTCTTCCCCGGAGCGGCTTCTGGCGAAGTATGAGGCGGGAGAGCGTTACGATGTGCTGTTTTTGGATGTTTTGATGCAGCCGGTCAACGGCATTGCCCTGGCGAAGAAAATCAGAGGTATGGACAGGAACGCTGTTCTGATCTTTCTGACCGCCTATTTGGAGTACGCGCCGGAGGGTTATGAGGTGAATGCCTTCCGCTATCTGTTGAAGCCGGTAAAGGAGCAGGATATTGCCGCGGTGATGATGGAGGTGCGTCGGGAGCTGGAAAGTACCCGCACGCTGGCGGTAAGGACTTCCGGGTGCGAAATGCTGCTGCATACAGGGGAGCTGAGGTATCTGGAGGCGGATAACAAGGATACGCTTCTTTATTATATGGATGATAGGATCACGCTGCGGAAAGGGCTGAACGAACTGGAAGCACAGCTCTCTCCCTTTTTCTTTTTCCGTGTCCACCGGAAATTTCTTGTGAATCTGACCCATGTCCGGGAATTCGATGAGACGCGGCTGACGCTGGACTGCGGAAAGACGCTTCCTATCAGCCGCAGGCGGAGCAGGGCTTTTCGTCTTGCGCTGGGGGCATACATCGACGGAGGCCTGAACAGATGAACGCTTATGTATATGCTGTTATATCTAATCTGCTGGATTACTGGATCCTGATTTTGATCATGCAGTATGTCTGTGCCGCTCACATGGATCTGGGAAGAAGAAACGCGGTCATCCGCTCCTGCATCTCTGTGCTGTGGACAACGATCACCGCTTTGCGCCCGCTTCCCTCTGTATTTGATTTTTCTGTCACTGTGGCGGTGGAGATCATTTTGAGCGTGTGTCTGTTCAGCAGGCGGAGGCTTTCGGATCTGCTGCGCTTTTTCCCGGCTGTTTGTGTTTATCTCTTTCTGGATCTGCTTCCCGTTACGCTGGTGGAGGAGATCGTCTCTCCCGCCAATATTCAGCTGGCGGCGCAGGAGGATTCGCGGACGCTTTTCAGCTTCATGGCAGATGCAACGCTGCTTGTCCTGCTGCTCATTCTGCGCCATGTGCAGCTCAAGTATGGAACCAGGGTGCATTTTTCGGGGAAAGAAGTGTTTGGCAGCATAGCGCTGCTCTTTTTCTCCTTTATCGACGGCGCGCTGATCCTCATGGTGAACCGTGCGCAGCATACGCCCATATGGTATTGGCTGTATATGTTTATCTTCGTGGGCGGATATCTGCTGGGAGTGGGATATTTTGCATACAGCCTGGTGGAGTCCAGAAAGAGAATTTACCGCCAGACCATGGCGAGATGCGAGACGGACTATCTGCAGGTGCAGCTGGACGCACTGCAGGAGGTGAAGGAGAATGAAACCGAGGTGCGGAAAATGCGCCACGATCTGACCAATCATCTGGCGGTCATCTCGTCGCTGTGTCAGGAGGGCGATTACGAGGAGGTCAGAAGGTACACGGAACAGCTGAGCCACGAGGCGCCCGCCGTGGGCGGCAGGATACCTACAGGCAACAGGGTGGCGGACCTGGTGGTGGCTTCAAAGAGCAGGATCTGTGAGGCAAACGGGATCGCCTTTGAATTTTCGGGGAATCTGGAGAACCTGAGGGGGATGGCGGCAACCGATCTCTGCGGGCTTCTCGCCAACGCTTACGACAATGCCATAGAGGCGTGTATGGCGCAGGCGGAGCGTTATATCCGTACCAGGGTGAGCGTCACCCGGAATTATACGGTGATAGAGATCGTGAATCCTGTGGAGAGGAAGGTATCCGTCCGCGGCAACAGCATACCTACCGGGAAGAAGAACAAAAAGGACCATGGATACGGCATTGAGATCATGAAGCAGATCGCCGGAAAATACAACGGAAGCTGTACCATGCGCTGCGATGGGAAGGAATTCTGCCTGAAGCTGGCGCTGCTGACGTAGCTTCGCTGCTCTTTGCAGGGCTTGTTGACAAGAGAGGCATAAAATACTACAATATAGCTGTAGCATATAAACTGTTCTGGGGATATTTGCGGAGGTAAAGAAATATTGCAAAAACGGATCACCTGCGCCCTGTTACTGATAGTGCTTTCTCTTTGGCCTGCGGCCTGTTCCGGCGATTCCTCCGAAGAGGGGATCTTAAGCCCGGAGGAGATGGAGGCTGCGCACCTGGAAATGGAACTGACAGAGGGGGTGCTGGTAGATGCAGGGATCACGCCCTACAGCCGCTATGAGAACGGCCTGAGCGCTTATTATGTATCTATGAAGTCTCAGGAAGAAAATTTAGTGACAGAGGAGGAATTCATAGCCTCCCCTGTTATCTATGGGTATTCTGTGGAAGAGTTTGCCCGGCTGCTGGCGGAGCAGGGCGGATTTTCGCCGGAATATACCTGGGAGGTACGTCTTATTCCGGGAGAGGCGCTGGGACATCTGGTCATGCAGGATCAGGCAGGAATTGAAAGGACACTTTATTGCAGCTGGCGAAGGGATGAAGCGGGATGTGTGGAAGTGACTCCGACTTCGCTGATCTACAATTATGAATGGGATTGCTTTGACAGTAATGCAGCCGGCGCCCTTATGTATATGACGGAGCCCGATAAGTCCGAGCTTACATTTGCGTCCTCCGGGGAGCTGGAGGTGCAGGCGGAAAAAATACTGAAGCAGCTGACGGGTGAGGAATATTACCCGGAAGTTCTTTGTTCTCCCATGGGGGAGACGAACCGGCAGAAGATGAGAGACCGCGGGGGCAGTATATTGGACGAAGTTTCCGACAATGCCTCTTATCAGAAGGAGGATTATTATGGATTCAGCTTTTATCGGGATGTGGATGGCTTTCCCCTGATGTATCTGACCGGCTCGCTTGTCCTGACGGAGGCTGTTGCATGGGATGAGGAGCTGGACGTGCAGGTTCACGGGAATCATATAATACCCGGCATTGCGCAGGCGGATTTCGTCAGTTGGGGGGAAGGCAGCGGGCTCCGGTGTCTGGACATAACCAGGGAGCTTTGTATGCAGGAGGTTTACAGGGAACGGGAAAGCGTCTGCGATATCAACAGGATACTGGAAAACGCAAAGCAGTATTTCGACAGCATCCTGCTTCCCGCCGCCGTGACGGTGAACCGCATCGAGATAGCGTATTCCTATTGGTTTTCGGATGCGGAGGACGGGCCGCTGCGCAATATTGCGGCTCCCTTCTGGGTGGTACAGTACTGGGATCCCGCCTCGGAAATGCAGATGGTGTTGGTATTTGACGCCTTTTCCGGGCAGCTGCTGTTCAGCGAGATGAACTATCAGCCCTAGGAGCGAACCTTTTATACACGGAAGAATGCCAAGAACGAATTTTGAGCAGGTTGTTGACAAGACAAAGACAATATATTATAATAATTAAGTACCATAAAACATTTTATTAAATGTGAAAGGAGAATCATATGAAAAAGAAAAAAGTTTTTAACCAGAAAGCGGTTGCAATGTTGATGACGTTGAGTCTGGCCTTTACATTTTGTTGGGGGCTGTCCGTACTGAAGGTGGATGCGTATACAACCGATGTGACAAAGACATGGTACTATGATACGAACACAAGGTCTTATAAGCCGGCAAATACACAACCGGCAACGATTTCGCTCTCTTCTGGCGCCAGTGACAGAGCCCACATAGGTGCGGCGGTTACGAAACCTTACGCCCCCTTTGCTAGAGTAACAGTGGGGCAGCAGTTTGACTATAATACAACAAAAAATTTTGCTTATCTGAATCCTGACACCGCAGGCGACGGTTACTATATTGTGGGTATGCGTCTGACGACAGATTCTCTGGCGACCAGCGTCCGGGCTACTTATTCGTTTACACCTTAAATGTTGTCGATCAAGCTGTGTGGGAGGTAAGTAAATATTGAAAAAGCGGATTATCCGGACTATATTATTATTTTTGATTTCTTTTTTGTTCACCGCTTGTTCCGACTCTGCTGCAAGTGACAGGCTTGTAACACAGGAGGAGATGGAGGGTACGCACCTGGAGATGGAACTGACAGAGGGGGTGCTGGTAGATGCCGGAATTACGCCATACAGCAGATATGGGAACGGCCTGAGCGCCTACTATGTAACCAGTGAGATCAGGGAAGAAGATCTGGTGACGGAGGAGGCGTTTTTGGCCGCTCCCGCCATTTATGGGTATTCTGTTGAGGAATTTGCCCGGCTTCTGGCGGAGCAGAGCGGGTTTTTGCCGGAATACACCTGGGAGGTACGTCTTAATCCGGGAGAGGCGATAGGATATCTGGTCATGCAGGATCAGGCAGGAGTTGAGAGGACATTATGGTGCGAA
Organism: Bacillota bacterium; assembly: GCA_023663285.1. GTDB lineage: Bacteria > Bacillota > Clostridia > Lachnospirales > Lachnospiraceae > Acetatifactor. The sequence continues at coordinate 43,706 of JAMPHT010000023.1, forward strand.
TGGCGTATGGATGAGGGAGGTTGGGTGGAGTCGAATCCGAATGTCGTATTCTATAATTATGAATGGGACAGCTTTGATCACAATGCAGCCTGTAATCTTTTAAGCCATGCTGTTCCAGACGAGTCTGAACTGGATTTTGCGTCCTCTGAGGAACTGGCGGCACAGGCGGGAAAAATCCTTATGACCGTGACAGGGGAGGAATATTACTCGGAAGTTATTTGTGTTCCCATGGGGGAGACGAACAGGCAGAAGCTGAAAGATTGCGGCTATGAGATTCCGGGAGATTTAGCTGACAGCAATTCGCCGTATCTGGAGGAGGATTATTACGGATATATATTTTACCGGAATATAGACGGATTCCCTTTAAGATATCTGAGTCTCTCGATGATCTTGACGGAAAATACCGTCTGGGACGAGGAACTGGACGCTCAGCGCTATCTGGATCTTCTGATACCGCTTATAGCAGATAAGCAGTTTGTCAGTTTTGGGGAGACCGAAGGACTTCGGTATTTAAGCACGGACAGAAAACCCTGTATCATGGAAGCTTATAAGGAAAGGGAAAGCGTCTGCGATATCAACAGGATATTGGAAAACGCGAAGCAGTATTTCGACAGCATCCTGCTTCCCGCTGCCGTGACGGTGAACCGCATCGAGATAGCATATTCCTATTGGTTTTCGGATGCGGAGGACGGGCCGCTGCGCAATATTGCGGCTCCCTTCTGGGTGGTACAGTACTGGGATCCCGCCTCGGAAATGCAGATGATGCTGATATTTGACGCTTTTTCCGGGCAGCTGCTGCTCAGCGGGATGAACTATCGTCCCTAGAAAGAGGGGTATAACTATGAAAATGACGGGAATCCGCCTGTTTAAGGTAAATTTGCTGCGGATGGTGAGACAGCCCCTCTTCTGGGGGG